>DATHHS010000026.1:0-2163 GCA_035317085.1 Burkholderiales bacterium
GCAGCCCACGCACGACGGATATCTCAACAGCATACGGGGCAGCGCGGCCTGATGACCGCGGTTGCAGGTTCCGCCGAAGGCGAGGAGGACGGTTTACTGAGCCGGCTTCCGCGAATACCGGTCGCCTCGATCAAGACCACGGCAGAGCTCGAGGGGGCGGCCGAGGCATCGAGACCACTGGTGTTGCCGGGCCTCATCGAGCATTGGCCTTCACTCGCGGCCGGCCGGAAATCACCTTCTGCGCTCAACGATTACCTCAAGTCCATGGACCGTGGCATCCCCGCCCCCATGGTCGAGGCGCCCGCCAGCGCGCGGGGACGACTCGGCTACAGCGCGGATCTGCGGGAATTCACCTTCTCCAAGCGTCAGCGCGGTATCAGCGAGACACTCGATCGCATCGAACGCCAGGTTGATCGCCCGAATGCGCCGGTCATCGCCATCCAGATGCTGCCGCTCGCCAGCCATCTGCCGGACTTCGTTCAGCAAAATCCGATGCCCCTGCTTCCGGGGATCGGGCCGCTACTGTGGCTCGGCGGCCGTGTCCGAACGCAGATCCATCATGATCGGGACCACAACCTCGCGTGTGTCATCTCAGGCCATCGCCGTTTCGTGCTCTTCCCGCCCGAGCAAGTGGCAAACCTGTACATCGGTCCAATCGAGAACCCGCCGCCGCTGTCGATCGTCGATCTGGAGGCGCCTGATTTCGCGCGCTTTCCGCGTTTTGAGAAGGCGCTGGCCGCTGCGCAGCGCGCCGAGTTAGCGCCGGGCGATGCGCTGTTGATGCCGCGCCACTGGTGGCACCATGTCACCTCGCGCGATCCGTACAACGCCATGGTCAATTACTGGTGGGGCGCGCAGCCCCAAGGCCTCGAGAATCCTTACGACTGCTTCTTGACCGCGTTGCTGGCGTTGAAGGATCTTCCCGCGGCCGAGCGCACCTACTGGCAGGCCATGTTCGCGGCCTTCGTGTTCGGATCTGAAGGACATGCGCTGGAGCATATTCCTCCTGACCTTCAGGGCGTCCTCGGCACGACACGCTCGGCAGTTCGCGCTGCGCTCAAGCAAAAGCTCAAGACCTCTTATCTTAAGGCGCCCTAAAGCGTCCCATTTATCAACGAGGAATAGATACGCCATGAGCTTCAAGTGGGCTGCGATTCTGGCCGCCGTATACATCCCGTCTGTGGCCGCGGCATCGGGTCCCGAATGCGCGCAATCGCCTGGGCGCGTGATCAAAGTCTGTGTTTCCGTGCAAGACGGCCGCGCCACCTTCGATGTCAGTCGCCTGAGCCGGCCGGTGCTCGCGCAGTCGAATCTGGGTCTTGAGTTCCGCGGTGAACACGAGCCGCATTACAGCTCCATCACGAGCGTCAATCGCAGCTCTTCCGACACGAGTTGGGAGCAGCCTTGGGGTGAGGAACGAATGATTCGCGATCGGCATACCGAGCTGGTAGTAAAGCTCAAGGGCGACACGCCTTTCACCCAGAGCGTCGAGGTCACCTTCCGGGTCTTCGACGAGGGGTTGGGATTCCGCTATCGCTACGAAAATATTCCGGCCGGCCGCGAAGTCGCGGTGAGCGCGGACCGAACTTCGTTTCACCCGCTCGGCGATTACGTGGCTTGGTGGTATCAGGCGTTGGGCCAGGAGCGCGATGAATATCTTTACACGCATACGGACGCCAGACGCATCACCCTGGCAGAGACTCCATTGACTCTCAAGGGCTCCAATGGGCTATATCTTTCGTTTCATGAAGCGGCCTTGATCGACTTTCCGAGCATGCTGCTCGAGGGGAACGGCGTGGGAACACTCTCGGCTTGGCTCATGCCTTGGCCGGACGGTGTACTTGCCCGAAAGACGGGACCCTTTACAACGCCCTGGCGCACGGTGTTGATTACCGACAGTGCCGGTGCGCTCGCGGACAGCCGTATGGAACTCAATCTCAATGAGCCGAATAAGCTGGGCAACGTGTCCTGGTTCAAGCCCGGAAAATTCGTCGGCGTGTGGTGGGAAATGCACGTGAACAAATCCACCTGGGAAAGCGGGCCTAAGCATGGTGCCAACACCCGCAATGTCGAGCGTTATATGGACTTCGCAGCCAAGTACGGCTTCGACGGCGTGCTGGCGGAGGGCTGGAACTTAGGCTGGGACGGCGATTGGACCGCGAA
>DATHHS010000027.1:0-11090 GCA_035317085.1 Burkholderiales bacterium
CCAGCTCTGCCGGATGAAGAGGCGCGCGCGATAAAAGGTCGGGGTCGAACCCGAAGTCCGCGCGATTTCCCCGTTCGTGAAACCGCCCAATCCCGTAAGACCGGACAGCGGCACGCCTTGTGCGACCTCCGGGTCGAAGTAGAGTTCTCCGCCGCTCCAGAGGCGCACACCGAGCGCGGCAGTCGCAGTGAAGGAATAGCTTTTTTCGCGGTTAGTGGTAAGGCTGTGGGGCCCCGAATACGACGCGCCGAAAGGGTCCTTCCGCTCCCAGACATAGGTCGCCTGGAATTTCGCGGTGCTCGTCTCCTCCCTTGTTTCCTGCGCGTGAGCGACGCTCGCAGACGCGACCGAGACCGCGAAAAGAAACCTCAGCAGAATGCCATCCGCCCGCACCGGCGCATGCTAGCAGAGGCAGACCTCGCCAGGACAATGAACGTTTTTTGAAACGCCCGGCGGGTCGACCTTCTCGAAAGCTTAGACAGTCCTGATCCAATGTCCGACCAGCCAGATCAAGCCTACGCCCGTCGCGATAAGTGCCACCTGCTGCGCGGTGGCGCGCAACTCCGGACGCCGGTGCAGCCCGGGGATGAGATCGGCGACTGCAACGTAGATCATGCTGGCGGCGGCGAGCGCGAGCACGGTTCCGGTCCATTGCTGGGCAGCCTGCAGGGTGAAATACGCGATCAGCGCCCCGACCAGCATGGCCAGGCTGGAGAGCAGGTTCAGCACCAGGGCAGCAAACTTGCTGTACCCCGAATGAAGGAGGATGACGAAGTCGCCGATTTCCTGGGGGATTTCGTGCGCGATGATCGCTGCCGCGGTAACCACGCCGAGCTCGGTGCTCTGCAGAAACGCTGCCGCGATCAGGATACCGTCGACGAAGTTGTGGAAAGTATCGCCGATGATGATCATGAGGCCGCTGCGGCCGCGGTCGTTCGGGTCCCCGTGGTGGTCGTGCGCGTCGCAGTCTTCGATGTGGCAGTGTCGCCAAAGAACCAGCTTCTCCAGAACGAAAAATCCCAGGATGCCGGCGAGCACCGTGCCGAACAGCGCCTGTAGGTCGTTCGTGCTGCCAATGGCGTGCGGAAGGATCTCGAGGAAGACGGCGCCGAGCAGGGCTCCGACCGCAAAGCTCACCAGCGCGGGGACCCAGCTTGCGGGCGCCGAAAGCGCAAACAGCGCAGCGATCGCGATACTGATCATGCCGCCCGCGACGGTCGCCGCGGAGATCCACGCAATCGTGGTCACGTTCTAGTCCTCCTCCAGCCAGATGAGGCTCGCCATTCTGCCCGTGGTCCCGTCCCTGCGGTAGGAAAAAAAACGCTCCTCGCCGGCAGTGCAAAATCCGCCGCCGTGGACTTCGGCGACGCCTGAGGCCGCGAGTCGCCGTCGCGCGAGCGCGTAAAGGTCGGCGAGGTACTTTCCTTTCTGACGGGGAGCAAAGGCCGCGTCCGCTTCGGGATCCTTGCCGACGAAAGCCTGGCGCACGTCCTCGCCGACTTCGTAAGCGCGGGGGCCGATGCCCGGTCCAAGGTAGGCGATGAGATCCTGCGGGGAAGGCGCGATGGCGCGGACGACGTTTTCGATAATCCCGCCCGCAAGCCCGCGCCAGCCCGCGTGCGCGATTCCCACGGCCTTGCCTGCGCGATCGCTCAACAGGACCGGCAGACAGTCTGCGGTCAGCACGGTACAGATCGAACCTGCGACGCGAGCCACGATTCCGTCGGCCTCCGCGTCAGGCTTCGCCCCCGCCGCGTCGATCACGACCGTCCCGTGCACCTGCTTCACCCACACCGGGTCCGCAGGCAGGCAGGTCCTCAGGATGGCGCGATTGCGCGCCACGCGCTCGGAATCGTCGCCGACCCGCAAGCTCAGATTGAGGCTCGCGAATGCGCCCGAACTCACCCCCCCGGCGCGCGTAGTGATGAGCGCGCGCACCCTTGCTGCCGCGGGCCAGTCGGGCCTGATCCACCCGGGGTGGAGTGAACTGCTCAATCGAGCGAATCCAGCAGCGCCCGGAAATCCCCGGGCAAGGGCGCGGCGAAACGCCTTCGCGCGCCCGAAGCCGGATGGGAGAATTCAAGCCGGGCGGCGTGCAAGGCCTGACGGCGAAACGGCGCCTCCTTCGATTCCCCCCGCCGCTTGCCGCGATACACCGGGTCGCCCACCAGCGGGTGGCCCAGCGACTGCATGTGCACGCGAATCTGATGTGTCCTGCCCGTGGAGAGGCTGCATTCGAGCAAGGTCGCGTCGGCGAAACGTCTTGCCACCTTGTAGCGCGTCAGGGCCGGCTTCCCTGCCCGCACCACGGCCATGCGCGTGCGGCTGCGCGGATCGCGTCCGACCGGCGCGTTCACTTCTCCGTCCAATTTCACCACGCCATGCACCAGTGCGAGATAGTGGCGAGCGACCGTCCTCGCCTGAAGCTGCCGGACGAGATGGGTCTGCGACTGCAAAGTCTTCGCCACGACGAGGAGGCCGCTCGTGCCCTTGTCGAGTCGGTGCACGATGCCGGCCCTGGGAATCGCCGCGAGCTGCGGCGAGTGATGCAAGAGCGCGTTGAGCAGCGTCCCCTGCCAGTTTCCGCTGCCCGGATGAACGACCAGGCCCGCCGGTTTGTTGATCACCAGAACGTCGTCGTCCTCGTGGACGATGTCGAGCGCAATTCGCTCGGCGCGAAATGCCGTTTCCGCCGGACCGGACGGCGGACGGATCTCGATGCGCTCGCCGCCCCAAATCTTCTGCTTGGCTTTGGCCGAATGGGAATCGAGACGCACATGACCTTCCTTGAGCCAGGTCTGCAGGCGGCTGCGTGAATGCTCGGGGAACATCCGGGCGAGAGCCTTGTCCAAGCGCAAGCCGGCAAGAGTTTCGGGTACGCGTCGCACGACGCCCGGCGCGATATAATCCGGCGTCTCTTCCGCCAGTTCCATCATGAAACGTAGTGTAGCTTTATTCATCGTCCTGTTGGCGGCTTGTTCCTTCGTGGACAAGCACGACCCCACGTCCGGCTACACGGCTGAGAAGCTTTATCGCGAGGCGAAGGACGCGCTCGATGGCGGCCAATACGACCTTGCGATCAAGCGCTACGAAACGCTCGAAGCGCGTTTTCCCTACGGGCGTTATTCGCAACAGGGTCAACTCGAGATCGCCTACGCCTACTACAAGCAGAACGAGCAGGAATCCGCGGTCGCGGCGACCGACCGGTTCATCAAGCTGCACCCCAACCACCCTGACGTGGACTACGCGTATTACCTAAAGGGACTGGTCTACTTCAACGAAGACCTGGGCCTGTTCGGCAAGATATCCAATCAGGACCGGACCGAACGCGACCCCAAGGCCGCGCGCGAATCGTTTGACGCATTCAAGGATCTGATACAGCGCTACCCCGACAGCAAGTACACGCCCGATGCGCTGGCGCGCATGAAATACCTCGTCAACGCGCTCGCTTCACACGAAGTTCACGTTGCGCGCTACTACATGAAACGGGGCGCCTATGTCGCCGCGGCGAACCGCGCGCAATATGCCCTGAAAAACTACCCGCAGGCTCCGGCCCAGGAAGAAGCGCTGCTCATCATGATCCAGGCCTACGAAGCGCTCGGCATGCCCGAGCTGCGCAGGGACGCCGAGCGAATCTTGAAGAAAAATTTTCCCGACAGCGAGCACCTGAAGAACATGCTCACCCAGCTCAGCCGCTGACCGCGGATCGGCCGCCGTCTCGCGTGCCGACGGGGCTGAGCGTCCCGCGCCCTGCGGCGATGAAGAGCAGGACCTTGTCGAGCTCGCGCGCAAGAGTCATGGGCGGCAGGCCGGCCAGGATTCTCCGGCCGTACGGCTTCGAAAACAGTCTCGGATCGCAGATGACGAGCACGCCCCGGTCCGTTTCGTCTCGTATCAGCCTGCCGGCTCCTTGCTTCAGGGAAATGATCGCCTTGGGCAACTGGTAGTCGAGGAAGGGATTGCCGCCTGTGCGCTCGAGCGACTCGAGCCGCGCCGCGAGTACCGGATCGTCGGGCGGCGCAAACGGCAGCTTGTCGATGATCACGAGCGACAACGCGTCTCCGCGCACGTCCACGCCCTCCCAGAAGCTGGCGCTTCCGACCAGCACCGCGTTGCCCAGCCGACGGAAACGTTCGAGCAGTTCGCTGCGAGGGCGTTCACCCTGGAGCATCAGAGGAAACTCCAGTGCCTGCCGCCGGAATTCCTCGCGCAACAACCCGTGAGCGAGCCGCATCGCCCGCAAGGTCGTGAAGAGGAGGAAAGCACGCCCGCCGCTCGCCTCAATCAAGGGAAGCGAGGCCGCAACGACGGCGCGCGTGTGCTCTTCGCTGTTCGGATCCGGAAGCTTCTTCGGAACGTAAAGCACAGCCTGACGGCCGTAGTCGAAGGGGCTGTCCCAGCACTCGGCGCGGGCGTTGTCCATGTCCAGTCCCATCTCGCCGCGGTAGTGGCTGAAATCTCCGCCGACCGCGAGCGTCGCCGAAGCAAAAATCCACGCGCGCGGGTGACCGTTGAGCTGTCGGCGGAAAACGTCGGCGACCGAAAGCGGCGTGGCATTCAGTTGAAGGGAGTGACTCAACACCTCGATCCAGCGAACCAGGTCGGCCCGGCTGTGATCGCGCCAGCGCTCGAGCAGGGCTTGTGCGTTTCGGGCGCGGTCCGAGCAGCGCGCGAGGCCTTCGCTGCGTTCGGCGAGCGACTCGAGCACGAGGCAGAGCGAGCTCAGCGCGGAATCGAGTGCCGTGAGTGCTTCCGAAAATTCGTGCCTTTGCCCGACAGCCGCGGCAGAGTAGCGCCCGCTTTCATTGGGTAGCGCGAGGCGCAGATCCCGGGCCGCTTTCTCCAGGCCGGCGCCGAGCCGTTGCGGGTCCGGGAGATCCCTCGCACCCGAGAGCGCCTCGATGCGCGCGTCCCGCGCCAGCTCGACGAGTTGCCCCGTGGACAGAGTCTCCCCGAAAAAAAGCGTCGCCGTTTCCGGGAGCTGGTGCGCCTCATCGAAGATCACGGTATTGCAGGCGGGCAACAGTTCCGCCATGCCCTCGTCCTTGAGCATCACATCGGCGAAGAACAAGTGGTGATTGACGACGACGAGATCCGCCACGAGCGCGTCGCGGCGCGCAGCCATCACGAAGCATTCGCGGAAATTGGGACACGACTGCCCCAGGCAGTTTTCCCGGGTCGAGGTGGCGAGGCCCCAGGCGGGCGCTTCCTCCGGCACATCCGCCAGCTCGCTTTTGTCCCCGGTGCGAGTGACGCGCGTGAAGCTCGCTATGCGCTGCAGGTCGGCGACGATCTCGCGGCTTGCCGGGCGGCCCTCCTCCAGGTTTCGCTTCAGGTGATAGTGGCAAACGTAGTTGGCGCGGCCTTTCAACAGCGCGGTGGTCACCGGAACATTGAGCGCCTCCCGCACCGTGGGGAGATCGCGATGATAGAGCTGATCCTGCAGAGTCTTGGTGCCCGTCGACACGATGACTTTGCCGGCCGAGAGCAATGCGGGAACGAGGTAGGCAAAGGTCTTGCCGGTGCCGGTCCCCGCCTCGCACACCAGCACGGCATTATCCCGGATCGCCTCGGCGACGCGATTCGCCATTTCCACCTGTTGCGGTCGCACGCGATACTCCTGGATTCCTGCAGCGAGCGGGCCCGGCGCGCCGAAGACCGATTCGAGTTGTTCCTGCAGGACGCCAGGCATCAGCGTGCGCACCGGTTCCACGTACGTTTCCCGAGTTGGGTCATCTGTTCACTACGCCGGGGCAAGAAGTCTCGAACACCTTGCAGCTTGCCTTTACAGCAAGGCTGCGAGGGTCTATGGTACTTTGATTATGCACCGCAACTGCCTGTATCTCTGCGTTTTGATTCTTACCGGGTGCGTAGCCATCCCCCGCGAGCGACCTGCCGCCCGCGACCCTGAAATGATTTTTCAGGCGCTCGCTGCCGCGGGAGTGCCGTATAAGCGCGGCGGAAGTTCCAGCGAGAACGGCTTCGACTGCAGCGGACTGGTGGCGCACGTCTATCGGGAAGCCTACGGCATCCAGTTGCCGCACAACGCGCGGGCACAGAGCCGAATGGGCAGGTCGGTGCGCCTGGCCGAGCTCGAAGCGGGCGATCTGGTGTTCTACAACACCGAGCGGCCGTACTCCCACGTCGGAATTTACCTCGGGGACAATCGTTTCATTCACGCGCCGCGGCCCGGAAAGGCAGTGCGCGTGGAAGACATGCGCTCGAAGTATTGGATGCGGCGCTTCGACGGGGCGCGGCGTATTCCCACCCGCAGCGGCTGAACAATTGCGTCTCAGCCGGTCAGTATGAAATTCACCGGAATGTCGATGGTGAACTCGCGTCCGCGCAGCGCCGCCGGGATCGGGGTCATGGACTTGCCTTTTTTTACCATGTCGAGCGCCTGATCATCGAGGATCTGATAGCGGCTCGAAATCCTGACGAGCGCGTTCTTGATCATTCCGTTGGGTCCGATCACCACGCGAATCTCGACCCGACCCTCCCAGCCTCTCTCCAGCGCTTGCACGGGATAGCGTTCGTAGCGCTTCGCCGCGTCCCTCAAGGCGAGCTGGTACGCCCTGAGCAGAGCGGGATCGAAAGTTTCAACGGAGGGATTTGCGCCGTGTTCGGCCGCAGGCGCTTCGACGGCGCGCGATGAGTCCGCGGCTGCCGCCAGCGGCGCAACCTCCGGCGGGCTCGGCACCGGCAAGGGGGTCGGCGCTGCTTGTGCAGCCATCGGTGCGCCAGGTTCGGGCGTGGCGAGTACCGGCCGCGGCTTCTCCGGCCCCCTTTCCCTCGGCGGCTCGGGCGGCTTCGGAGTCACGCGTTCGACCGCCGGTTCGCTCGGCGCCGGCCTGGACGCAAAACTAGCGCTCAGAACACTAAGACTTTCCGGATGGGCGCTCGGACGAAACCCCGGGAAGGCGAACAGAACCAGGGCGTGCAATGCGATCGAGACGCCGACGCACGCCAATAGGGCGCGGTGCTGCGCTTCGTCGCGAAACAGTATTGCCGTGCCGTTGGGCGCCCACATCGCATGGAATATTACACTTACCCGGATTTTCGATAAAAACCCCGGTACCAATCGGCAAACCGCCTGATTCCGACTTCGACCGGAGTTTGCGGCTTGTAGCCGACATAATTTTCAAGCTCGGCTACGTCCGCAAAAGTCGCCGGCACGTCTCCCGCCTGCATCGGGAGAAGCTCGAGCTGCGCTTTTTTTCCGAGGCACTGTTCGAGCACCTCGATATAGCGCATGAGCTTGACCGGCTGATTGTTCCCGATATTGAAGACACGCCAGGGCGCGTAGCTGGTCGCCGGATCGGGGCGGTCGCCGCTCCAGCCGGAGGCGGGAGCGGCGGGTTTTCGCATGACCCGCACGACGCCTTCGACGATATCGTCGACGTAGGTGAAGTCGCGCACCATCTCACCGCGGTTGAATACCGAGATCGGCCGCCCCGCAAGAATTCCTTCGGTAAACTTGAACAACGCCATGTCGGGACGTCCCCACGGGCCGTAGACGGTGAAGAAGCGCAGCCCCGTGCACGGCAAGCCGTAAAGATGCGCGTAACTGTGCGCCATCAGCTCATTGGCCTTCTTGGTCGCGGCATACAGTGAAACGGGGTGGTCGACGTTGTCGTGCTCGGAAAACGGCAGTCGGGTGTTCGCGCCGTACACCGAGCTGCTGGAGGCGAACACGAGGTGTCCGACCCGGGAGTGGCGGCAGCCTTCCAGCACATGCATGAAGCCGACGAGGTTGGCGTCAACGTAGGCCGAGGGATTTTCGATCGAGTAGCGCACTCCGGCTTGTGCGGCGAGATGCACCACCGCATCGAACTTTCCGGTGGCGAAAAGCTCGCCCATCGGCTTGCGCTCGACGATATCGAGCTTCTGAAATGCAAATCCGGCGCGCGCAACCAGGCGTTCCAGCCGCGCCTCCTTGAGCCGTACGTCGTAGTAGTTGTTCAGATTGTCGATGCCTACGACTTCGTCGCCGCGGTCGAGCAAGGCGTGCGTTAGCGTCGAACCGATGAACCCGGCGGCACCCGTGACGAGAACCTTCATTTTCGTTTCAGCCTCCCAAAATCATCGATGGCGGCCGTCGCGGCCGCCCGCTTTCCTTCTACCTGCTCGCACCCGCAGCCCCGTCCTCAACATAGCCGCGAGGATTCATGCTTTGCCATCGCCACGCATCCCGGCACATGTCGTCGAACGTATGTCCCGCCTTCCAGCCGAGCGTCTTTTCCGCGAGCGATGGATCGGCATAGCATTCGGCAACGTCGCCCGCGCGGCGTGCGACCTGCTCGAACGGTATCGCCCGGCCGCTGGCGCGCTCGAAAGCGCGCACCGCCTCCAGCACGGAAATTCCCTGCCCGGTGCCCAGATTGACCGTCAAGCCCCGGCGCTCGCGTTGCATCGTTTCCAGCGCCGCAAGGTGGCCGCGCGCCAGGTCAACGACATGAATGTAGTCGCGCACTCCGGTGCCGTCGCGGGTCGGGTAGTCGCTTCCGAACACGCGAAGCCTCTCGCGAACGCCCACGGCGACCTGCGCGACATAGGGCATGAGGTTGTTCGGGATACCTTGCGGATCCTCGCCGATCAATCCGCTCGGGTGCGCACCCGCAGGGTTGAAGTAGCGCAGCAGGGCGATGCGCCAGGCGGGATCCGACGCGGCGAGGTCCGCCAATATCCGCTCGACCATCAATTTCGAGTGGCCGTAGGGATTGGTGGGAGCGAGCGGCGCATCCTCGCGGATCGGCACCGAGGACGGATTGCCGTAGACGGTTGCGGAGGAGGAGAACACCAGCATGCCGACGCCGGCATCCGCCATCGCCCGGCACAACACCAGGGCACCCTGTACGTTATTGTCGTAATACTCGATCGGCTTCTCGACGGATTCACCCACCGCCTTGAGACCGGCGAAGTGGATCACGGCATCAAACCGGTAGCGGGAAAGCACATCCCGCAACGCACCCAGGTCGCGAACGTCCGCTTCCGCGAATTCCGGCGCCTTGCCAACGATGGTGGCGATGCGCGCAATCACCGCGCGCCTGCTGTTGCAGAGGTTGTCGTAAATGACGAGCTCGTGTCCCGCCTGCATCAGTTCGACGCAGGTGTGGGATCCGATATAACCGGCCCCGCCAGTCACCAGCACTCTCACGGTCGTCCCGTCCAAATTTACGCGAGCACGCATGATGTAGGTGCCGGTAAGTCAGGTCAAGCGCGGGACGACGTAGCGGGAAGAGTACAGGGGTTCCGGGATCGGCCGCGGCAAGCGCCTGCCGGCGGGGCAGGATATTCCACTACGACAAGCTGCAGAAACGCGGAATTCAGTGCGTGCGGCGTCCGCTCGTGACGTCCTGCTGCGCTCCGGTTTGAGCCGGTGTGCGCGAGCGCGAAGTGCTGGCGCGCTCGTTGAGACGCAGGTAGCTCAGTACGGGGAGGGTCAGATCGTCGGGGTCTTGCGCAGCTTCAACGCCATGGATGAAACCGCCAATCAGGAAGGCTACGCCCACCCCGACGAGAGGCCACGCGGCCAGCGCTATTGCCCAACTCGTCCAGTTCATCGGTGAAAGTGTGGAGCGAATCGACTTTTATTTTATGACGGTATCATGAACTCGTGGAGCCGCCCAAGTCAAGCGCCGGGCCCGGTCCCCCCAAAGGGCTCTGCTGAAGGCGCAACTCCATCGAACCGCGCGGCCCTCCTCCCCGGAATCCGAGAATCTGTCCCGGTTTCCGGCTTTTGCCTCTTGGAGCGTCAAGCCGCACAATATCGCCTGACGCCGCCTCCGGCGCCGCGGGATGCACGGGCAATTGTCGGTGGGCGGTCTTTTTTTGTTGAAAATTGGAAGGAAGCGCATGAGCGTCGTGGCAGTCGTTGGGCTGGGTTACGTCGGTCTGCCGCTTGCAGTCGAGTTCGGCAAGAAATTCCGCACCATCGGATACGACCTGAGCGAATCGAAGGTGGCGAGCTACCGCCGCCACGTGGACCCGACCGGCGAAGTATCGGGCGACAACCTCCGTAGCGCCGGCCAGCTTTCAGTGACCGCGGATCCCTCCGAGCTCGCGGCGGCGGACATCATTATCGTCGCCGTTCCGACCCCGATAGACGCCGCGCGTCAGCCCGATTTCACCCCACTGGTGAGCTCCAGTACCACCGTCGGCAAGTACATGAAGCGCGGCGCCATCGTCGTTTACGAATCCACAGTCTATCCGGGCGCGACCGAAGAAGTGTGCATTCCGGTGCTGGAGAAGCATTCCGGAATGAAATGGCTCAAGGATTTCAACGTCGGTTATTCGCCCGAGCGCATCAACCCGGGCGACAAGGAGCACACGCTCGCCACCATCGTGAAAGTCGTCTCGGGCGACACCCCTGAAACACTGGAGAAGGTCGCGCGCCTCTATGGCGCAGTGGTGAACGCCGGAATACACCGCGCCTCGAGCATCAAGGTCGCGGAGGCCGCCAAGGTCATCGAAAACACGCAGCGCGATCTCAACATCGCGCTCATGAACGAGCTCTCGATCATCTTCAACCGGATGGGGATCAACACGCTCGAAGTCCTCCAGGCCTCGGGCACGAAGTGGAACTTCCTGCCCTTCCGGCCGGGTCTCGTGGGCGGGCACTGCATCGGCGTGGACCCCTACTACCTCACCTACAAGGCGGAGATGCTCGGCTACCACCCGGAGGTCATACTTGCCGGGCGGCGCATCAACGACAACATGGGCAAGTTCATCGCCGAGCAGACCGTCAAGCAGATGATCCAGACCGGCAATCCGGTGAGAGGCGCGAAAATCATAGTGCTCGGACTGACCTTCAAGGAGAACGTGCCGGACCTGCGCAACTCGCGCGTGATCGACGTCATCAGGGAGCTCGAAACCTACGGCGTCGAAGTCTACGTGCACGACCCGGTTCCCGATCCCGCCGAAGCGCGCCACGAGTACGGCCTGAATCTGGTGTCCTGGGACGATTTGCCGGTTGCGGAAGCGATGGTCGCGGCAGTGGCCCATCGCCGTTTCCAGGAGATGGGTACCGGCACGATCATCCGGAAAATCACCAAGGGCGGGTGCTTTGTGGACGTGAAATCCGCCTTCGA
>DATHHS010000028.1:0-3054 GCA_035317085.1 Burkholderiales bacterium
GGCTGACAAGGCGCCGCGCCCTTTCCTGCTCAATTTCATAATTCGCTCCATGGATAAAAGTTATTCCCCTCAGACATGGGACAATTCTAATAGTTTCCCGGAATGATTCGCACGCGTTCTGAAAACCACCTGCCCGAGACGCTGTCGCCGCCGCCCGACATTCGCAGTCCGCGCTACACTTGTCTCTGACACAATTCGAAGAAAACCTGCCGGCGCTTCCTCAATGACTCATCCGCTAAACCTCGACCCGAGGCTCGCAGCGCTTCACGCTGCGGAGTATCCACGTTTCTCCGATGCAGAAATGGCGCGGCGCCGCTCGGCGCTGGCGCACGTTATGGAGGTGGCGGAAGTCGACCATCTGCTCATGTGCGGCGAACAGCGTGCCGGCACCGGTGTCGCCTGGCTCACTTCGTGGCCGACTACGGTCGAGGCCTATGTGATCGTCGCGCCGGGCGAACCGCAGGTGATGTACATGGAGTGGTACAACCACTGGCCGCTTGCGCGGAAACTCGCGCGCGACACCGAAGTGCGCTGGGGTGAGCATCACGGCATCGACAAGACGATCGCCGACCTCAAGTCGCGCGGCGCAAAGCGCATCGGCCTGATGGGCGCCCTGGGCCTCGCGAAATGCAGGAAGCTCGAAGCCGTGTTCGGACCTCTCGTCGATCTCAACCGCGAGTACGTGCGCCTGCGGCTGGTGAAGTCGCGGGAGGAAATCGACTGGATGCGCATCGCGGCGGCGCTTTCCGATCTCGCGATCGAGGGCTTGCGGCGCGAAGCGCGACCCGGCATGACCGAGCGCGAGTTGGGCGGCATCTGCGAAGCGGCCTATCACCCGCACGGCGGGGTGACCTACATCCACTATTTTCTTGCAACGCCGATGTCGAACCCCGAGTACTGCGTGCCGCGGCAGTTCGAATCGACCCGCAAGCTGCGTCCGGGCGACGTGATCGCCACGGAGATCACGGCCCAGTTCTTCGAGCATCCGGGGCAGATCCTGCGCACCTTCACCGTGGCGGCCGAACCCACACCCCTGTTCCGGAAGCTCCACGAGACGGCGGAAGCGGCGTTCGACGCCGTGACAAGCGTGATCCGCCACGGCACCACCATGCGAGAGATCATCGACGCCGCAGGTGTCATCGAAGACGCAGGATTTACCGTCTACGACGACCTGATGCACGGCTTCGGCGGAGGCTATTTCCCGCCGGTGCTCGGCTCGAAGAGCCGGCCTGCCGGACCGCTTCCGGAAATGACCCTGGAGGCCGGGATGACCTGCGTGGTTCAGCCGAACGTCGTGACTCCGGACCAGAAGGCCGGCGTACAGGTCGGTGAGCTCGTGCTCGTCACCGAAACCGGCTTCGAGCGCATGCACGGCGTCGAGCGCGGTCTTTTCCGGATCGGCTGAGAGTGGAACGAGCGGGCGGGCTTCCGGACCTCCCGGATCAGGCAGTCACAGAGAGCTCGGCTCAGGGAACCTTGATTGCATTTCCGTAGCAGGTGAAGGACTGCGAGCCGAAGGAAAAAAATCCTTTGTCGCCGTAGCACGCGACATTGATCAATCCATTCGCATCCAGCGCCGCCGCCTTGTCCTGCATCGCGGCGATGCCGTCCTCTGGCGAAGAATACGTGGGCACCCAGAACGGGGGACGCCAGGTTTCGACCCACAGGCGCTTGACGGTTTGGTATTCGCCTTGCCTGAGTTGCGCCGGATTGTAGACCTTCACGTCCTCCGCTTTCAGGGTCGCGCACCCGAAGAGCGTTACGCCCCAGGCCGCAAGGCATAGGGATGCAATCCGTTTTCTCATGGGTTCGAAGCAGCGCACGACCGCCGCATTATATGCCCGCGCGCTGCTACGCGGGCCGCAAGCCGTCCTGGCCGAGCACGTAGATGCGGTCAGTCGTGCGCGCGGCGGCCGAGGAATGGGTCACGAGTATCCCGGCGGCGCCTTCGCCTTTCACGCATTCGCGCAGCAGAGCGAGCACGTCGCTTGCGCTTTCCGGGTCGAGATTGCCGGTCGGTTCATCGGCGAACACCAGGCGCGGCTTGTGGACCAATGCGCGCGCGATCGCCACGCGCTGCATCTCGCCGCCCGAAAGCTCGTGCGGCATGCTTTCGCCGCGCTCGCCCAGTTTCACCGAATCGAGCAGCGCGCCGACCCGCGCGCGCATGGGCTTCTTCCCGATGCCGTTCAGCGCGAGCGGAAGCGCGACGTTCTGCGCCACAGTCAGGTAAGGCAGGATGTGAAACGCCTGGAAAACGAATCCCATGTGCTTGCGGCGAACCAGGGTGAGCGCATCGTCGCCGAGCGTGCACAGATCCGTCCCGTCGAAGAGTACCTGTCCGGAATCGGGCCGGTCCAGTCCGGCTACGAGGTTGAGCAGCGTCGATTTTCCGATCCCCGATTCCCCCATCACCGCGACGTAGTCGCCTGCGGCAAGGTCGAAGCTGATGTCTCGCAGCACCGTCTTTGCGCGCGGACCCGAAAAGGACTTGGAAAGGCTCTTGATAGCCAGCACTAGGCGAGGTTACTTGCGCACGGGGCAGCAGGCAAGCACAGCCCTTACAGCCCTCACACTCCCAGGTGGCGCCGGTGCAGCGCGGGCTGGGCGCGCAGCTCGGCGCTGGACCCATCGTATACAGCGCTGCCTTTGACCAGGATCACGATCCGGTCGGCGATCGCGGAAACCGCGCTGAAGTTCTTGTCCACGATGATGGTGGCGATCCCGGCTTCCTTGATCGACTTGACGATGCGCCAGATCTCGCGCGCGACCAGCGGCGCAAGGCCCTCGGTCGCTTCGTCCAGGATGAGGAGCTCCGGATGGGTCATCAGCGCCCGCCCGATGGTCAGCATCTGCTGCTCGCCTCCGGAGAGCTGGCCTCCGCCGTGGTCCAGGCGCTCCGCCAGGCGCGGAAATGTTTCCAGGACGCGCTCGAGCGTCCAGTCGCGAGCGCCGTTCGGGCCCGGCCGGGCCGCCATAACGAGATTTTCGCGCACCGACAGATTGGGAAATATGCCCCGGCCCTCCGGTACGTAGGCGATTCCCGAGCGCGCG
>DATHHS010000029.1:0-5900 GCA_035317085.1 Burkholderiales bacterium
CTCGTAGACCATCTTGTCGGGTCCTTCGAAATACAGGAAGCACGCAGACGAGGACGGATGGCGGCCGGGCCCGAACACGATGCGCACGCCCTTCTCCTTGAGGAAGTAGTACGAGCGCATCACGTCGTCGAAATCCTCGACCTGGTGGTTGATGTGCTGCACGCCGGGATGCGGCGAGGGGAACAGCGCGAGCGTGTGGTGGATGGTGTTGACGCGCAGGAGCGGCGCCTCGCCGATCCAGTCGGACACGCGCGCATTCAGGAGCTGGGTCCAGAACGCCTCGTCGCGCGGCGCGTTCGAGGTCTTGAGTCCGATGTGGCTGAAGTGCGTGATGCCGGCGTCGCGCGAGGGGAAGGTACGGCCTCCCGAGTGGAAAGGCCGCACGACGACTTCTATCTTGTTCCCCGTGGGGTCCTCGAAGGCGAGAAACTGCTGGACACGACGCAGCTCGCACTCGGCTTTTTTCCCGTAGCGCACCGGGTGGCCGGCCTTTTCGATCTCCGCGCCGGCGCGGTCGAAGTCGTCCCGGTTTTTCAGATCAAAACCGACAACGTGGTCGGCGGGATCGCCCTCGAAATACACCAACGTGTGGTCGCGCGTGTCGCCGCGCACGGCGGACTTGTCGCTGCGGAAGTAGGCAGCCTTGCCTTCGCGGCCGGCGAACTGCAGGCCGACAATCCTGGTGGCGAACTCCACGGCCGACTCGAGGTCCGGCGTGCCGATCCTCAGGTAGCGGATGTCGTGGAGGTTGACCATGGCTGCTCGCTACATCGTCATTCCCGCGAAAGCGGGAATCCAGAGACTTCCTGGGTAAACGACACTGGATCTCGGCTCGCGCTTTGCGCGTCCCCCGATAGAATCACTCGGGGGCAGGTCGGGATGACGAAATGTGCTTGCGCCCATTTCGTCACTTCATTATCGGCATGCCGAAGTTGGCGCCGGGGTTCACGCCTTCGCGCCAGCGCGCGGTCACGGTCTTGATGCGCGTGTAAAAGCGCACGCCCTCGGGCCCGTGCTGGTTCATATCGCCGAAGATCGAATTCTTCCAGCCGCCGAAGCTGTGGAAAGCGAGCGGCACCGGGATCGGCACGTTGATGCCGACCATGCCGCAGTTCACCTTGTGCGTGAAATTGCGCGCGACGTCGCCGTTGCGGGTGAAGATCGCCACACCGTTGCCGTACTCGTGGTCGGAGGGCAGCGCCAGCGCTTCCTCGAAGTTCTTCGCCCGCACCACCGACAGCACCGGCCCGAAAATTTCTTCCTTGTAGATGCGCATCTCGGGCCTGACCTTGTCGAACAGGGACCCGCCGAGGAAAAACCCGTCCGGCTGCTCGGCCATCTTGAAGCCGCGCCCGTCCACCACCAGGCTCGCGCCCTCTTTCACGCCGAGATCGACGTAGCCCTTGACCTTGTCGCGGTGCTCGCGCGTCACCAGCGGCCCCATTTCCGAGGCGTTGTCGGTTGACGGTCCGATCTTCAGCTTCCTGATCCTGGGCGTCATCGCTTCGATCAGTTCGTTCGCGGTGCGGTCGGTCACGGGAACCGCCACCGAGATCGCCATGCAGCGCTCGCCGGCCGAGCCGTAGGCCGCGCCCATCAGCGCTTCTGCCGCGACTTCGATATCGGCGTCGGGCATCACCACCATGTGGTTCTTCGCGCCGCCCAGGGCCTGGACGCGTTTGCCGTTGACCGAACCGGTGGAGAACACATATTTGGCGATCGGCGTGGAGCCGACGAAGCTCACCGCGGAGACGCGCGGATCGGTGAGCAGCGTGTCCACCGCCTCCTTGTCGCCGTTGACGACGTTCAGCACGCCCGGGGGCGCACCCGCCTCGAGCATCAGCTCGGCGAGCCGCAGCGGGCAGGAAGGATCTTTTTCGGAGGGCTTGAGGATGAAGGTGTTGCCGCAGGCGATTGCCATCGGGAACATCCACATCGGCACCATCGCCGGAAAATTGAACGGCGTGATGCCTGCGCACACGCCGAGCGGCTGGCGGATCGAATACAGATCCATGCCGGAGGTGATGTTGTCGGAGTACTCGCCTTTCATCAGGTGCGGGATGCCGCAGGCGAACTCGACCACTTCGAGGCCGCGCTGCACCGAGCCTTTCGCATCCGAGAGCACCTTGCCGTGCTCGGAGGCGACGAGCAGCGCCAGCTCGTCCATGTGACGCTCGACCAGCTCCTTGAAGCGGAACATCACCCGCGCCCGCGTCACCGGCGAAGTTTCCGACCAGCCGGCAAAGGCTTCTTTCGCGTTGGCGATCACGCGCTCGACCTCGGCCTTTGAGGCGAGCGGCACCCGGGCGGCGAGCGCACCTGTCGTCGGATTGAAAACGTCGCCGAAACGGCCGCTTTCACCCGGGACGTGTTTGCCGCCGATGAAATGGCTCAGGTCGCGAACCTTGGCGAGTGCGGGGTCACGTGTATTCATGAGATTTCTTCCAGGAGGGCACCGCGATGCGCGAATTATAACGGGATTCGAGTGGGGTCTCGCCCGTGCGTCACAGCTTGTCGAGGTTTCTCCTCATCCAGACGCCCAGAGCCAGGTAGCCCACGCCGAAAGCGATGATCGGCGCCTGGTAGTCGAGCAAGCCCACCGCGAGCCCCATTCCCGCGACGCCGGCGGCCTGACCCAGCGCCCAGGCCGACGAGTACAAGGCGAGGCCGGTGGCGCGCGCCTCCGGCGCCATCTCGGTCGCCTTGGTCTGGAGGGTGTTGTGCAGCATGTAGAAGGAGAATCCGAGACCGACAGTGCAAAGAGCGACGACATGCCAGGCGTGCGTCAGCATGGCAAGGGCGTAACAGGCGCAGCAACCGATTCCGCCGCCGAGAACCAGGCCGCGCTGGCCGAGCTCCATCAGAAGCCGCCGCACCATCAGGGTATAGAGCACGCCTCCGATGCCGAATCCGGCGAGGATCAAACCGATCAGGGTCAGGCTCAGGTCGAAGCGCAGCTTCAGGTAGGCACCGAGAAACGCGAAGGCCCCGAAAAAGAGAAACGTTTCGATGAAGCCGATCGCCACGACGTGGCGCACGTGCGGGGAACGCAGCAGGCGCATATGCACGGCGAAAGGATTTGCGGAAAGTGCAATCACCTTCTCCTCGCCCCATTGCGCCCGGGTACGCAGAATCAGGATCGCGGACACCACTGCGAATACCGCGCCCAGCAGCGCAAAGGTTCCGCGCCACTCGAGAAGATCGGTCACCGCACCGCCCACCGCAGGCCCAAGTGCCTGCCCGGTAATCGTTCCGGCGACGAAGCGCGCGATGACAGGCTGGCGCTCGGCGGCAGGCACGCGGTCCCCGATGTACGCCATGCCGAGCATCACCGGAGTGGATGCGAACAAGCCCGTCACGAGCCGCATCGCTGCGAGCGTGGCGAGGTCTTGCGCGAGCGCGCAGCCGAAACAACCCAGGGCAGCGCCCACGAGCGACAAGCTGACGACGCGCAGCTTGCCGAAGCGGTCACCCAGAGGCCCGTAGAGGAGTTGCGCACCGCCGTAGGCCAGGGCATATGCGGAGATGATCACCGCGGTCGCCGAGACGCTCTCGCCGAAATCCGAGGCGAGGCGCGGCAGCATCGGCTCGACGGCACGCAGCGCGATGCCGGCATTGGCGCTGGCGAGCGCCAGTAGGAAGATGATTTCCCTCATGAAAACCGGGGACAGACCACTATTTCCTCCGGCGGCAAAGGCCGCGAAGCGTCGCAGCGCTGAAAATGGTGGTCTGTCCCCGGTTTTCTATTGGACCGTCGCCCCCGAGTCGCGCACGACCTTGCCCCACTTGTCGAAATCGGCCTTGAGGTAGGCGCCGAACTGCTCGGGCGTGTCCGGGTCGGGCTCCATGCCGGTCGGGGCGAGGAGCTTCTTCACCTCGTCAGCACCCATGAGCTTGCCGATCTCCCCGTTCAGCTTCGCGACGATCTCGCGCGGCGTGGCGGCCGGGGCGAGCATGCCGATCCACACACGCGCCTCGTATCCCGGAACGCCGGCCTCGGCGATGGTCGGCACCTCAGGCATCTCGGGCGAGCGTTTCGCCGTGCTGACGCCGAGGGCTTTCAACCGCCCGGATTTCATATGCGGAATCGCGATCGGCGTGCCGACGAAGCTCACCTTGATGATGCCCGACATCAAGTCCTGCTGCGCCGGCCCGCTGCCCTTGTACGGCACATGGTTGAGCTTGATGCCGGCCATGTACATGAAGAGCTCGGTGACGAGGTGCTGTGCGCCGCCGTTGCCTGAGCTGGCGAAATCGATCTTGCCCGGATCTTTCTTCGCGAGCGCGATCAGCTCCTTCACGGAATTTACGCCGAGCGAGGGATGCACGACCAGGACGTACGGCCCGGTGGCGATCCGGATCACAGGCGCGAAATCGGCAAGCGTGTCGTACGGCAGGTTCTTGTACACATGCGGCGCGATCACGAAAGGCGACGCGGTGAGCAGCAGCGTATAGCCGTCGGGCCTGGACTTGGCGACGAAGTCCGAGCCGATCGTGCCCCCGGCGCCTGCCCGGTTCTCGACGAAAAACTGCTGGCCGAGAGATTCGGAGAGCTTCTGGGCGATGATGCGTCCCGGCACGTCGGTCGTCCCGCCAGGCGAGAGCGGAATCACGATGCGCACCGGACGGTTCGGATAGTTTTGCGCTGCCGCGGGCGCGACGAGCGACAAGGCGAGGAGCAGCGAAGAAAGCGCGCGCATCGATTCAACCCTTGTAGACCGGTTCCGGTTGCGAGAAGAACGAATGCAGGATGTGATAGACCATCAGGTAGTTCTTCTGATGAAAGCTCGCATGCGAAATGCCCGCCATGACCGAGAACTGCTTGTCGGGATTGGGCAGGCGCTTGAAGAATTCGATCAAATCGTCGATCCCGGCGATCCCGTCCCATTGTCCGCGCATGACGATCGTGGGCACGGTGATCTTCGCCGGATCGACGATCGGCAATTTCGAACACATGTCGACGTAGGTTCCGGTCGGGACCGAATCGTCCAGCGCGACGATGGCGTCGGCGAAAGCTTCGATGGTCGCCTTGTCCGCCGTGCCCGGATGATCGCGCTCGAAGATGCTGTGCACGAACGCGCGATCGATCGGCCGTCGGTTCTTCACCGAGAATTCGGCCAGCCTTTTCTTTCGCTCGGCGAGCGTCGGGCTGCCCTCGCCCGTCCACACGAAAGCGTCGAGCGCGAGCCGCGCGACGCGCTCGGGATGCCGCTCTGCGAAGAGCGCCGCTCTCAGCGCTCCCGAGGAAATGCCGTACACATGCAACTTCCCTCCGCCGATCGTCTTGAGGATGTATTCGCTGCCTGCCGCAAGATCGTCGGCGCCGTTCGGAATGTCGCAGTTGATCGGGCGCGACTTGTCGGAGCGCCCGTAGCCCTCGTGATCCATGCACCAGCATTCAAAGCCGCGCGCGGCGAACCAGTCCATCACGGAGGAATCGGGACGTCCGGGGACTTTGAGGTCGAAGGTCGGCTGCGAGGCCATCGAAGAGCCGTGCACGAAAAGCACGGTGCCGCGCTTCTGCACGCCCGCGGCGGGGAGCTTCTGCCAGAGAAAGAGCCGGATTTTTTCGCTGCCCTTGCCGCTCCTTGTGATCCAGTGCTCTTTTCCCGAAACCGCCGTGCGCGCTGCCGATGCGACCTGATTCACGTCAACTCTCCGGAAAAAGGGGAATTTTAGCACCCGCGGCCGGGCGCGATGCGCCGCGGCACGCCTTCCGTCTCCGGGCTCAGGAGCAGTCGAACAGCAACAGCTCGGCCGCCGTTTCGGTCGAGGTGCCGAAACCGATCTTGCCCCGGCCGCGCAGCATGATCTGGTCGCGGCGCATCAGCACCTCGCGGTCTCCTTCGATGGCCACGTAGGTACCGTTGGTCGATTCGTCGAACAGCACGTACTGCACG
>DATHHS010000030.1:0-2519 GCA_035317085.1 Burkholderiales bacterium
AGCGCTCCGGCCGGGCGGATCGATGACGATGATCGTGTGGCGCGCGCGGGCAGACAATCCGTGGCTCACCTTGTCGAAGGAGGTCGTGCTGCGTTACCTGCCGGCGGTGAAAGAGGACGCCGCGACCTGCGGACCCGGGCCCTTCTCCATGACCGATCCCGATTCCGTGACCCGGCAGCTGGAGATCGCCGGCTACGCCGACGCCCGGTTCGAGCGAATCGATGCCGAGGTCCTGGTCGGTCGAGACCTCGACGAAGCGGTCGCGTTCCAGCTCGCGATCGGACCCGCGGGCAAGGTCTATCGCGAGGCCGGCAAGCAGGCCGAACGCCTGCATGACAGGCTGGTGGCGGCGCTGAGGGACGAGCTGGGAAGATTCGTCCGTCCCGAAGGCGTCATGATGAAGTCGAGCTCCTGGATGGTGACCGCGCAAAATCCCGGGTGATCGCTCACGCCTGGAGCGTGACGTGAGCCACGCCGACAGCCGCCTCTCGAACTCGCTCGAGGAAAACCCCTCGATCGAGAGCACGTCCGCCTCGTGCGGCAAAAACAGATATTGAAATAACCAGGAGACGTTTCATGGCAGGGCTGGTCGCGCTCATCTACGGCGTCGTCGCTTACGGCTTCACTCTCGTGGCACTCCTCTATCTCATCGGCTTCGTCGGCAATCTCATCGTGCCGAAGTCGATCGATTCGGGGACGGCCGGACCGCTTCTGCAGAGCGTGCTCGTCAATACGATGCTGATCGGACTGTTCGCACTCCAGCACAGCGTGATGGCGCGCCAGGGCTTCAAGCGCTGGTGGACGCGGATCGTGCCGCCCGCGGTCGAGCGCAGCACCTATGTGCTGTTCGCCAGTTTCGCGCTGCTGATCCTGTACTGGCAGTGGCAGCCCATCCCCGCGCCTGTCTGGACCGTGCACAACCCGACCGCCGCTGCGCTGCTCGAGGGCATCTTCTGGCTGGGCTGGGTCGTGCTGGTGGCCAGCACGTTCCTGCTCAGTCATTTCGAGCTGTTCGGCCTCAGCCAGGTGTTCGCGCGCCTGTTCGGCAAACAGCTGCCGGACGCCAAATTCCGCACTCCGTTGCTCTACCGGCGTGTTCGTCACCCGATCTATCTCGGCGTCCTGCTGGCCGTGTGGGCCACGCCGGCGATGAGCGTTGGTCACCTGCTGTTCGCGGTGATGATCACCGGCTACATCCTGATCGGCATCCAGCTGGAAGAGCGCGACCTAATCCGGCAATTCGGTGACCAGTATCGCCGCTACCGGCAGCGCGCGGCCATGCTCGTCCCGCTGCCGGGCCGCAAGTTCACCGATGCGAAGGACGCCGACGTCTAGGGCAAGGTGTCCGTTGAACCAGCAAGTCGCGCGCGCTGCGCAGCGGGGCGTCACCCTTGGGCGCCTGGCGAAGCTGCCGTTCGCGTTCCTCGCGCGTGCCCGGCATGGCTCATTCAGCCGGGACAGTCAGACCTCGCCAGCGATATCCGTGGGCGGTGGAGTTCTGGATTTCTGCGAAGGTCGGGTCAAATTTGCAGAACTTTTTGCGAATGCGCTTGATGGATGATCGAACGTTTGTCCGATAACCTTGAGTCCCCTGCCCGGCAACGAAGCCTTCGTAGTATTGAAGGTCGTAGATCGCGCGGTACGCCTGATAGCAACCGACGCTCGACGCCAGAAGATGGACAACGTCGTATTCACTGACGGTGAGGCCAACATCGCCCTCTTTCCAATAGGCGCGGTGGGTGGTTGGGCTGAGAACGAGCGCGCCGCAGACGATGGGCGTGGCGGCCTCGGAATTGGCGGCAGGCTTGCCAGATTTGGCCACGAGTCTTAGACGCCTGGCGAGAATCTCCACGCCGCGTGTCTTGTCGATGAAGTCGAGCGCACCGCGTTCGAAGGCGAGTTTTTCGTTCGCCGGCTGGGGGTGGCTCGTCAGGAACACCACCGGCAAGTTCACGCCGCGCTCGCGCAGTCGAGGCAGCAGGTCGATGCCCGAAATATTCGGAAGCCTCCAGTCGAGGAGGATGACATCGGCCTCGGCGGCCGTATCGAGCAGGTCGAGCAGCGATGCGCCATCGGCAAAGCTGCGGACGGCAAATCCGTGCCACGACAGCTCGCTACCGACAATCTCGCGGTAGTCCTCGTCGTCTTCGACGAGAATTACCCGGATGGGATTCGTTCTGCTCTCTTGGTTCGTCGGGTTCACTGGTTCGAAAATTGGGAAAGCCTCGGCCCACGAGGTAGCGACAGGAGGGGGCGGCTCATGAAGACCCTGTTCCCACTCCTTGTATCACAAAGCACCCAGCATTCCCATATATGGTGGAAGAACGGCGAACCGTCCTGACCGCCCTCAGGTCACCTTCCGCGAACCATCAGCCAGCGCCGTATGGAAAGCAGGCACGGGAAGGTCCGAGATCGCCCCCGTCCGACAAGGCCTCGTTCGCGACGGGCCAGGGTGGTCACTGCGGACGGCGGCAAGACGGCCGGCTGACAGGATTGCGCTCGCGCGATCCGGTATTCCG
>DATHHS010000031.1:0-3143 GCA_035317085.1 Burkholderiales bacterium
CTTCCAAGCCTCGCGGAATTTCCGGATCTGGCCGGCTTGCTGGGTGGCGAGCGGCTCGCCGGTCTCGTCGTAGACCAGCGTCGAGCTCTGCAGGTTCATGCCGATTTTGCCTGCCCACTCGGCGGTGCCGCTCGAGCCCGCGCCCCACCAGATGCGCTCGCGCAGCCCTTCCGAATACGGCTCGAGCCGCAGCAGCCCCGGCGGGTTCGAAAACATCGGCCGCGGATTGGGTTTTGCAAAACCTTCGCCGCGCAGCACGTCGAGAAAAACCTCGGTGTGGCGCCGCGCCATGTCGGCATCGGTCTCGCCTTCGGGCGGCGCGTAGCCAAAATAGCGCCAGCCGTCGATCACTTGTTCAGGGGATCCACGGCTGATGCCGAGCTGCAGACGGCCGCCGCTGATGATGTCGGCCGCACCGGCATCCTCCACCATATACAGCGGGTTCTCGTAGCGCATGTCGATGACCGCGGTGCCGATCTCGATGCGCTTGGTCCGCGCGCCGACGGCGGCGAGCAGCGGGAACGGCGAGCCGAGCTGGCGGGCATAGTGATGGACGCGGAAGAAAGCGCCGTCGGCACCAAGCTCCTCGGCGGCGACAGCGAGCTCGATCGATTGCAGGAGCGCGTCGGACGCCGTCCGCGTCTGCGATTGTGGCGACGGAGTCCAATGGCCGAACGAGAGGAAGCCGATCTTTTTCATGAGCCCACTTTGTCATTGCGTGCGGGGTGCGTCATCCGCCCCCGCGATAGCGGGGGAGGGGGACCACCCTGCGAAGCAGGGTGGTGGAGGGGGCGCAGGACTCAACGCGCCGCAAGAATCGAAGGGGATGTTCGGACATCTTCGCTCGCTTCTTCCTGCGAAGAGAATCTTCCGCAACGATAACGAAGCTCCGCGTCCCGCGCCCCCTCCACCACGGTTCGCTCGCTGCGCGAGCTCCAGTGGTCCCCCTCCCCCGCTATCGCGGGGGCGGAAAGGGGAGGCGCTCTCGCGACGCGTCAGCGTCTGAGCTTGATGCCCGGGCAAAGCGCGATTGGAGAAACTCATCTCCATTCATCGCCTCCACCCTTTTGCTTTTCTCTTCCTTCCCAAGAGAAGAAGGGAAGCGGAACGCCGACAAACGCGGGTCACCAACCGCCGCATCTTGCGATGCGGCACGCACCCTACAGGGCGCGCTCGTCTGTCGGCGTTCCACCACGGCTCTCACCTAAGGGAATTATTCCATCCCAAAGGTTCAGCTTCAGGCCAGGCTTCCTGGGACGTGGTCTGAACGGGCGTTACCCGCCTTCGCCTGTCCCAGTCCAGGGATGCACCTCCCGCCCCGGTCGTAATGTCGGGGGACTGATACCCAAGCCGCCCGGGAGCGAACTGCAAATCCACCCGCGGGCACCGCACCCGCTCCACCTTTCGGCTTGCCTCCGGAAGGCGTCCTTCGGAGAGCGGATAAGTCTGCATGTAATTGAGACGGTGACATGTGTCAATAGAAAAGTGACGACATCTGAAGCCTCCCCTGCCAGGGGGAGGCTAGCCGCGCAATGCGCGGCAAGTGGGGAAGTGCGTGCCTGCTCCGCACATCCCACCCGACCGCCGGAGCCTGCCATCGGGCCGGCCACTTCGGGCCGGACCCGTTGGGCGGTCGACCCTCCCTTTGGCAGAGGAGGGTGCAGCCTGGCCGGCGAGCGGAACACAATTGATTTTCAAGGGTTATCAGACCATGCGTACGATCACGATCATGACGACTGCCGCTGGGGCATTAGCCGCCGCCTTGGTATTTGCGCCGAGAGCCAATGCGGAGCGCCTATGCCGCCAAGCATGCGACCAAGCGGGTTTTTGCCAGTCCGTCTGCGTCGATGACGACCACGTTTTTTTGGACAACGCCGATAAAGATTTTTATCTTCGCCACGGCCGGCCGGACGCTTTCTTAGGCCGTTAGACGTCGGCGCTCGCATTTATTCGCCCAGCACTGCTGTCCCAGCTTCCACATTCCCTTCGTCGGTCATGCGCAGTCGCGAGAACTGCACAGCTCCGCGCACGGTGCTCCGTTGCGTTCGGTTGGCTCCGGCTAAGATTGGAATTTAGCGCTGTGACGTAGGGCACAGCGCCGAAGCCTTCGAGGCTGTACCAAATCGGGGAGCTGGGAATTCTTCGGAGGTTGCCATGAAAGATGGTGTCGCCGATATCGCCAAAATTGACGAATCCCTTATGACCTATGATCTCGCCGATGAGGTATTGGAAGCTGCAGCCCGCGTCGATGGCGTGCGAGCAATAACAGTTGGGTATTGCGCGACCGCTTCGACCTCCTGGTATTGCCTGCCGTCTTGAGCAGCGCAGCGACTGGGCCGCCAGCGAAAATCCTTCGCCTGTACGCGGACGCGAATCCGAAACGCGGCGCCATGCTGCTTGCGGCATTGCGAGCAATGGCAATTCAGCGGCGCCATCAGCGGCCCGGCGATCTCGAATTCGACGCCGCCGCACAGGCAGCTGCCGTGGATGGGGGCATGGTGCACTCCGTCGATACTTCGGCACGCTGTGGCGCGGATTTGAGGCGCTAGTGTCGAAGGATCAGATAAAAAAATCCAAGCAAACTCAGCCAAATGACAAGAAACACTGCAGCGTAGATCGGTATTCGTCCGATAGCGCTGAGGGCGAGCAGTCTGAGCAGGCTCAATTCGAGCCTTTCATCCGGCTGCGCCAGTGGACGATCGGTTGAGGGTGGCGCGAGTTCACACGCCTCTCGGTTACCCGAATTGCCGGGCTTAGACTTCCGGGAGGCTGCTACCTCTCCTCGCATCAACATCACTCTTATTGTTGCACGAGTTGTGTGGAACTGTCGCAATCAAGATTTGAATTTTATAGCATATAGTTTCGTCAGCTAAAAGCCATCAAATCGGTCGAAGCGAGGCTCCGATGTTATACACCGCCGCATACGGAGAGTTGCGGCCTGGCTGTGGGGGAGTGCTGACAGGGCGAGATGTGGTTTCGCGCGACATCGTCCCATTGTTCCAAGGGAGCGGCGCGCGCCAGAGGAACCGGCTTTTGCGATCAAAAATGGCATGTTTTTCGGTGTTCTGGGTCGCCGTCCGTCGATGCGGGCTACCGCCGACCGCGCCGGCTCCGCTCAGCGCTTGCGGCTGGCCGTGTGGCAG
>DATHHS010000032.1:0-5590 GCA_035317085.1 Burkholderiales bacterium
GGCAATGTCGGCGCGCGCGAGCGCATCAACTACACGCTGGTCGGCGCGGTGGCGAACCAGGCATCGCGGCTGGAGGGCCTCAACAAGGCCTATGGCACCGAGATCCTGGCGAGCGGCGAGGTCGCGGGCGCCACGGCCGACCGCTTCGTGTGGCGTCCAATCGACCGCATCGTGGCGGCCGGCACGACCGAGCAGCACGAGATCCACGAACCGTTGGGCGAGATCGACAGCGCGCCGCTTCATGCCGAACTGCTGGCCCACTGGGAGGCCGGCCGCGCCGCCTACCGCGAGGGCCGCTTCGAGGCGGCACTCGCCTGTTTTCGCGCCACCCTGTCGCTCAGGCCCGGCGACGGGCCGAGCCGCGTTTTCATCGAGCGCTGCACGGCGTTCCTGCGCGACGGCTCGCCCAAGGACTGGGACGGCACCTGGCATTTCGACAGGAAATAATCCTCATCCTGAGGAGCATCGCGCAGCGGTGGGTCTCGAAGGATGAGCAACCGTGTGGTGCCCACCACAGCGCGGGGGTTACCCCGCGCGATCGAGACGCCGCTTCGCGGCCTCCTCAGGGTGAGGTGAGGCACTAGAGCGAATTCCGAAATGGCGTCGTCACTTCCTCCCCAGCGAAGCTGGGGAGGTGTCGGCGTCTTACGCCGACGGAGGGGTCATGAGCATCAGTCCTGCTACTCATGACCCCTCCGCCCGCTACGCGGGCACCTCCCCTTCGCGGATTCCGCGAAGGGGAGGAACGATGAAAGGGGCGAGTCCGTTCGATCGGAATGCGGTCTAGAATCGCGCCGACAGCCGTCCGCTGAAGACGTGCACCGGCCCGCGCACGGCGTTGTAGGCCGGATTGTTGAGGAACTGGTAGTCGGCGCTCACGACGATGCCCTTCACGACCTGGAAGGCGTAATAGGTCTCGATGACGTTCTCCGGGGCGTAGCTCAGCTGCCCGTCGCCCACCAGCACGCCGAGACCGCCCGCCGCGAGATAGTTGCTGTGGTCGGCCGAGATCTGGTTGATCGCGCCGGCGATGCCGATGCGGTCGTCCGGCCGCTTCCACGCCGTACCCTTGATCGACAGGCCCAGCGAGAGGCTGGTGTCGATGTCGGTGAAGGCGCCGATCTCGGTGCGCCCGTCGTTCCAGCTGAAGCGTCCGAACAGGCCGATATCGTCGCTGAGCTCCTGCTGGAGGTTGAGATAAAAGCCGTACTTGGTGCGGCCCTGGCGGGTCTGCGCGATGGTGTCGTTGGCAGTGAGCCCGGGGGTGAGCGCGGCGAGCGCCACGGCTTGATTATAGGAGCCGGAGAAGGTGCTGGTGAGCCAGGTCCCCATCCGCAGTATTCCGGGCCGGTCGTAGGGCTTGAAGCGCATTTCCAGCTCACCGACATAGCCGCCGCGCGAGAACAGGCTCATGTCGAAGGTGTTGGCGTTGGGCTGGTCGCCGACCAGGAAATAGCCTGCGCGCGCCGCCCAGCGCGCTTGATTGACTTCGGCGGTGAAGCCCCAGGTGAGGCCAAGCCGGTCGGCCGGATAGTCGAACGCGCCCGATGCCCAGATCGACCAGTTGAGGAAATCGATTCGCGGATCCTCGGCGTAGTCGTTGCCGTCGAACAGGTCCTTGATGGAGTACTTGCCGACCTGCAGCGTGACCCGCGACACGTCCTTTTCGCCCGAGAGCTGGCCGTACTCGCTCTCGATCTTCTCGCGCTCGCCGCCCAGCCCGATCTCCTGGCGCAGGAAAATGCGCGAGGTGTTGTAGCGCGGATAGGGGAAGTTGGATTTCTGCGCTTCACCGTTGGGGTAGCCCGCGGCGCCCACGGTGTTGCCGACGCCGAAGCCCTGCAGCAGCTCGGGATTGTAATAGAGCTCGCCGCCCTCCCACAGCCGGATGCCGAGGAAAGCCGAAACCGTCCAGGTCTCGCGGCTCTCGCCGAGCGGCGGCAGGCTGTTGGTCCCGCTATAGGGTGCGTTGAAGCCCGGATAGCCCTGGTAGATGAAAGTGGTCTGGCCGTGCAGCTCCCAGGTGCCGGGCCCGCGATCGTCGGTCTTCGCCTTCGACTCGCCCGCCTCGCCGAACTTGTAGTTCAGGCCGACGCGGAAGCGATGCAGGTCGTACTGCGAATCGTAGCGCACCGGCGCCGAGGCGAAGGCGAAGCCCGTCAATCCGAGGTTGGTGTAGAGATACTCGGCGCGGGCCGACCAGCGCTGGTCGAGGCGATAGTCGAGGCCGCCGCCCACCACGTAGCCCAGCCGGATGTTGCTGGGATTGGCGTCCTCGTTGCCGGTCGTGAGGTCGGTGCGTGAATAGCGCGTGCTCGCCCAGGCGATGCCGCCGGTGACGAACGGCGTCCACGATCCCATGGCATAGCCGGCGCGGCCGCGCAGGGACGCCAGCCATTCGAGCTGCTCGTTCGCCGTGCCGGTGCCCGTCGCGCGATAGGACAGGACCTGCGAGAGATCCTCGGCGCTCGGGAACGACGCGTCGAGCTCGACGCCCAGCATCAGGCGCGAGGCGAAGTAGTGTTCATAGCCCGCCTGCGCGCCGCCGAAGAAAGCGCCGTAACCGGTGGCGCCGCCGGCCGACGCGATGCCCCCTGAAGCGTTGCCCCCTGAAGCGTTGCCCGTCGGATCGCCCAGCGTGGCGTTGGCGGTGCCGAACATGTAGCCGACATGACCGCCGAAATAGAATCCCGAGCGCGGCGCCACCGGATCGGCGGCGATCGCCGGCAGCGGCGTCAGCAACGCAGTGGCCAGTGTTGCCGCCCGTGCCATGCGCGGTGTCTGAAGCCGGCCTGTGATGTCGGCAAGTCCCCAAAGTTCCAGGATCTTCATTGTCTTTCCCGTATTATCATTGTCTCGCCGGCGCATGAAGGCTATCCGCCAAAGTGCAGTTTCGTGGCCTTTCGTTGCTGTTTTGTGGGTCCCCCGCGTCACAGCCAGAGGCCGAAGTGGCGGCAAGGACACCGGTCCTTAATGGCCTTTGCGCTGTACCGCCCATGCTTCCATCGCGCCTCCAAGGCGGCAGACTGACGCTCAATCAAGCCGCCGGACGTCACCGAAGAACGGTCCCCTTCGCGCGCTCCCTGACCGATCCGACTCAGGAGATCCATCACAGGACTCAGATTAGCGACTTCAGACAAGAGGAAAAGAAGGCGCAATCGAGGCATTTCTGAACAGGACCTGAGCAGACATTGCGCACTTTTAGGCGTGACATGTGGACGGCCTCCCGGTGTCTGTTCACCCACAAGGATCTACGCAGCATCTCACCGGGAGCTGGCCACCATCCAACGACTCGACAAGCGGAGGCCAACATGAACGCAATACTCTCGTCCCTGCAGGTTGCCGTCTTCACGCCCAAACAGGCGCTGACGATCAAACCTTTCGGCTTCGACATTAAGGTTCTCCTCGCCACCGAGCCCACCCGGGGCGCCATCTCGGTCATCCTGGCCTGTCTCGTCGCCGGGTCGGCCAATGCCCAAGAAGCGGGTGCCATCTCCTCGCCTGCGCTATCGCGTTGCGCGGGCAAGTTTGGCGCAGAGACGCGCGCGGCCGATCCTGCGTTCGTAAGCCTCGGCCTCGATGGCATGCCGTGGCTCACCATCGAGCGGCTGGACGACACCGTGGGCAGTCAGCCGATTTCCGCGACCGTCACGGGAACCGGCTACCGGCGCAGACGGGACGGCACGGCGGTTCCATTTCGCTTCAAATGCGTGCTCGATTTCAGCGGGGAGGCGCTGATGTTCCATGCGAGCCCTCTCATGCGCAAGTTAGGCGACGACCTGGCGCCTGCAATCATTGTCGAAGGCGCCGCGACCTATCGGGAAAAGATGGCGTTGCCGAAAGGGGTCGAACTGCAGGTGCAGCTCCTCGACGTTTCGAAATCACCGGTGGGAGAGGTGCTCGCCGAACAGGTTGTGCGCAGTGGATGGCGGGTGCCGATACCCTTCGCTTTGCATCTGCCTAAGGAACCTTCGCTCGCCGGCCGCAAGCTCGTGGTCACGGCGCGCTTGGTGCTGGCGCATAAGGTCCTGTTTCAGTTGAAAGAGCCGCGTGCCGTCAGCGGCGACGATCTGCACCAGTTGCTCGCCCTGACGCTCGACAATGTCTAAGCGCGTCTTAGGGTCGTCAGGGGAACAGGATATCCTTTCTGACGGCACGTCTGAAGTAGTTCGCAGGGGCGATGCCCGCTCGCACTTCAGCGCATACGAGTTCATTCGCGGCACGCAAGGTTCCGGGATGTTACGGCTGTAACCTAAACGCTCATGAAATGTTTCCGCAAACAGAACAAAACTAGCTTGAAGTAGCTTTTGGAGAGGAAGATGCAAGTTCAGTTCATTCTCGACTATCGAAGCCCATATGCGTATCTCGCGAATACGCAAATAATGTCCATGGGCGTTCAGATCGAGTATAAGCCAGTCGAGATTGTTTCCGTCATGAAGAGGGTGAACAATCAGCCTTCACCGATGTGTCCGCCGAAAGCGAAATACGCCGGTCTCGACGCGGCACGGTGGGCGAAGCGTTACGGTGTGCCCTATTCACCCAACAGGCCGCTGCTTGAGGCGTTACGAACAGGACAACTCAAGAGTGACCTGCTTTCGCGCGCAGGAATTGCGGCCCAGAAGTTGGGCGCTTTCCATCAAGTTAACGATGCGCTGTTCGGTGCGGTTTGGGGTTGTTCCGCCGCATTAACGAGTGCAGTCGATCGATTGAACTTTCTCACGAGCCGCGCTCTTCCGCTGGAATTGTGGGACATCGCAGAATCCGCGGAGATACAAGAGTTGCTTGCTGCCAATGGTGAGCAAGCCATCGCGCAGGGTGTATTTGGCGTGCCAACCTTCTTTGTCGATGGTGAAATGTTCTTCGGCAATGATCGACTGGATTTCGTCAAGGCCAAGCTGGATGTCGCAAGAGCGAAGATCAACCAATGATCGGGAAGCGGGCGCTTGTCACGGGCGTGGGACGCGGGACCGGGACGTCGATCGTGCGGCGGTTCGTCGAAGGCGGTTACGATGTCGCCATGATCGCGAGAAACGAGGAGCGGCTGCGCCAGCTTGAGGCGAAGATCGGCCGTCGGCGCTGAGAGGAAAGAGCAATTTTTCCGGTTTCGCTCCGACCAAAGCAGCGCAACGGATACTTGCGGAGTCGATTGCCCGGGAGCTTGGTCCGAAGGGCATCCATGTCGCTTACATTCTCATCGATGCAGTGATCGACCTCGAATGGACGCGAGCCTCGCGCCCGGATGGAACAGCTCAGCGAGCGAATAGGCCGCTAGCGTAGTTTTTCGATCGCCGGCCTCTCGCAGCACGCTTGACATCAGCCTCTTTCAACCTGGTTTTCGTCATATCGATTGGTGAACGCAAGATCGAAAAAGAGCTCTGCGAATTTATTCAATCATCGCATTCACCGGTCGAGCTAGGGAAAGCAAGAAAACTTGGAGGGTTATCCGGCCCTTCGGCTTCGCGCAGGGCAGGCGCTGGCCGCAAAACCCCTTGCGCAAATTGCGGAAAAGAAAACCTCTCAAGACTCGAACACCCTCTCCGCCGGCGCAGCGGGAGGAGAGGGAGGGGACCCGCGCTTGCCTGCCCTGAGC
>DATHHS010000033.1:0-3453 GCA_035317085.1 Burkholderiales bacterium
GCCCGAGCGCGCGATTGGCGCGCGCGAGCCCGCGTCCACCTTGCCCTGCTTCGCGAGATCGTCGATCCCGGCGCTGGTGAGGATGGCGAGATCGAAGGCCTCGCCCGCCTCGATCTGGCGCTTCAGGACGTTGGCGAGGCCAAAAGTAATGACCACCTTGTGCCCGGTGGCGCGCTCGAATGCGGGCGCGAGCTCTTCCAGCGCGGCCTTCACGCCGTTGGAGGCGAGCACCTTGATTTCGGCGGCGCGGATCGACGCCGTGGTCATGACAGCGGCGATGCCGATGACTGCGGTGAGAAACGCTTTGACGTTCATGGGGCCTCCCTTATCGTTTTTAGTCGCGCGTCCGGCACTAGCCGTACAGCGCGCAGTTCGGGCATCGTACTCCTGCCTTCCCGGCAAGGTAAGTCGGGAAAACCTGACAAGCAGCATGGTCCTGCCGAAAAGGGGTAAACCCTCGATCCCCTTCCGGCACGGCAGGACATTCCTTCCGTTCCGGTGTACCGTGCCGGGGCTGTCTGCGGCCGCTTCAGGAGGCTGGCCGGGGGATGGTCAAAACAAAAGAAAGGGAGACGATGAGCAACTGGATTGGATTGCTGGGAATCCTGGTTTTCGTGTACGGCGCCGCGCACATTTTGTACCTGCTCAACAAGCAGATCGCAGTCCTGGTACAAATTCGAGACTCGATCAACCGGCAGGTGACCGCCGACGGACTTCCAGCTACTCGGTACTGACTTTCGCCAAGTACATACTCTCTGGGAAACTTTACACCCTCACCCTAACCCTCTCCCGCGAGCGGGAGAGGGAATAAGCGCTTCTCCTAGAATAAAGCTTCTCCTATGCTCCCGGCGCCTGGAACCCCACCCGGACGTGGCTGCCGTCGCAATACGGCTTGTTGGCCGAGTGGCCGCAGCGGCAGAACGCCGCTTGAGTGGTGCGATTGACGGTTTTTCCGGTACCGGTCACCACTTCGATCGCGCCCGACACGAGCAAGGGGCCGTTGGCGGCGGGTTTGATCTCGACCGGGCCGTCGCGCCGCGCCAGGGCGCTGCTTTCTTTCACCGGCACCTCGCCGCTCGCGACAAAGCCCGCGCTTGCATGGCTGCCGTCGCAATACGGTTTGTTTTTCGATGCGCCGCAACGGCACAGGGTGGCGCGAAAGCCGATCGCCTCGCCCGCAAGTTTCAGCGCGCCGTGGAACGCGAGGGGACCGTTTTCCCGCAGGCGCACCAGATTGACTTTGGGTGCCTCCTCGGCGGCCCCGCCGTCGAGGCGCTCGTAGGCGATGGCGCCGGAAGGACACTGGTGCGCGATTTCGGCGACGGCTTCGGGCAGCGCGGCATCCGGGTGGATCCACTCGCCCTGCACGTTGGGCACGAACACTTCCGGGTGCGACAGCACGCAGCCGCGCGAATGGATGCATTTCTTCGCGTCGAAGCGGACGCGTATTTTCCTGCCGTCGACGATTTCAATGGCGCTCATGAGCGGATCCCTTTCGTGTTTTCGTGCAAGAGACGATGCCAACTATGCTACCCAAGAGCGCCGAAACGCGTCACACTAGCGAGCAATTCAACGGCAGCGCAATTCAACGACGCAACGATCGGAGATTCAACTTGACTCACGTAACTCACTCCAAGATGCTTGAGACCCGGCGGAGAAGGACCCGAGCGGTAAAGGACTCCGCGGGAGCCGCCAAGCTGGCGAAGAAGACCGCGAAGCGGAACGCGAAGAAGGCCGGAGCGGGCGCCGCGAAGTCCGCCTAGCTCACGAGCTGCAGGACAGCATCGAGCACCCCGCGCGCTCGCGCGCCCAGTCCGGTCTCAACTGAGCGAATTGCTCGCGGCCGGCTTGCTCCTCGTACGGACGGCGCATCACCTCGAGCAATTCGTGGATGCCCGCGTCGTCGCCCTGCTCGGCGCGGTCGATCGCCTGCTGCACCAGGTAGTTGCGCAGGACGTAGCGCGGATTCGCAGCGTGCATGCGTGAACGCCGCTCTTCGGGCGGCAGCGCGTCGCGACGCACGCGCGCGCCGTAGCGCATGAGCCAGTCGTCGAACCCCGGCTCGGCATCCCGCCGCTTCGCCTCGTCGTAGAACGCGGGCTTGAGCGGCGCGAGTCTTTGCGCAGGCGCAGGCGCATCGAAGTCCACGTCGGCGAGCGCGCGGAAGAAAAGCGTCATGTCGGCCTCGGCTTCCTGCAGCAGGGCGTGCAGCGAGCGCATGAGCTCGAAGTCCTCGTCCAGGCATTCGGCGAGGCCGAGCTTGGCCGCGACGTTGCCGCGGTCCGCCGCGACGAAGGCCGCCGCGTAACGCTCGAGGCCTGCGACCAGGAATTCGTGGGAGTCGAAGGCGGGCGCGAGCGCATTGGCGAGCCGGCCCAGGTTCCAGTGCGCGATCTGCGGCTGCTGGCCGAAGCGGTAACGGCGCCCCTCCGCGTCGGTCGTGTTGGGCGTCCAGTCGAGATCGAAGTTGTCGATCCAGCCGTAAGGCCCGTAGTCGATGGTCAGGCCGAGGATCGACATATTGTCGGTGTTCATCACTCCGTGCACGAAACCCACCCGCATCCAGTGCGCGATCGTCTTCGCGGTGCGCTCGCACACCTCTCCGAACCACTCCGCGTACAGGGATTCCCCGCTTTCCTTGCCCGAAACCAGTTCCGGAAAATCGCGGCGTATAGTGAAGGCTATCAACTGCTTCAGCAGCGCGACGTCGCCGCGCGAGGCCGGCAGCTCGAAGTTGCCGAAGCGGATGAACGACGGCGCCACGCGGCACACGATCGCGCCCGGCTCGGGCCGGGGATGGCCGTCGTAGAACATGTCGCGCACGACTTCTTCGCCGGTGGCCACCAGGCAAAGCGCCCGCGTGGTGGGCACGCCCAGGTGATGCATCGCCTCGCTGCACAGAAACTCGCGGACCGACGAGCGCAGCACCGCGCGGCCGTCGGCGGTGCGCGAATACGGCGTCAGGCCCGCGCCCTTCAGCTGCAGCTCCCGGCGCTCGCCCGCGGCGTTGATGGTTTCGCCCAGGGTGATGGCGCGGCCGTCGCCGAGCTGGCCGGCCCAGTGGCCGAACTGGTGCCCGCCGTAATTCGCCGAGTAGGGCTGCATGCCCTCGAGCAGCGCATTGCCTGCGAAAACCCGGGCGAACTCGGGCGAGGCGATATCCGCTTCGGCGATGCCGAGCAGCGACGCGACCTCGCGCGAATGCGCGATCAGCCGCGGCGCGGCCACCGGCGTGGGCTCCATCAGCGAATACAGCGCCTTGTGCACCTGGCGCCGCCGCGGCCCGGCCTGCGGATCGGCGGGCAGGTCGCGCACGAAAGTGTTGTCGAAACGCAGGGATTGCATTGATTCGGCGCTCGAAAGGGACGGGACGGGGCCTGGTGCCGGGATTGCCTATGGTAATGCAGATCGCCGGCCGGTCAGGGCCCTGACAGTGGTGGCGGGGACGCCGCC
>DATHHS010000034.1:0-2632 GCA_035317085.1 Burkholderiales bacterium
ACCAGGATTCGCGGATGGGCCCCGCTCACAGTCCCCCTAAGTAGGCAAGCAGGTGGTAGCGAAACACCCGCCAATACTGGGACAGGCCGGCAGCATTGCGCCACAGGATAATGAAGAATCCTTCCTTACGAACGCGCTCGAGATAGTGGCCTCTCTGCGCAGAGTCCGAAAGCCTGCGAATATGGCGGACGGCATGGCAGCCGCCGTTGACGAATTCCCTGCGAATCAGCTCCCGGGTAAGGGGTTGCAGCGCTTCTCTGCCCGCGATTTCAGATAGGGCACGGGTGTTGTACAGGGAAGCCTCGACCACCTTGTGGCGGCGGAAAGAACCGTCGGGCGCCTGAGGGGCGGGCGGCAGGTCGAACGTGTTCTTCTTGCGGTACCGGTAGAGCGGCACGGGAACGAAATGGAACCGTCGGGCCGCGAGCAGCGTTTCCGTCACCCAGATGACGTCCTCGTGGGGATCGGCGGGAGGAAAGGTGAAGCCGTGCCGGTCGATGAATGAGCGGCGGTAAACGTTCATCCAACAATAGTGCGGCAGATATCTGGAAAGCCATCGCTGCTGGAACCACGCTTCGCCAGTGATGACGCCGGTGTCGGGAACGTCGCGATATATCAGGGTGTCGGGCTTTCGGCCTTCGTGGAAATTCCAGGCGTTGCCCATCGCGATATCGAGCTCTTCACTTTCGGCGAGACCGACCAGCGTTGCGTACATACCCGGGTCAAGCACGTCGTCCACGTCCGCAAAGGCCAGGTAGCGGCCGGTCGCCTGTCGCATGCCGACATTGCGCGCCGCCGCCTGTCCCTGATTTTTCTGTTTGATCACTCGCAGGCCGGACAGCCCGGCCCCAAGGCGCGCTATCATCGCGGATGAATCGTCAGTGGACCCGTCGTCCACGAAGATCACTTCGCCAAGTACCCGCTGCTGTGCCAGCAGGCTATCGATGAGCTGCGGGAGATAGGGGATCCCGTTGTAGACCGCGATGACCACCGAGAGCAGTGGCGGAGAAGCGCCGTCTGGAGCGCCGCTGCACGCGCCTTTCGATGAAATGCTCTCGGCTCCCGGGGGCTGCTGTGCCATGCGCCTATTATCTCTCAAGGGCTTCCTGGCCCGGCAATCCCAAGGCCTCGCAACGACCTGCTAGAGTCTGGTTCACTTTCAACCGCAAAGCGGTACACATGCCCACGTCCCGTCTGCGCAAGCTCCTTTACCGGATCGGTTTGCTGACACCGTTCTGGCGTATCGACCGCACGCGCTATCTCAAGCGCCTGGCCAGGCGGAAAGTCGAAGATTGGCGTTATGTCGCCAAAGACGATGCGGCTCAGTTCGCCGGCAGTGAAGTGGTGGCGCGGCTCATGGGCGTATCCGCCCCGGTATTCTTCTATTGCGATCGCAATTCGTCTTCCATCGAAGCCGACATACTCAAATCCACTAAGGTGGAAAGCGGAACCCTCAAACAGCGCTGGCGGGTTCTCGAGCTCGGCATGGACCTGATATCCCCCGGCAGCTGCGTCATCGACGTCGGCGCGAACATCGGCATCTATGCCTTGCCCTGGGCGGCAGGCAACGCGGATGTCACCGTGCATTGTTTCGAGCCGAGCCCGGGCGTGCGCAGCCGCCTTGCGCGCAACGTGGCCCTGAACCGCCTGACGGCGCGAATCCGGATGCATGCCGAAGCACTGTCAGACCACGCCGGAACCGCTACGCTGTACGGCAGCGACGACATGTCTTCCCTTAACCGGGGTTTCTATACCGGCGCCAGCGAGCCCGTTTCGACTGAAGTGCCGCTGGTGCGCCTCGACGATATTCTGGGCATCGAAGGCCTGCCCATCAGCCTCGTGAAGGTCGACGTCCAGGGTCATGAGCTCGAGGTGCTTCAAGGCGCCGAGGCCGTCATATCTCGTCACCGGCCGGCGCTGATTCTCGAGCACGAAGACGACCTGTATCTTTCCGCGTCGGAAGCGAACCAGCGCAAGACCCTTCTGGCGAAACTGCTGTCACGGCTTGGATACGAGACGCTCTACATCTCACGCTGGGGCCCGGAGCTGCTTACGGTGGTGGACTGGTCGCGCCGTTTAAACGGTGACCTGCTTGCGCTGCCCATGGACAATCAGGCGCGGACGGCGTCGTAACGACGTTTCAGCGCTGCTCGATCAGCGGCCGCACGACGCGGGCGAGCCGCTCACCACGTGCAGCCCAAGTATAGTTGCGCGCCTTCTCGCGGACACGCGCGCCCAGGCGCCTGGCCCGTTCCGGATCTTCCACCAGGGCCCGGATCGCTCTCGCCAGGCTTGCGGCGTCGCCGGGGTTGATCCAGACCGCGTCGTCTTCCCCGAGCACCTCACGCACGGATGGAAGATCGCTCACCACCAGGGCGCAGCCCGCAGCCATGTATTCGAACAGCTTGATCGGCGAGGTGAAGGCGCTGTCAGGGTCGGCTCGATTGGGGAGCACTGCGATGCAGGCCCGTGCAAGCTCGGCCGCGACGCGGCCGTGGGGAATGCGTCCGGTGAAGTCGAGGGCCGCACCCGAGCTGCCCGCGCGCGCGCGCAACTGTGCGATGCGCGCTTCGTCGCCGCCGATCAAACGGATAGAAAGCCCCGGAAGAGCGCGCGCCGCCTCAGCGAGATC
>DATHHS010000035.1:0-36592 GCA_035317085.1 Burkholderiales bacterium
CCTAGTCGCGGAACGCCTCCAGCGATATCCACAGCTTCACTTCGTCGCTTACCGGCCCGACGATGAATTTCATGCCGAAGTCGGAGCGATTGAACGCACCGGTGGCATTGCCGCCGCAGAAATAGCGCTTGCCCTGGGTACGGGGATCGGGTCCGCATTTCCAGCGCTCCACCGTCAGGGTAAGCGGCTTGGTCACTCCGAGCAGCGTCAGCGCGCCCTCTACGGTTGCGGGCGCATCGCCGTTGAACTTCGTCGCCTTGCCCTTGTAGCTCATGGTCGGAAATTCCGCGACGTTGAAGAAGTCGGGCGAGCGCAGGTGCTCGTCGCGCGAGCGCGGGCGGCTGCCTTTGTCGCCGTCCCCGGTGGTCAGGGTGCCGGTCGGCACCGCGAGCTCTATCGTGCCGCTTTTCGCCGCGGTGTCGAGCACGATCTTTCCCGAGATCTTCTCGAAGTGCCCCCGGATCATGGTCGTGTTCAGGTGGACGACTTCAAAATACGGAAAGCTGTGGTACGGATCGACGGTAAACGATTCCGGCGCCGCGACCGCGGCGAGCGGCAGCGCTGCAAGGATCAGGCCTGCGGTGAGTTTTTTCGACATGCTCTCCTCCTTCTGGTGTTGAAAGATGTTGGGCGTTGAAAAGGGTCAGCCCGCGTGCCAGGCAAGCACGCAGGCGATTCCGGCCACGGCGAACCCGTAGAGCGAAAGCAGCACGGCCTGCAGCCACACCCGCGCGCCCGCGGGCACGGGCAGGCTCGCAGCCACCGGCACGAGCGCGAGCATCAGGACGGAGTACCACGGCAGTTGCGCGAGGATCATGGCGGCAGCGGCGAAGAATATGGTGACGACTGCAACGGTGAGCATAAAGATCGCTCCCGCGTGGTTCCTCTTTCCGGTGATCATCTGCAGCAGCAGGAACGCTCCCGATCCGGCTGCCACCGCGATGCCGTACAAACCGTAGGTAAGCGAGGCGCCGAGGATCGCCGCGGCCCCCGTGCCGGCGCCCAGGGCGAGGCCGGCAGCGCCCGCGCGCGCGCCGTCCCCCGCGAGGCGGATCTCCGAGAACCCGATCGTCCAGGCCGCGGCGAGCGCCGCGGTGCCGCCGAGCAGCAGGGCTCGACTCAACTCTTTCTGTGCAAGCACCGGCCAGAAGATCCACGCGGCGGCCGCAACTCCGGCCAGCGCGAGCAGGTACGCGCCCAGGCGCGTCGGCCTGAAGGCGAAATCGATGACGATACCGGCCACCGGCGCGGCGAGTCCGAGAAGAATGATCTTGCGCGTCGCGGTGAGCGGGGTGAAGGCGAACCCGGCGATGAAATACACGGCGACGGCAAACGCGGCGACGACGGCAAGTCCCCCGAGGCGGAAGCGGTTCAGAAGTACGGCGGCGACCAGTCCGGCGGCGAAAGGAGCGATGCCTCCCTGCACGGCGGGATTGGCGAACATTTCTTGCATCGCGTTCGGATCGCTGTCGCGGGTCGAATGGAAGACGCAGATCAGTTTATCAAGCCGAGGGTTCAGCTATTCCCGCGGCAGGGTATCGGCAAACGACTGACGCTCCGAGAGCTTCGCAAAGGCGCGCGCGAGATTGGCGTGATCCTTCTTCCAGTCCATCTTCGGGTAGCGGAACTCGAGCCAGCCGAGGCAGACGCCTAGGGCGATGTCGGCGAGCGTGTATCCGTTCCCCACGCACCAGGGCTTGTCGCCGAGCTCGGTCGACATCGCGGCGAGTCCCGCGCCGACCTTGCCCAGCTGGCGCTCGATCCAGGTGGTGCTCCGGAGTTTCGCTTCGCGCTGGTTTTCCAGGCGCGCGAGCACTCCCGCGTCGAGCACGCCGTCGGCGAGCGCTTCCCAGCGCCGCACCTCGACGCGCTCGCGATTCTCCGCCGGGATGAGGCGCGCGAGCGGCGTGGCATTGTCGAGAAACGCCGCGATCACGCGCGAGTCGAACAGCGTCCTCCCGTCCTCGAGCACGAGCACCGGCACCTTGCCGAGCGGGTTGGCCTTCGCCGTCTTCGAGTCGGCCTTCCACGGGTTGTCGATTTCGAACTCGAAGTCGATTTTCTTTTCCGCCAGCACGATGCGCACCTTGCGCGTATACGGACTGGCGAGCGAGCCGATCAGTTTCATTTCGGAAAATGTTTCCTGCAAAGAAATTGAGCGGAATCCCGGCGGGCTCCGCAGAGGGACGCCATTCTAACATCCCTCGGGCCGCAAACCGTGCGCGGAAGTCCCGCGGGTCGTCCAGTGCCTGGGCTCTAGTCCCGCAGGCAGGCCCTGAAACGCCGTCGAAGCTGAGGAACCACGTCGCGCTCGAACCAGGGGTTCCTCTTCATCCAGAGGCGGTTGCGCGGACTGGGATGGGGCAGAGGGAAAAACTCCGGCAGGTACTCGTCTCGCGCGCGCACGGTTTCGGCAAGTGTCTTCCTATTTCGCGGACCGAGGTAATAGGCCTGGGCGTAGCTTCCGATGAGGAGCGTCAGCCGTATGCGCGGCAGCATCGCGCGCAGCCGGGGATGCCAGTGCGGCGCGCACTCGGGTCGCGGCGGGAGATCTCCCGACTCGCCCGTGCCCGGATAGCACAGGCCCGCGGGGATGATGGCGATGCGGCGCTCGTCGTAGAATCCTTCGCGGTCGATGCGCAGCCACTCGCGCAAGAGATCGCCCGAAGGATCGTTCCAGGGAATGCCGCTTTCCTGTACGCGCCTGCCCGGCGCCTGCCCGACGACCAGGACGCGCGCCGTCGGCCACGCGCGCAGCACGGGCCTGGGCGGATTGGGAAGGTGCGCCTCGCACATGCGGCAGGCGCGGACTTCGGCGAGCAGCTGCCTGAAGTCGGCGGTTTTGACCCGCATGTTAAAATTGGCGCTGTTCGCCACCTAGGCTCCGTCGATGCCGTCGTTGTCACCGCTGAGCGCATTATCCCCTCTGGACGGACGCTATCACAAGCAACTCGAGCCGCTCCGGACCTGCTTCAGCGAATCGGCGCTCTTCCGTTTCCGCATCACGATAGAAATCCGCTGGCTGCTCGCGCTCGCCGCAGAGTCCGCGATTGCCGAGATCAAGCCTTTCTCGAAGGACACGACTGCCGAGCTCGAGCGGATCATCTCCGCGTTTTCCGAGGAGGACGCCGCGCAGGTGAAGGCCATCGAGGCCGAGACCAACCACGACGTCAAGGCGATCGAGTACTGGCTGAAGAAGCGTCTCGCCGGAAATCCCGAGGGCGAGCGCGTCGCCGGATTCGTGCATTTCGCCTGCACTTCGGAGGACATCAACAATCTCGCCTACGGCCTGATGATGAAGGCCGGGCGCGACCGGGTGCTCCTGCCTGCGCTCGATCGCGTGATCGAATCGCTTGCCGGGCTCGCCCGGCAGCTCGCCGACGCGTCCATGCTCGCGCGCACGCACGGCCAGCCCGCTTCGCCGACGACGCTCGGCAAGGAGCTTGCGAATGTCGTGCACCGCCTGCGGCGCGCGCGGCGCTCGATCGCCGCGGTATCCCTCGCCGGAAAGATCAACGGCGCGGTAGGCAACTACAACGCGCACCTCGCGGCGTATCCGGACTTCGACTGGGAGCGCTTCGCAAAGGCCTTCGTCGAGTCGCTGGGGCTGGAATTCAATTCCCATACAACGCAGATCGAACCGCACGACTGCTTCGCCGAGCAATTCGATGCAATCGCGCGCGCCAACACCGTGCTCCTCGATCTCGACCGCGACCTGTGGGGGTACATCTCCCTCGGCTACTTCAAGCAGAAAACGAAAGCCGGCGAAGTCGGATCCTCCACCATGCCGCACAAGGTCAATCCGATCGATTTCGAGAATTCCGAGGGCAATCTCGGGATCGCGAACGCGCTCCTGCGGCACCTTTCGGAGAAGCTGCCGGTATCGCGCTGGCAGCGCGACCTGTCGGACTCGACGGTGTTGAGGAACGTCGGCGTCGCCTTCGGCCACAGCCTGCTCGCGTACGAATCCTGTCTCAAGGGTCTGGGCAAGCTGGAGGCCGATTCCGCGCGCATGCTCGCCGATCTCGAAGCAAACTGGGAAGTGCTCGGCGAGGCGGTGCAGACGGTGATGCGGCGCTTCGGCCTTCCCGATCCCTACGAGCAGCTCAAGGCATTGACGCGCGGCAAGCGCGTGGACGGCGAAGCGATGCGCGCGTTCATCCGTGGTCTTGCGCTGCCGGAGGCGGAGAAGGCGAGGCTGCTCAAGCTCACACCCGCCGGCTATATCGGCAAGGCCGCCGAGCTCGCGCGCAAGGTCTAAAACCGGGGACAGACCACGGTTTTCCAGCCAGCGGGTATCCAAGGATGAACGGAAAACGGGAAAACCGTGGTCTGTCCCCGGTCTTGCGCCAGGCGCTCGCCGATTTCGGCGGCGTCTACTTCGTGAACGGCCTGGTCGCGTTCCTCTTCGCGGCCTCCGGGCCGGTGGCGATCATCCTCGCGGTCGGAACGCGCGGCGGGCTCGCGCCCCCGGATCTGTCTTCGTGGATCTTCGGCGCGTTTTTCGTGAACGGCCTTATCAGCATCGCCTTCTGCTGGATTTACCGGCAGCCGCTGGTTTTTTTCTGGACGATCCCCGGAGCGGTGCTCGTCGGGCCGGCGCTCGGCCACCTGAGCTACGCGGAGGTGATCGGCGCGTATATCGCGACGGGTCTCCTCATGCTCGCGCTCGGCCTCTCCGGCTGGGTGCGCCGCGCGATGGAAGCGGTGCCGATGCCGATCGTGATGGGCATGGTGGCGGGGGTGTTCCTGAGATTCGGCCTGGATCTCGTTTTCGCGATCCGCGACGATTTCTGGATCGCTGCGCCCATGGCCGCGGCGTTTCTCGCGCTCGGTGCTTCGCAAAAGCTCGCGCGGCTCGCGCCGCCCCTGATCGGTGCGCTCGCGGTCGGCGTCATCATGATCGTCGCGCTCGGCCGGTTCGAGGCCGCGCCGCAGGTCACGGCGTTCGTCCATCCAAATTTTTACGTGCCGGCGTTTTCCTGGCGCGCGATGGTCGAGCTGGTCGTGCCGCTCGCCATCACCGTGCTCGTGGTGCAGAACGGGCAGGGCATCACGGTGCTGCGCTCCGCGGGGCATGCACCGCCCGTGGACGCCATCGCGGTCGCTTGCGGTGCGGGTTCGGTCGTCACCGCTTTCGTCGGCAGCGTCTCGACCTGCCTCACCGGGCCGGTGAACGCGATCATCTCTTCCTCGGGCGAAAAGCGCAGGCACTACACCGCGGGGATTTTCGTCGGCCTGCTCGCGCTGGCTTTCGGCCTCTTCGCGCCCTTCTTTACCGGCCTTATGCTCGCTGCGCCGAAGGCCTTCATCGCGGCGCTCGCCGGTCTCGCGATGCTGCGCGTGCTGCAGACCGCCTTCAGCGTCAGCTTCAAGGACCGCTTCGCGCTCGGCGCGCTGGTCACTTTTCTCCTCACCGTGGCCGACGTGCCGATTCTCTCCATCGGTGCGCCGTTCTGGGGACTGGTGTTCGGCTACGGCGTGTCGCGGCTGCTCGAGCGCGGCGACTTTCCGGCGCGCGGCTGATGAGAAAACCGGGGACAGACCACGGTTTTCCCTTACCGCGCGGCTCCGATAACCGTGGTCTGTCCCCGGTTTTTGGCAATCTACCGGTGGCGCTGCGCGGTGCCCTGTGGATGGTAGGCGCGCTGCTCTCGTTCTCGCTGATGGCAGTGTCGGTGCGCGAACTGCTGCACTCGATGGAAAGCTTCGAGATCCTGTTCATCCGGAGCTTCATGTCGCTGCTGTTCCTGCTCTTTCTCCTGCCGAGCCGCGGTCTCGCGGCGCTGCGCACGCGGCACTTCGGGCTGCACGTGCTGCGCAACTTCTTTCACTTCGGCGGCCAGTACGCCTGGGTGTACGCGATTTCGATGCTGCCGCTCGCCACCGTTTTCGCCATCGAGTTCACCATGCCGGTGTGGGCCGCGGTGCTCGCCATGCTGTTTCTGGGCGAGCGCCTGAACCAGGGCAGGGTAGTGATGCTCTCGCTGGGGATCGCCGGCGTTTTCGTGATGCTCAGGCCGGGCGTGGCGGTGATCCAGCCCGCAGCGCTGGTGATGCTGCTCGGGGCCTTTGCCTATGCCTCGACCATGGTCGCGACCAAGCGCCTCTCGGGCCAGGACTCGGCGTTCGCCATTCTTTTCTACATGGCGGTGATCCAGCTGCCGCTCGGCCTGATTCCCGCGCTGCCTCATTGGGTCTGGCCGGGAGTCCGGGATCTTCCCTGGGTGATCGTGATCGGGGTCGTCGGCTTGAGCGCGCACTACTGCATGACACGCGCCTTCCGCCTCGCCGACTCGATGGTCGTCGTGCCGATCGATTTCCTGCGGTTGCCGCTGATCGCGGTGGTGGGGATGCTGTTCTACGGCGAGCCGCTCGAGCTTCCCATCATGCTCGGCGCGGCGGTGATTTTCGCGGGGACCTTCTACAGCATCCGCCGCGAGAGCCGAAAACCGGGGACAGACCACGGTTTGTCGGCGTGATCGCCGCCAGTGCGTTACAGGATGCAATAAGAGGATCCGACGCACCCACCATGCCCCGTCGCGCTCGCCTACGAATTGCCGGTGCCCCGCTGCACATCATCCAGCGGGGGAACAATCGCGGCTCCTGCTTTTTCTCCGATCACGATTACGGTTGCTACCTGCACCATCTGGAGGAACTGGCGGCGCGCTATACGTGCGCGATCCACGCCTATGTCCTGATGACCAACCACGTACATCTGCTGCTAACGCCGGCCCGGCCCGATGGTGCATCGCTGCTGATGAAGCACTTGGGTCAGCGTTACGTGCAATATGTCAATCGCGTCTACGAACGCAGCGGCACGCTGTGGGAGGGACGTTTCCGGTCCAGCATCGTTCAGACCGAAACTTATTTGCTGCGCTGCCAGCGCTACATCGAGCTCAATCCCGTGCGCGCCGGGATGGTCGATGCTCCCGGTGCGTACCGCTGGTCGAGCTTTGCCGCGAACGCGCTGGGGCATTGCAGCACGCTTGTCACTCCGCACTCCAGATTCCTTGCTCTCGGCGCGCACGAATCGAGCCGGAGAGCCGCCTATCTCGAATTGTTCCGCGACGAGTTGGAGTCTCACGAGCTGGAAGAAATCCGTACATCGGCCAACGCGGGCTACGCGCTCGGCAACGAGCGGTTCAGGAAAGAGATTGCGGTTGCCCTCGGCCGCCGTGCCGGGCCGGGAAAGTCCGGGCGACCGATCGAAGACGCCAACCGGCACGCCGGCGGGGAGAAGGCATTATTCTAGTCAGACACCGGCCGCGAAAGCGGTGAAACCGTGGTCCGTCCCCATATGTACCACCATATGTACCATATGTACCCATATGTACAAAGGTGTTCGCCACGATCGGGTCCCCGATTGAGGTGATTTATTTGACCTGCCAGCCGTGCAGTTTCGCCCAGATCGCGTCGTCGATCTCGCGCCACTTGGCGAGGTGGTCGTTCGAATAGCGATAAGCAATAAAGAGGTTTCCTTCTCGCTGTAGTAGCGCACATCACAAAACGGGTACGTTCCCGGTTTGGGTGCCTCACCCGGTGCCAAGTGGGAGGTGAAGAAGAAGAATTCCCCGTTCGATCTCGTGCCCGTCCACGTCACGTCAGAAGTACCGTATTTCGGCCGATAGCCCTCCAGCCCATGGGCGCGCAATGAGGGCTTGTCCTCCAATCCGCGCCGAGCATTTTGAAACTGCGCCTTCGGTTCGCCATAACCAGCGGGATTGACCCGCTGGTAGCCGAGTTCAGAGTTAAAGACGGTTTCATTCTTGTCCACCATCTTGATCTGTAACACCTTGACCAGCCGGGGATCGAACTTGTCACGCCAGTTTTTCTTGGTGTAGCCGCTGTAGTCGGGCAAGAATAGGAAGAAACCGAAGTAACCCACTTTCCCCGCATCAAATGTGTCAAGGCCGTCTTTTTCCTTCGGTCCAAAATGATTGGCGGGGATGACGTACTCGCGAGCGCCCAAGATCACGCGCACCTGCTTGGTCGAATAGAGTTGCTCAACCGCTTGGGTGTCTAACTCCACGGCGCGCCGCATCTTCTCCTTGAATTGCTCTTGCAACTGAAATTCACTCATCTGGCTCCAGACCTCCTCGAAACCGAGTAACCCAATTAAAGCCACCCAATTACGCAGTTTCTTCAGCAAACCTCTTCTTGTGCGATCCATAGTCACCGACTAATCTCCAAACATGTAGTCAGATCATTCCAGTTGTTGTCGCGTTTAAGCCCCACTCTTCGCCGTCAGTCTTCGACTCGCGACGATGGTCCTCATCATCCACTCCTACCTCACTCGGCAGACCGGGATATCGGCACCGCCGTCGAGGTAATCGTTGCTGTGCTCGACGTCGTTCGCTCACCTGACCCGATCATTTGACCTCATCGGGCAAAAGCTTGATATAGCACGTTCGTGTCATGTCCCATACCTTCGGAGATGGTGCCCAGGGAGGTGCACTGCAGTGCGTCGACCCGGTTTCGAACGCCCAGCTTGCAGTAGATGGACGTGCGCCGAAGACACTTGCAGGACGTTCACGAACGTCCCGTAACGAACGCGCCCGAGAAAATGCACGCGGGAGAGATCGAGCTTGCTCCCGACTTCCGCGAGCATCACCTGGCGCCAGGTACGGCCGTAGCTCACGTCGTCGTTGCCAAATCTTCCGGCACCGACGGCGGAAAAACCGTGGTCTGTCCCCGGTTTGCCGGTTTACCCGGTTTGCCGGTTTACCCGGTTTACCGGTTTACTTCTTTTCGTTCGGAATCGGCGCGAGCGAACGCAGGTAGGCAATCACCGCGTTGACGTCCGCGGGCAGGAGCTTGCTCGTGGTGTTGGTGATGACCTCGCCCATCGCCTCGTCGGGGACGTCGCCGTCGGGGGTGGCCCCGGTCGCGAAGAAATCCTGCAGTTCCTTGTCGCTCATGCTCTTGAGACCGGTCGGCGTGAGGTTCGCGACGTTCTTGTTGTCCGGGCCTTTGCCGCCGGCGAGGAAGTGGCTCATTTTCGGAGCGCCGAGGAAATTGCGCGGCGTGTGGCATTCGCCGCAGTGGCCGAGCGCTTGCACCAGGTACGCGCCGCGGTTGGCGATGGCGGAGAGTCCCGGGAGGTCGGTGAAAGGGCCGGGGGTGAAGAAGAACCACTTCCAGAAAGTCACGAGGAAGCGCCAGCCGAAGGGAAAGCGAAGGTCGTGCTCCTGGTTGGCGCGCGCGCTCGGTGGGAGCGTGCGCAGGAAGGCCCACAGGTCGCGCAGGTCGGCGTCGGTGGTTTTCGTAAACGACGGGTAGGGAAACGCCGGGAAATAATTCTTGCCGTCGGGGCGGTCGCCCAGGCGCATCGCGCGGACGAAATCGGCCTCGGTCCAGCGTCCGAGTCCCGCCTCGGGGTGCGGAGTGATGTTGGGACCGAAGAAGGTCCCGAAGGGTGTCTTCAGGGCGCGGCCACCCGCAAACGTCACCGCGTCCTTCTTTTCTTCGGTATGGCAACCGACACAGCCGCCGGCTTTCGCCAGGTATTCGCCGCGTTTCGCATCGCCCTGCGCCGCGGCGTTGCCGGCTGCAATGGCGAGGAGTAGTACCCCCGCTTTCGGCAATAGGGAAGAGAGTGCGTTAGCCATTTCGCGCATTATGCATCAGGCAAGAAAAAACCCCGCCGGAGCGGGGCTTTTCGGACTACGGCAAGCTTTTGGGCTACAGCAGTCTTAGTTCTGCTTCTCGCGGAAATTCTGGTGGCAGCCGCCGCAGGTCTTGCCGACCGCGCCGATCGCCGTCTTTTGCGTGGCTTCGTCGCCGCCCCGGCTGACCTTGACGAGGTTTTGAACCGCGTTCTGGAAGTTTTCCTGGGCTTCCTTGAACTTGGCCGGTTCGCTCCAGATCGCCGGCAGGGCGGCGGTTTTCACGCCTGCGTCCTTGGTGCTGTCGGCGAACCCGTCCCAGGGCATCCTGCTCAGGGCGTCGAGCATGGCCGAGTTGAACGCGACGGTGTCGGCGTTGTACGGAACCTTGCCCGCGGCCATGCCGGCCATCGGGCCGAAATACTTGCCTTGAAGGGTCATCGCAGCTTGGCGCTGCTTGACCATCACTTCCGGCTTGGCTTGGGCAAAAGCGGCAGCGGTGTAGCCCGCGCCCAGCGCCAGGGCCAGACCGGTCAATAGAAAGCTCTTCTTCATCCGATTCTCCTCAGTTGTAGGGGCATGCGGGCGTCATTGTAAAGCATTCGCCGCATGGAACCATAAACAGCGCGGGGCGGGGGTTTATTCCGGTGAATACTGCACCGGGGAACGGCTAGACCACCGCCTCCTCCTTCTTTCCCTTGATCGGCTTCACCAGATCCTCGCGCTCGATGCCGAGCCAGCGAACGATGGGCGCCATGACCAGCACCGAGGAATAGATCCCGAAGAGAATGCCTATGGTGAGCGCGAGCGCGAAGTAGTGCAGGGCGGGCCCCCCGAAGACCAGCATCGAGGTGACCATGGTCTGGGTGCAGCCGTGCGTGATAATGGTGCGGGAAATCGTGCGGGTGATGGCGTTGTCGATGACCTCGGTGACCGAGGCTTTCCTCATCTTCCTGAAGTTCTCGCGGATCCGGTCGGCGATCACCACCGATTCGTTCACCGAGTAGCCGAGCACCGCGAGCACGGCCGCAAGCACCGGCAGCGAGAACTCCCACTGGAACAGCGAAAAAAATCCGAGGATGATCACCACGTCGTGCAGGTTGGCGATGATCGCCGCGACGCCGAATTTCCACTCGAAGCGCAGCGCGAGGTAGCCGACGATGCCGAGCGAAGTGATGAGGAGGGCCAGGGCGCCGTTCTCGGCGAGCTCGCGCCCGACCTGTGGTCCGACGAACTCCACCCGCCGCAGCGTCGCGGTACTGTCCTGCGCGGTCAGTCCTTCCATCACGGCCTTGGAGAGATCGGCGCTGTTCTTCCCCGGCTTGAGCGGCATGCGGATCAGCACGTCGCGCGAGGAGCCGAAATTCTGCACCGAATAGTCGTTGTAGCCGCGCGCATCCAGTGTCTTGCGGATATTGTCGACTTCCGCGGCGTGTTCGTAGTTGATCTCCATCACGGTGCCGCCGGTGAATTCGATCGAGAAGTTCAGCCCCTTGGTGGAGAGGAAGAACACTGCCGCGAGGAAGGTGACGAGCGACACCACGTTGAACGCCAGCGCGTGGCGCATGAACGGGATGTCGCGGCGGATCTTGAAGAATTCCATCAACGCACCGTGCTCATTTCCGTGAAATTCATGTCCACGAGGTATTGCCGATCGCCACGCGCTCGAGCTTCCGGCGCGTTCCATAGGTGAGGTTCACCATGCTCCGGCTCACCACGACCGAGGAGAAGATCGAGGTGAGGATGCCCAGGCAGTGCACCACGGCGAAGCCGCGCACCGATCCGGAACCGAAGATGAGGAGCGCCAGGCCCGCGATCAGCGTCGTCACGTTGGAATCGAGGATGGTGTTGAAGGCGCGTTCGTAGCCCGCATGGATTGCCGCCTGGGGCGTGGCGCCGCCGCGCAGCTCCTCGCGCACGCGCTCGTTGATCAGGACGTTCGCGTCGATCGCCATGCCGAGCGTGAGCGCGATCGCGGCGATGCCGGGCAGCGTGAGCGTGGCCTGGAGCATGGACAGGAGCGCGATGAGCAGCAGCAGATTGGAGCACAGGGCGAGCGTCGAGAAAACTCCGAACAGGGAGTAGTAGACGATGATGAAGAGCGACAGCGCGGCGAAGCCGTAGATGGTCGAATCGAAGCCCTTCTTGATGTTGTCCGCGCCCAGCGACGGGCCCACGGTGCGTTCCTCGACGATCTCCATGGGCGCGGCGAGCGCTCCGGCGCGCAATAGGAGCGCGACGTCGTTCGCCTCGACGGTGCTCATCCTTCCGCTGATCTGGACGCGCCCGCCGCCGATCTCGGTGCGGATCACGGGCGCGGTGACGACCTCGCCCCGGCCTTTCTCGATCAGCAGGATCGCCATGCGCTTGCCGACGTTCTCGCGCGTGTAGTCCCTGAAGATTCGCGCTCCGGTGGCGTCGAGCGTGAGGTGGACCGCGGGTTCCTGGGTCTGGTTGTCGAAGCCCGGCTGGGCATCGGTCAGCCGGTCGCCGGTCAATACGACTTGCTTGCGCACCAGCAGCGGCTGGCCGTTCCTCTCGACGTAGAACTCGTCGCCGAAGGGCACCTGACCGGCTTGCGCCGCCGCGAGCGCCGCCCCGGTCATGTTGTCCTCGTCCACCATCCGCACTTCGAGGGTCGCGGTGCGTCCGAGGAGCTCTTTGGCCCGGGTCGGGTCTTGGATGCCCGGCAGCTGCACGACGACGCGGTCCGATCCCTGCTGCTGGATCACCGGCTCGGCGACGCCCAGCTCGTTGATGCGGTTGTGCAGCGTCTGGATGTTCTGCTTGAGCGCGAATTCCTGGGTGCGCTTCTGCGCCTCGGGACGGATAACTGCGACCAGGGTCAGATCGGCGCCGGCGCCGGCATCGGAGAGCTGCAGGTCGGGGAGCTGCTCGGCGATGATGACGCGCGCCTTGTCGCGGGTCTCGGTGTCGCGGAAGTGGACGACGATGTTGTTGCCTTCGCGCGCGATGCCGGTGTGACGCACGCTCTTGTCGCGCAACTGGGTACGCACGTCGCCCGCGAGGCTCTCGGCGCGTTTGGTGAGCGCCGCACGCATGTCCACCTGCAGCAGAAAATGCACCCCGCCGCGGAGGTCGAGCCCGAGGTACATGGGAAGCGCATGAATCGCCGTCAGCCAGCCGGGCGAATTCGGCAGCAAGTTGAGTGCGACGGTGTAGGAGGGGTTTGCGGCGTCGGGATTGAGCGTGCGCTCAAGAAGGTCCTTCGCCTTGAGCTGGATGTCCGTATCGGCAAGCCGCACCTTGACGCCCGCGGGATCGAGGAAGATTCCCGTCGGCTGGATTCCGGCTTTCTTGAGCGTCTCCTCGACGCGCCCGAGAACCGCGGTATCCACTTTCAGCGTCGCGCGGGCCGGGGAGACCTGCACCGCCGGCGCTTCGCCGAAGAAGTTCGGCAGCGTGTACAGCGCCCCGAGCACGAGCGCCACCGCGATGGTGACGTAGACCCATAGAGGATAGCGGTTCATCTGTGAAGCTCTGGAGAAGTCAAACCGCTGGCGCCCGGAGGATTGTTCGGATTTTTTTAGTTGGAGCTAGATCGACTTGATCGTGCCCTTGGGCAGGAGCGTCTGGATCGCGCTCCTCTGAACCTGCACTTCGGTATTGGGCGCGATCTCGATCGACACGTAGGCTTCGCCGATCTTGAGGATTTTCCCGAGCACGCCGCCCGAAGTGATGACCTCGTCGCCTTTTTGCAGCGCTTCGGTCATCTGCTTGTGCTCCTTGGCCCGTTTCATCTGCGGACGGATCATCAGGAAATACAGCAGGACGAACATGCCGATGATGACGAAGAACTGCTCGTAGCCGGCGCCGGGAATGCCGGCCGGGATGCCCTGCGCAAATGCGGGGGAAATCAACACGTGGGTCTCCAATGCAATGTCAGCAAGCGCGGCAGTATACCATCGGAAAACCGCGGCTCAGTCGGTTTTCCCGCTTCTCTGCTCGTGAAACATCGCGATGGTGTCCGACAGGCGCCCGGCGCGAATCGCCTCGCGCAGCTCGCGCATAAGGGTCTGGTAGTAATGCAGGTTGTGCAGGGTATTGAGCCGGGCGCCGAGAATCTCGTTGATTTTCTGCAGGTGGTGCAGGTAGCTGCGCGAGAAATTGGCGCAGGTGTAGCACGGGCAACCGCCGTCCAGGGGCTGGATGTCGTCGCGGTAGCGGGCGTTGCGGATCTTGATGTCGCCCAAGCGCGTGAACAGCCAGCCGTTGCGGGCGTTGCGCGTGGGAAGCACGCAGTCGAACATGTCGATTCCCGCCGCGACCGCCTCGACGATGTCCTCGGGCGTGCCCACGCCCATGAGGTAGCGCGGCCTGCCGGCGGGGAGCCGCGCCGTGGTATGCGCCATGATCCGGCGCATGTCGCGCTTGGGTTCGCCCACCGAAAGCCCGCCGATCGCGTAACCGTCGAAACCGATGTTCTCCAGTCCGGCAAGGGATTGGTCGCGCAGATCCTCGACCATCCCGCCCTGGACGATACCGAACAGGGCGTTCGGGTTTCCTTCGTGGGAACGCTTGGAACGCTCCGCCCAGCGCAGGGAAAGGCGCATCGAATCCTCGGTGTCGCGTTCGCTCGCCGGATAAGGCGTGCACTCGTCGAACACCATGACGATGTCGGCATCGAGCACACGCTGGATGCGCATCGATTCCTCGGGAGTGAGCATCAGCCGGTCGCCGTTGACGGGCGAGGCGAAGCGCACGCCTTCCTCGCTGATCTTGCGCAACTCGCCCAGGCTGAACACCTGATAGCCGCCCGAGTCGGTGAGTATCGGCCCGTTCCAGCCGATGAAGCGGTGCAGCCCGCCGTGCGCCGCGATCGCCTCGAGCCCGGGACGCAGCCACAGGTGAAAGGTGTTGCCGAGGACGATGCGCGTGCCGTTTTCGGCAAGCTCCGCCGGGCTCACGGCCTTTACCGCGCCGTAAGTGCCTACCGGCATGAACACCGGCGTCTCGACCTTTCCGTGCGCCAGTTCCAGAGTCCCGGCGCGCGCTGCGGCGTCAGTCGATTGAACGGTGAATTTCATCCCGGTATCTTATCAACCAGCATCGCGTCGCCGTAGGAATAGAAGCGATAACCTTGTTCGACGGCGTGCCGATAGGCGTTCCGTATGGGCTCGATTCCGGCAAAGGCCGACACCAGCACGAGCAGGGTCGATTTCGGCAGGTGGAAGTTGGTGACGAGGCGGTCGACGACGCGGAACTGGAATCCGGGCGTGATGAAGAGATCGGTCTCGGCTTTCCCCGCGGTCGGCGCGCCGCGCTCCGCAGCAGAGGCTTCCAGGCAGCGCACGGTGGTCGTGCCGACGGCGACGATCCTGCCGCCGCGCTTCTTCGCCGCTTCAATCGCCGCGACGGTTACTTCGGGAATTTCATAGCGCTCGCGGTGCATGCGATGCTCCGCGAGATTTTTCACGCGGACCGGCTGGAACGTTCCCGCGCCGACGTGCAGCGTCACGTAGGCGGCTTCGACGCCGCGCTGCGCGAGCGACGCAAGGAGCGCTTCGTCGAAGTGCAGGCCCGCGGTCGGAGCCGCCACGGCGCCGGCCGAGCGCGCGTATACCGTTTGATAGCGGCGCTCGTCTTCCGCTTGCGGCGCGTGGGAAACATAGGGCGGAAGCGGCACGCTGCCATGGCGCTCGAGCAGATCGAACACCGTGGCGCTTTCCGGGAAACGCAGGCGATAGAACTCCCCTTCGCGCGCCAGCACGCGGACCTCGATCGAATCCGCGAGGCGCATCGCGCTTCCCGGGCGCGGCGGCTTGCTCGCGCGCACCTGCGCGAGCGCCTCGTGTTCCGAAAGCACGCGCTCGATCAGCACTTCCACGCGCCCGCCGCTCTCTTTTTCGCCGGCGAGGCGCGCCTTGATCACGCGGGTGTCGTTGAAAACGAGGAGATCTCCGGCCTCGAGCAGCCGCGGCAATTCGGCGAAGCGCCGGTCGGCGATCGGCCCGGTGCCGACGCAGAGCAGCCGGCTCCCCGAGCGCGTTTCGCTCGGCTGCTGAGCGATGAGCCCGGACGGCAGTTCGTAGTCGAAGTCGTCGATGGAAAGATTCATGGCCGCGCGGGCGTTATAATGCACGCGGTTTCACGCGGTATCCAGCCGGGATGGCGGAATTGGTAGACGCACGGGACTCAAAATCCCGCGGCCGCGAGGCCATGAGAGTTCGATTCTCTCTCCCGGCACCACATGAACTTCCCGGTAAGCACATGAACTTCCCGCCACCACAAATTTTGAGGCGCGTCATCCCATGCCCACAGAACCGCGCCTGAACCACTTCCTCGCGCTCGGACCTCACGGCTTCCACCGCGTCGCGTATGCCGAATGGGGAAATCCCGGCGGGCAGCACCTCGTCGTGTGCGTCCACGGCCTCACGCGAAACAGCCGCGATTTCGACGAGCTCGCGGCGAACCTCGCCGACAAAGGGTGCCGTGTGGTGTGCATGGATGTCGTCGGCCGCGGCGACAGCGACTGGCTCGAGCACAAGGAAGACTACGGATTCACGCAGTACCTCTCCGATGCCGCGTCGCTGCTCGCCCGACTCACCGCAGCGCCCCACAAGATTCCCCTCCTGCGCCGCCTCCAGGGAGCAGGCGAGGGGCAGCGAATCGACTGGATCGGAACCTCGATGGGCGGCCTCATTGGGATGATGCTCGCGGCCAAGGCCCGTTCCCCGATTCGCCGCCTGGTGCTGAACGACGTCGGGCCGCTGGTCCCCTGGCCCGCGCTGATGCGGCTCAAAATCGCCTCGACCGGCGACGGCGCCCGATTCGCGAACCTCGACGAAGTCGAACGTCATCTTCGCGAGACCTGCGCCCCGTTCGGTCCGCTGGAGGACAAGCAGTGGCGCCGCATCGCCGAATACAGCTCGAGGCGCGCAGAAGGCGGCACCTATACGCTTGCCTGCGACCCGGCGATCGTGGGCGCCTTTCGCCGCGGCGGCGACGCCGGTATCGAATTCGGCAGCGATTTCCTGCTGGGCATCGACCTGTGGCAGATCTGGGATGCGGTGAAATGCCCGACCCTGGTGCTGCGCGGCGCGAAGTCCGACCTGCTGCTCGAGTCGACCGCCAGGCGGATGCGGGAGCGCGGACCGCACGTCGAGCTCGTCGAATTCGCCGGAATCGGCCATGCGCCGTGGTTGAAGAGCGAAGATCAGATCGGCCCGGTGCGGGATTTCATCCTCGCGGCGGAACCGGCAAAGGCCTGAATCCGGCGGCTGGATGACATGAAGATCTGTGTCGTCGGAGCCGGTGCCGTGGGCGGGATGACCGGAGCATGGCTTGCAAAGGCCGGGCACGAGGTGTCGCTCATCGCCCGCGGTGCTCATCTCGAGGCGATTCGCAGGCGGGGACTGACGCTGATTTCCGGAGGCAAGACGGAGGTCCACCCGATGCGCGCGTCGTCGGAGCCCGCCGATTTCGGAGTACAGGACGCGGTCTTCATCTGCCTCAAGACCTATTCGATTGGCACGATGCTGCCGCGTCTCGCGACGCTCGTCGGCCCCGACACCACGGTAGTTCCGGCGATCAACGGTCTGCCCTGGTGGTATTTTTACAGGGAGGGCGGTCGCTTCGACGGCCGGCCCGTCGCCTGCCTCGATCCCGCGGGCGGGTTTTTCGCGGCACTCGAGCCCGGGCACATCCTCGGCTGCGTGGTGCACGCTGCGGCGGAGGTGATCGAACCCGGCGTGATCCGCCACACCGCCGGCCGGGTGTTCATTCTCGGCGAGCCCGATCGCACGAAATCCGCGCGCGCGGAGCGGCTCGCGGCGGCCATGAACGCGGCGGCATTCGAAGCGAAGCTCGCCGCGGACATCCGCGTCGAGATCTGGACCAAGCTGATCGGAAATGTTTCTTACAATCCGGTGGCGGCGCTCGCCCTCGCCCAGATGAACGACATCCACGGCAGCGAAGCGCTGCTTTCCCTGATCCGCAAGCTGATGGAAGAAGCGATGCGGGTGGCCGAGGCCTACGGCGTGCGCATCCCGATGACGGTCGAGGAGCGCATCGACATCGCAAGGAAACTTGCAGGCGCCAGGATCTCCATGCACCAGGACGTCGAAAAGCGCCGGCCTCTGGAGACCGACGCGATCGTCGGCGCCGTGGTGGAACTCGCCCGAATGGCGGGGATCGCCACGCCCATGATCGACGCCGTATTCGCCCTCATCTCGGAGCGTGCGAGGCACCTGGACGGATAGAAGGCGCAGGCGCCTTAGCGCAGCGCATGCGCGGCGAAGAGCGCCGCGCCGAAGACGAGCAAGGCTCCGGCCTGATGCGCCGCGGCGAGGGGAACGGGAACTCTCAGCACCAAGGTCGCGATGCCCAGCGCGATCTGCAGCGCGAGCGCCCCAAGGAGCAGGTGGGCCGAGAGTTTCGCGCGCCGCGGCACCGCCGCGCGAGCCACGCGCAGCCAGAACCAGGGCACGAGGAACGCGAGCAGCCAGGCGATCAGGCGGTGATCGAACTGCACCGTCGCCAGGTTGCTCGAGAAATTGAGGTACCAGGGTTCGAGCGCGAGAATGCCGGGCGGCACGACCTGCCCGTTCATGAGCGGGAAGCTGTTGTAGGCGAACCCCGCCCGCGTGCCGGCCACCAGGCCGCCGGACAGCACCATCACGAAGACGAGCGCGGCGAGAGCGGCTGCAAACCGGCGCAGCGGCGCTCCCTGCGCCGCGCGCGGAACCGCGCGGGGAAACAGGAGATCGAGCGCGATCCACAACATCGCCGCGTAGATCAGGACGGCGATGCCCAGATGGGCCGTCAGGCGGTATTGCGATACGCGCGGATCGTCGGCGAGTCCCGACTGCACCATGTACCAGCCCATCGCGCCCTGCAGCGCGCCCAGGGCCAAGATCCCGGCGAACTTCCAGGTCAGGCCGCGCGAAATTCTTCCGCGCAGTGCGAACCACAGCAAGGGCAGCAGGAATGCCGCTCCGATGAATCTTCCCAGCAGCCGATGCACGTATTCCCACCAGAAGATGTTCTTGAATCCGGCGAGGTTCATGTCGGGATTGACCTGCCGGTATTCGGGTGTCTGCCGGTATTTTTGGAAAGCTTCCTGCCAGTCGGCGTCGCCGAGCGGAGGCAGCGTTCCCACGACCGGCTGCCATTCGACGATCGACAGGCCCGAGTGCGTGAGGCGCGTGATGCCGCCGACCACCACCATTGCGAACACCAGCGCGCAACACGCGAGCAGCCACGTCGCGACGGCGCGGTCCTGCGCGCGCGCGGCGAGCACGGTAGACGCTTCGGAATTCATGCGATTGTGGATTCCGCCACTGGATGCTCCATGGAACATGGGTTAAAGTAATGCGAGCGACAGGGGCACCGAGACGAGGCCCGGGCGGAGGGCTCGGGCTGCTCCAATGGCTTCATCTGTAACAGGAGGCTGGCCATGTTTGCGATCGTGTACAAGTCCGACGGCGTTCCGATCTGCGTCCAGGTGCCAGGGGTCTCGCCCGATCCGGTCGTGGTCTGGACCTCGGAGAGCGCGGCCAAGGCCTTCATCGCCAGCAAGGGCGGCGGCGCAGAATTCCAGCCGATCTCCGTGGACGAGCAGGCGATGGAAAAACTGGCCAAGGCGCTCGGCTGCTCGGTCGAGAGACTCATGCTGGAGCCTTATCCTTCCTGATACGCACTACTCCCCGACGCACTACTTTCGTGGAAGAGCGGCCCGAGCGGCCGCTCTTTCATTTCCCGCCCCGGATCTCAAAGCGAAACCTCCACGTTGTCGATGAGCCGCGTGCGCCCGAGCATGGCCGCGCCCAGCACGACCAGATCGCGGTCGTCGGCCCCGGGCGGCTGCAGGTCGGCCTGCCGGCGCACGGAAACGTAATCGGGACGCCAGCCGTTCGCCGCGAGAGTCGCCATGGCCTGCAGCTCGATTCTCTGGAAATCCAGTTTTCCGGCGAGCAGTTCGGCTTTCACGGCCCACAAGGCCTGGAACAGGCGCGGCGCCTCGGCCCGTTCGACGGCGGAAAGATAGGCGTTCCTCGAGCTGAGCGCGAGCCCGTCTTCGGCGCGTACCGTTTCGGCGGGCATGATCTCCACGGGCAAGGCGAGCTGTTTCACCATGTCGCGCAATACCACGTACTGCTGGTAGTCCTTCTTGCCGAAGATGGCGGTGCGCGGGGAGACCATGTTGAAAAGCTTGAGCACGACGGTGGCGACGCCGCGGAAGTGGCCGGGCCGGAACGCGCCCTCGAGAATGTGCTGGAGGTCGGAAGGCTCGACCACGAAGGTCTGGGACTCCGGATAGATCTCGGTCTCGGTCGGCGCGAAAACGACGTCGACGCCCACCTCCCGCATCATCTCCGCATCGGCCTGCAGGGTGCGCGGGTAGCGCTCGAAATCCTCTTTCGGTCCGAACTGGATCCGGTTGACGAATATGCTGACGACCGTGCAGGCCGCACGCCGCTTCGCGAGGCGCATCAGCTGGATGTGGCCCGCGTGCAGATTGCCCATGGTCGGCACGAAGACGTTGTCGGGCGCGCGCTGCAGGCGCTCGCGCAAATCCCTAACTGAAGTGATGACTTCCATGCTCGACCTAGAAACTGTGTTCTTCGGCGGGAAAACTGCCGTCGCGGACGGCGCGCGCGTAGCGCTCGGCGGCGTCGGCGATGCTGGAGGCACCCTTCATGAAATTCCTCACGAAGCGGGCCTTCTTTCCCGGAAACACGTCGAGCATGTCGTGCAGCACCAGCACCTGGCCTGAGCAGCCGGGGCCCGCGCCTATGCCTATGGTCGGGATGCGCAGGCGCTGCGTCGCCTGCTCGCCGAGCTTCCCCGGGATTGCTTCTAGCACCAGAAGGCCCGCGCCGGCGGCTTCCAGCTCGACCGCGTCCTCGATCAGCTTCTGCTCGGCGTCCTCGCCTTTGCCCTGCACGCGGTAGCCGCCGAAGTGGTGCACCGATTGCGGCGTGAGGCCGAGATGCCCGCACACCGGCACGCCGCGCTGCGTGAGAAACCGTATCGTCTCGGAGAACTCCGCGCCGCCTTCGAGCTTCACCATCTGCGCGCCCGCGGCCATCAATTCGGCCGCGCTGCGGAACGCCTGCGGCGGCGATTCCTGGTAGGTGCCGAAGGGCATGTCGGCGATGAGAAAGGCGCGCTTGCTGCCGCGGGCCACGCTGCGCGTGTGATAGGCCATGTCGGCGAGCGTCACCGGCAGCGTGGTGTCGTGCCCCTGCAGCACCATGCCGAGCGAGTCGCCGATCAGCAGGCTGTCCAGGCCCGCGGCGTCGAGCATCGCCGCGAAGCTCGCGTCGTAGCAGGTCAGCATGGCGATTTTTTCGCCGTCGTCGCGCAGCTTTTGCAGCGCCTTGATGGACAATCGGGTCAAGCTAGTCTCCCCAGTTGAAGAATTCCCGGTTGCCGCGCATCGCGCCGACGCGCTCGATGAGCAGCTTGAGGTCGTCCTCCTGACGCACGAAATTGAGCCGCTCCGAGTTGACGATCAGAACCGGACTCCCGCTGTAGTGGTAGAAGAAGCGGCTGTAGCTGTCGGCGAGCAAGGCGAGGTATTCCCCGGTGATCGGCCGCTCGAATTCTACCCCGCGCCGGCGCACCCGCTCGTACAGCGTCGCCGGCTGCGCCTGCAGATAGATCACGAGGTCGGGCTTGGGTGCCTGGGGCTTCAACGCATCGAAGATCTGCTGATACAGATGCAGTTCGTCGCCCGAAAGCGTCAGCCTCGCGAACAACGGATCTTTCTCCAGCAGGAAATCGCTCACCGTGACGCGGTTGAAGAGATCCATCTGCGCGAGCTCGCGCAACTGGCTGATCCGCTGGAAAAGGAAGAACAACTGCGTCGGCAGCGCAAAACGCGACATGTCCTGGTAGAAGCGCGGCAGGAACGGGTTCTGCTCGGGATGCTCGAGCAGGAGGCCCGACTGCAGCCGCTCGGCAAGCCGCCTGGCGAGGCTGGTCTTGCCGACGCCGATCGGGCCCTCGACGACGATATAGCGGTACTTCGACAAAAGCACGGCAGCTCATCCGCGGAAGATGAAATAGACGGCGCCCATGATACACAGCGAAGCCCACAGATAGTCGAGCTTGAGCGGCTGGTTCATGTAGAAGAGCGCGAACGGGACGAACACGACGAGGGTGACCGCCTCCTGGATGATCTTCAGCTGCGCGAGACTGAACTGGGTGAAGCCGATGCGGTTCGCCGGCACCTGCAGCAGGTATTCGAACAGCGCCACGCCCCAGGAAACGAGCGCGGCGATGAACCAGGGCTTGGAGGAGAGCTCCTTCAGGTGCGCGTACCAGGCGAAGGTCATGAATATGTTCGAGAGCGCGAGCAGTCCGACGGTCTGTGCAAGAACGCTGGTATTCATCGGCTATCCAATCTTTCTATTTTCTGGTCTGAGCAGGCGGCGAGGAGCGCCTTTGCGCCGCCTTTGCCCGGAATCGCGATATCCGGCGCGATCTCGACAAGCGGCGCGAGCACGAAGGCGCGCTGGTGCATGCGGGGATGGGGAACGATAAGCTCCGGCTCGGCGATGACGAGATCGCCGTAGAGCAGGAGGTCGAGGTCGAGGGTGCGCGGCGCGCCTGGAAATTCGCGCCTGCGGCCGAAGCGCCTCTCCGCGGCGAGCAGCGCCTCCAGCAGTGCCCGCGCGCCCAGCGTGGTCTCGATTTCGGCGACGGCATTGATGAAATCGGGCTGCGCGACTACACCCACCGGCGCGCTGCGGTAAAACGAGGACGCGATGACGAGGCGGGTTCCTGGGAGATCGGCGAGTGCGGCAAGAGCGCGGCGCACCTGGGCTTCGGGCTCTCCGAGATTCGCGCCCAGTCCTATGAAGGCTTTCGTCGCGAGGGTCTTCTCAGCCATCGGGCGTGAAGCTCCACGCGTCCTCGCCACCGCGCAGGACGAGCGCGTCGGCCGAGCCGTGCCAGGCGGCGATGCGGGGAATCCAGTCCTCCCCGGTTGCGGCCGCCGCGTTTTGCGGGCGGCGCACCCGTTCGCAGCGAACGGCGCCGGGCACGAGCGTCTTGTGAAGCAGGCACCAGTCGCTGCGGTGCGCAGCGCCTGCCGCGTCGGATTCCTCCACCCAGCCGACCAGGACTCTCTCGCATTCGTCGAACCAGTGTTGCGCCAGTTGCGGCAGCGAGGTCCAGGCCCCCGGGGCGAGATACAGGCAGGCGGTGCGCGTGACCGGGTAGGAGCGTTGCGCGAGGAGCGCACCCGCAAGATGCGGCTGGGTTGCGACGAACGCAAACGGCATCGCCGGCTCGCCGCGCTTGAGGTCCTCGTCGAGCGCGGCGCGCGTGGCGTGCAGCGATCCCATTCCGGTGGCCCACAGGACTCCGAGCGGGCCGTTGCCGCCCGCGGCATCGAGACAGGCTTGTGCGCCGAGCAGGCCGAGCTGGGCGAAGCGTCCGGCGCGGCGCAGCTCGGCCGCGAAGCGCGCGCGTATCCGTGCCGGAAAATCCTCCGGCGCAACGCGCACGACCGTCGGCGCGAGCAAATACACGCTCAGCCGGCCTTTTCCAGCGCGAGGCTCATCAAGCTTCCGCCGAAGCCGGAGAGATTGAAGAGCACGCGGCGCACGCCCGCGCCGTCGCTGCCCGAGGGTGCGAGGCCGAGATCGTCGTCCTGCGTCGCAAATCCCCAGGTCGCGGGCACGTGCCCGCGCGCGAGGCTTGCGAGAAGCAGTGCGAGCTCCGCGGGACCGCTCGCTCCGAGAGTGTGGCCGAGCGCGCCCTTCAGCGATACCGACTTCGGCGCGGAGGCGAACACTTCGCGCACCGCGCGCGCCTCGGCAAGGTCGGTGAGCGGACCTCCGCCCGATTGCAGCTTGATCAGATCCACCGCGGTGCTTTCCCATTGCGCGCGGCCCATCGCGGCCCGCATCGTCTTTGCAGTCGCCGCGCCGTCCGGCGACGGACCCGTGATGCTCGCCGCGTCCATCCCTGCGGCGAGCGCGGCGATGCGCCACGGGGCGGGCGTCGCGGACACGAGCATCGCGCCCAGCGCTTCGCCGAGCACCAGTCCGTCGCGGTCGCGGTCGCAGGGACGCGCGGCCTTCGCCGAAAGGAGCTGTAGCCCGGCGAAACCGGCGACGGTCAGACGATTGCAAAACTCCACGCCGAGCACCAGCACGTCGAGGAACTCACGTTCCGCGATCAGGCCGAGCGCGATGTCGAGCGCGGCGAGGCCCGAGGTGCAGGTGGTGCTGACGGCAGTCACCGGACCGTGCACCCCGAACGCCTGTGCGAGTCTGCGTGAAAACTCGAACGACGGTTCTATCGCCGCCCAGCCGCCATCGTCCCAGGCGCCGACGGAAAAGGAGGACGAGCCGACGATGCAGGGCAGGTTCGCCCATTGCGCCGGCGCGAGCGCGGCCTTGCGCCTGAGGTCCTCGGCCACCGAGCGCGCGATGGCTTCGGTGCGTCTTCTCCAGTCGCCTTCCGCGGCCGGAATGGGGAAATAGGGCCAGGCTCCGCCGGTTTTCGTGTTAAGTAAGGGCGCCGCGGGCGCGCCCGCGAGCCGCTCCACCGCCGAGTCCAGATCCGGTCCGAGCGCGCTCGCGAGCGCGGTCGCGCGCACGAAGGCTCCGGTCATGCGCGTTTTTGCAGCAGGTAATCCGCGAGATTTCCCACGCAGGCGAGGATGCGCCGCGTCTCCTTGCTGTCGGCGAGGCGCACGCCGTAGCGCTTCTGCAGGGCCATGGACACCTGCAGAGCGTCCAGGGAATCGAGCGCGAGCCGCGTCCCGGTGCCGAAAATCGGCTCCTCCGGCGACAAGGCCGGCGCGACCGGCACCTTCTCCGTCGCCTCGAGGATCAGCGCTGTCAGCTCCGCAATCATTGCATCGCGAGTCGTCATTGCACGGAAGTCAGGACGCGGCGCCGGTGGTGCACCCACAGCGCGACGGCAAACAGCGCGGCCGCGAGCGCGAGCAGCTTCGCGCAGGGCGCGGCGATGTCGCCTGCGCCGCCCTGGCGCAGGATCACCGCGTGGAATCCGTCCAGGGCCCAGGCCATGGGCGAGGCCTCGGAGAACTTCTGCATGGAGTCGGGCATCACGAAGCGCGGCACCATGATGCCGCCGACGGCCGCGGCGAGAATATTGCCGACGCCGCCGATCACGGTCGCCTGCTCGAGCGTGCGTGAACTCACTGCGACGAGCAACCCCCATCCGATCGCGGCGAGGCTGGTGCTGGCGGTGACCGCGGCCAGCAAATCCCAGCGGGCCGGGAGCGCGAGCGTCTCGCCGCCGAACCAGGGCACGAGCGTCCGGCCGGCGAGCAGCATCAGCGCCGCTTGCGCGAGATTGATGACGAAATACGGTCCTACCTTGCCGAAGAGCAGCATCGAAAACGGCACCTGCTGGCTCACCAGGCGCGCGAGCGTGCCTTCGCGCCGTTCCACGATGAAGAGCGCGGAGATCGGCATCACCACGAAAAACATTCCGAAGATGAGCCACGCGGGCACGTTCTGCTGTACCGAGGACGGCCGCCCGGTGCCGCCTATCGTTTCGACCTTCAAGGTCGCTGCGTGTTTCAGGTCCAGTGCGTCCGCGTTGGCGGGAATTCCGGCGCGGCGCATCATTGCCGATACGCGCAGGCCCAGTACCACGCCGAGAACGCGCTGCTGGAAGGCGAGGAGTTGCGGCGGCGGCAAGGCGGGATCGGCGAGGACCGCAAGCTCAGGCGGCGTGCTTTTCCCGTCGAGGGGTGCGGCCAGGGCGCGCTCGAAATCACGCGGTACGACGAGTACCAGCGAAGGCGTTCCGTGGCGCACGCCTTCGCGCGCCGCGGCTTCGTCCGCCGGCACCGTCGCCGCGCGAAAGCCGTCACCCGACAAACCCTGCGCGAGGCGCTCAGCGAGCTTGGGGTCGGCCGCCATCACGGCGAACCCGGTCTGGCGCGCGGCGCCGCCCTTGAACACGTCGCTCAGGGCGAGCGACATCACCACGATGAACGCCGCCGGCATCAGGAACAAGACGGCGAGCCCCTGAACGTCGCGCGAAAGCGCGAGGTATTCCTTCTCCCACAAGGCAAGGAGGCGCCGCATCAGTCGCGCAGCGAGCTGTGGGTCAGTTGCATGAAGAGCTCCTGGAGGCCGGCGCCGCCGCGGATCACTTCGGAGAGCGCGCCTGAAACGAGCACGCGTCCGTGGTCGATGATCGCCACCCGGTCGCAGATCGCCTCGACCTCTTCCATGTAGTGGCTGGTGTAGACGATCGTCCGACCCGCTCCGGCAAGCGCGCGGATCGACTCGAGCAGAAAGGCGCGCGACTGCGGATCGACCCCCACGGTCGGCTCATCGAGCAGCAGGATCTCCGGCTCTGTGAGCAGGCCGATGGCGAGATTCAAACGGCGCTTCAAGCCGCCCGAGAGCCGCCCCGCGCGGCGCCGGAGCACGTTCTCGATACGCGCGAACGCGGCGGCGGCGGCGATTCTTTCCTTGAGCCGCGTCCCGCCCAGGCCTTGCACACCGCCGAAAAAGCGCAAATTTTCCGCGCAAGTCAGCATGGGGTAGAACGCGAATTCCTGCGGCACCAGCCCCAGGTTGTGCGGCTGCCGGCGGCGCAAGGCCTCGAGCGGCTCGTCGCCGACGCTGATGCTTCCGGTCGCCCCGCGCAGCTGCCCCGCGAGAATCGAGATCAGCGTGGTCTTGCCCGCGCCGTTCGGCCCGAGCAGTCCGAAAATCCTGCCCGCCGGAATGGCGAGCGTCACGTCCTCCAGCGCCGCATCGCCGCCGCCGGGATAGCGAAACGACAAGGCCTCGACGTTCAGCGTGCCCATGCGCGTTGGGCGGTGCGCAGATTCTGGAAAAAAAGTTTCTCGTCGGCGGCCAGGGCGCGCAGGCGCTCCGCCAATGCCGGCGGGGAGAGCGCGTCGCGGCCGCGAATCATGCGCGCCGCGGCGAGCGCGAACTCGCGCCAGCGGTCGCCGATCTCGACCAGGCGCGACGCGAGCCCTTCGAGCGCCGCGTAGCCGGTCTTGGCCGCCAGCTCCTGCAGGAACGACGCATACAGAAAGCGGAAGCCGCCGCCGCCGGTGCCGATCTCTTCCTGCATGCGCACGATGTTGCCGATGTACATGCGCGCCCACTCTCCGCCGTCGGCGAGCGGCAGGCGCTCGAGCTGCCTTGCGAGCATCTTCATTCCGACCACGCCGACCAGGGGCAGGGGCGCGAGCATGATGCGAGCCGTGCGCGCGAGCGCCCGCTTCCCGAGATGCACCCAATCGGGCGCGAGCGGGCGTGCGGTGAGGTAATAGAGCAGCCCCTTGGGTGCGAGCGCCCCCTTGGCGAATCGCGCCCTTTCCAGATCCGCGCGCGCGCAACGGACCGCCGTTTCCCCCACCGGGTCGCTGATCAGATATTCGCCGCCCTCCCGTCCGTAGACCAGGAGGTTGTGCGCGTTGAAATGAAAGCGCAGATCGGGCGGGAAATACGGCAGCCAGAACACCGAAGTCTGCAGCCCCACCAGTTCGCCGGAAGCCAGCAGCGCGTCGAGCCGCTCCATGCCGGCGGAGGGCGAGCGGAAGGTCTCGAAACGAATCTCCAGGCCCAGGCTGCGCGCAAGGCCTTTGATGATGGCGCGCGGCGGCATGCGGTAGGACACGAGCGGAAGGCCGTTGATGCGGACGAAGGGAAGATAGGCGAAGGACAAGGCCGAGGCGAGCCCGAAAGCCATCGCCTCGGAAATGGGCAGGCCGTGATGGCGCAGGAGCGATGACATCACGCCCGACTCGCAATGCGAGGCGTGCGCGTGCACGAAAGCTTCCGGCATCGCTAATCCGCTCTGCCCAAGGCCTCGACCGAGATGCCCAGCGCCTCGGCGTAACGCAGTCTCAGCGCGATCGGCAAGCGCGCGAACACCGCCGGCTTGAGATGGCGCCGCACGCGCCAGCGCCACAGGCCGGTGGTTTGCGACAGGAGCTCGACGTCCATGCGCGCGCGATACATGTGGTATTCGAGCGGCGAGGATTCGCCGGCGAGCGCACGTGCACGCGCTTTGCTCGCGCGCCTCTCCAGATCCTCGACCGCCTGGCGCGTGACGATCTCCTCGACCTCCCAGCCGCGCGAGGGCACCAGCCGCAACTTGCCGTCTTCGGCGATCGCGTAGACGGCCTTGCGATGGCCCGCGAGGGTCCGGTTGCCCTCCTGGGGCACGTCGCGCTCACGCATGCGCGACGACGGTGAGGTAGATGAAGCCGCTCGAGAAGCGTCCGCTCTCCGGAACCCAGCACAGTAGGTGCTGCCCGTCGTGCAAGCGGCCGCTCTGGATCAGTTCGTCGAGCATGATGTAGATCGAAGCCGACCCGACGTTACCCACCCGTTCGAGATTGGTGAACCAGCGTTCCTGGGGAATCGGCAGCCCCGCGCGCGCAAGTCCGCCTGAGACCGGGGCGCGGAAGTACTCCGACGAGTAGTGGGGCAGGAACCAGTCGACATCTTCTGCGGAAAGCCCGCGGTTCGCGATGACACGCGCGAGCGGCTTGACCAGGGTGTGTTCTATGACTTCCTCGTTGAGGAGTCTCACGTCCTGCTTCAGCGCGAATACCGAGCTCGCCTCGCGTTCGCGCGCGGAATAGAGCATCCAGCCGCGCAGCGCGCCATCCGCCTGCTTTTCCGCGCCCACGTACATGCAGGCCGGCAGCAGGTGCGCGTACGAGAAAATGTCCACCCATTCGACGCGCAGATTCAGCCCGGGGCGCGGGGCGGGCTCGAGCAGCAGGGCGCCCGCGCCGTCGGACAGCATCCAGCGCAGGAAATCCTTTTCGAACGCGAGCTCGGGACTTGCCTCCAGGACCTGCGCGCCGTTGACCGGCTCGGCGCCATAATTCTGCGCGAGCAGGCCGAGCGAAGCGGTTTCCGATCCGGTCACGACCGCGTTGCGCGCATCGCCCGACATCACCGACAACCAGCCGTACTTGAGCGCAGTGGCGCCCGAAACGCACACGCCCGCGGTCGCGACCACCTCGCACACCGGCACGCCGAGCTCGCCGTGGACCATGACCGCATGGTTGGGCATCAACTGATCGGGATTGGAAGTTCCGCACGCGAGGCACGCCAGATCGTCGAGGTCGAAGCCGTTTCCGGCCAATCCCCTGATCGCGGCGGCCGTGAGGCTGGCGTTGGTGTAATTCGGTTTTCCCGTGGACGGATCGATCACGTAGTAGCGGCGGCGGATGCCGTTGCTGCGCTGGACGATGCGGCGCGCGCGCGAGGGGCGCTCGCCGACCTGCCCGAGGATGGCCTCGACCTGGTCGTTCTCGACCGGAGCGTTCGGAAGGCAAACCGAGCTTCGCGTGATGTAAGCGGTCTGGCGATTCGTTCCCGGATTCGGCTTGCTCATCAGTGCCCCGACGGCAACTCGTAGTACGCCTGCAGCGATCGCAGGCGCCTCGCCAGGAGGGGACGCGTGAGCCGTTGCAGGACGAGGCTCGCCGGCACGACGGTGAGTATCATCGCGACCAGATAGACGCAGAACGCCGCGAGCAGGGGCAATCGCCCGATCGACCCGGGAGCACCGCCCAGACGAATGGCCCGCGACCATACCGAAAACGCCCGCCGCGCCGCGCGCTCGCTGAAAATCAGCCGCGGGTCGACGCGCGCCGCTCCGAGGCCCGTGAGCATGGGCTCATCGCTGCGCTCGCGGTCCGCCCGCAGTCCCGCGAGCAGCGCGCGGCCGAACCGGTCGGAAGTCGCAATCTCCTCTTCGGCCACACCGGCGGCCGGCAATCCCCAGAAAGCATCGCGCCGCCCGGTCAGGACCCACCGCGGCGTCGTGATGAAGGTCGCGAGCGCGCTGCCTCCGTCTATGAAGGTCACGTTGTCGCGCAGCCGCCCGCCGGCTTCCTGAATCAGCCGCTTGACGGTTTCCTGCGCAAGCAGCCACATGTTGCGGCAAGCGATGACGGTCACCACCGACCGGCCGCGCAGCAGCCGCCTTCCCGCATCGCTCTTGAGAAACGCCGTGATCGGGCCCGAGGGTGCGAGGTACCACACTTGATAGGCGAGGATGATGAGGTCGAAAGTTTCCTCCGCGCGCACCGACAGGGGTTCGAGCTCGGGCGGCTCAAGCAGCACCGTCTCCGGCATCACGTCCAGAAAACGCCAGGCCGGCCAGGGAAACGGGTAGGGCTTGCGCGGATGCAGGACTTCTTCGACGAGCACCACATCGCCTGCTCCGGCGAGCGGCGACACCAGGCGGCGCGCGACGCGGGCAAGCTGCCCGGTCTGCGAAAAATGCACCAGCAAGACCCGTTTCATTTTTCCTCAGGGTGACGCGGTGAAGGCGGTCCATCTGCAGCGAACCTAACCCGAAAGAATAACCCGCGGGGCGCCGGGTGTCATCGGATTTTCCGCGAGGCCGGCGCGCTTCAAGCCGGTGCCGGGCCGGACGGCGGGGACGCGCTCTTGCGCCTGCGGCGCCTGCGGCGCCGCTGCTCACCAGGCTGCGGCGCCATGAGCATCGCCTGGCGCTCGGCCTCGTTGATCTGCTGAAACTTTTCCCACCATTGCGAGAGTTCCGCAGGCGCCTCGCCGCTCGCGCTTCTCAGCACGAGGAAGTCGAATCCGGCCCGGAATCTCTCGTGCGCGAGGAGGGCAAAGGGACGGCGGCCGCTTCGCTGCTCCAGGCGCGGCTGCAGCGCCCAGATCTCCTTCATGACCGCGGTAAAGCGGCGCGGGATGGCGAGCTTGTCGGTCTGGATGTCGAGTACGGTATCCATCGCCTCGAACAGCGCCGGGATAGGCTTAAGTCCGCGCTGCTCGGCCTTCTTCCACGCCGCGAGCACTTCGTGCCACAACAGCGCCGCGAAGAGGAATGCCGGCGATACGGATTTGCCCGCGCGCAGCCGGGCGTCGGTCTGCTCGAGCGCGAGCCGGACGAAACGCTCGCCCATCGGTTGCTCGAAAATGACATCGAGCAGCGGCAGCAGGCCGTGGTGCAGGCCTTCGCTGCGGAGCTGGCGCAGGCCCGTCGCCGCGTGACCGGAGAGCAGCAGCTTCTGCATTTCCTCGTAGACCCGCGAAGGAGGAACGTTTCCCAGCAGAGGAGCCAGTTCGCTTATGGGTTTTCGCGTGCGTTCGTCGATGGAAAACCCGGCCTTGGCGGCAAAGCGCACGGCGCGCAGCATCCGCAAGGGGTCTTCCCGGTAGCGTGCGCGCGCGTCGCCGATGATGCGCACGGATTTCCGCTGCAGGTCTCTCAGGCCGTTGTGGTAGTCGAGGATGGTCTCACTCGCCGGATCGTAGTACAGGGCGTTGATGGTGAAGTCGCGCCGGATGGCGTCGTCCTCGCGCGTGCCGTAGATGTTGTCGCGCACCACGCGACCGTGCTCGTCGGTCTCCGACGCGCTGCGCGAGCGGAACGTCGAGACCTCCACGGTCTCCTCGCCGAACATCACGTGCACGAGCTTGAAGCGCCGGCCGATCATGCGCGAGCGCCGGAAGATCTTGTGCACTTCCTCGGGATACGCGTCGGTCGCGACGTCGTAGTCCTTCGGCTTCGAACCGAGCAGAAGGTCGCGCACCGCGCCGCCGACGACGTAAGCCGTGTAGCCCTGGGCTTGCAGCCCCTCGCAGACTTTGCGCGAGCCCTGTGAGATCGCGTCGCGGCCGATCCCGTGCTGCTCCCGGGTGACGACTCTCTGTTCGGCGCCTGAGCCGAGCCGGAAAACGCGCCGGATGAATTTCTTGATCAAGAGGGAAGGAAACTCCTGGTGCCGGCTGGCTCCAGCCGGCACTGGTAAAGCGCTTCTAGATTGGCTTGGGTGAGCATGTCGCTTGAGCGTCCCAGGCGAGCTCGGCCCGCATCATACAGTAAAACCGAAAAGCCGCAGTGCAGCGCGGCGTGTCCGGGCTCGTGCAGCGCCGCGAGCACGCTTTTTCCGTCCGCGGCGCAGCGGGAGAGCATTTGCATCACCTGCGCCTGGTGGCGCAGGTCGAGGTGCTGGAGCGGCTCATCGAGCAGCAGGATCTCCGCGTCCTGCACGAGGACCTGCGCGATGCGCGCCCGCTGGCGTTCCCCGCCGGAGAGCGTGCGGTAGGCTTGCCCCGCACGATCGGAGAGATCGAGCTCGGCCAGGCACCGGTGCGCGGCCGCCGCGCCTTCTTCGTCCGCGCCCCAGGCGCTCTTCGAGCGCGGATAGCGGCCGAGCATCACGTAGTCGAACGCGCTGCCCCAGAAATCGGTTTCCTCGTCCTGGAACAGCACTGCGATGCGCCGGGCGACCTCGCTCCGGGGGTAGGTACCGAGCGAGGCGCCGGCGAGCGCGATGGTGCCGGCTTGCGGGGAGCGCAGACCGGCGAGAGCGAGGATGAGGCTCGTCTTGCCCGATCCGTTGGGCCCGAGCAGGGCCCAGCACTCTCCCGGGGCGAGCGAGAGATCGAAGGCGCGAACGAGCTCGCGTCCGCCCATTGAGATCGCAAGCCCCTCCGCTTTCAGCATCAGCGTAATCTCGCGAGGAGAAAGAGCAGCACCGGCACCCCGATCATCGCGGTGACCACCCCGACCGGCAGTTCGGCGGGCGCCGCTACCGTGCGGGCGAGCGTGTCGGCGAGCGCGAGCAGGCTTCCGCCCAGGCAGGCGGCGAGCGGCAAGAGAAGCGCGTGGCGGTGCACGCCCGAGAGCCGCAGCAGATGCGGCACCACCAGCCCGACGAATCCAATCGAGCCCCCGAGGAGGACCGCGGCGACGGTCGCGAGCGTCGCGCAGCCGAACGCGATCGTCTGGAGCCGCTTCACCGCAATGCCGAGCGAGCGCGCCTTGTCTTCGCCGAGAATCAGCACATCGAGCGCGGCCGACTGCGAAAAGGCGAGCGCGGCGCACGCCGCGAGCACGACGAGCGCGGCGCTCGGGTCGCGCGCGGGCGAGAGATCGCCGAGCAGCCAGAAAAGCATGCCCTGTACCTGGAGGGAAGGCGCGAGCGAGAGCATCATGCCCACGAGGGCGCCGAATCCCGAGGCGAGCGCGACGCCGGTGAGCAGCACCCGGTAGGGGTTCCATCCCGAGCGTCCCAGGGAGAACGCGAAGACCGCACCGGCGGCGATCGAGGCGCCGGCGAGCGCGGCGAGATTCAGGCCGGCCGCGCCGACCCCGAGCAGCATCGCCGCGAGCGCGCCGGTCGCGGCGCCGCCTGAGACGCCCAGAATGGTGGGATCGGCGAGAGGGTTGCGCAGCAGCACCTGAAGCAGCGCTCCGGCGAGTGCGAGGAGCCCCCCGCAGGCGAAGGCCGCGAGCGCCCTGGGCGCGCGCACGCCCCAGACGATTTCGCGGGCGATCTCGTCGCCGCGGCCGAGGAGCGCGTCGGTGAGCTGCGCCGCGCCGAGATGGACGCTGCCGAATGCTATTGCCAGCGCAAGACTTGCGGGAACGAGCGCGACGACCAGGACGGGGACGGGTTTCATTCCAAACTCATGATCCGCCAGCCGCGTCCCGTCGCCACCTGGCGCAGAGTCTCGTCGGGGTCCACCGCGACCGGCTGCGTCACGCGCTCGAGGAGCGGCAGGTCGTTCATCGAGTCGCTGTAGAACCAGCTCGACGAAAACGACGCGAGCGTCTGCCCCCGGCTCCCCAGCCATTCGGCGAGCCGCGTCACCTTGCCCTCGCGGAAAGGGGGCGTTCCCGAGGGCTTGCCTGTGAACTTCCCGTCGCGCAGCTCGAGCTCGGTCGCGAGCAGGTGATCGACGCCGAACTCGCGCGCGATCGGAGCGGTGATGAAAGTGTTGGTGGAGGTGACGATCGCGCAGAGGTCGCCGTGCCCGCGGTGCAGCTGCACGAGCTCGATCGCTTTCGCCTGGATCATGGGTTTTATCTTGGTCCGCATGAATTCGGCGTGCCACTCGTCGAGCTTCTCGCGCGGATGGCGAGCGAGCGGAGCGAGCTGGAAATCGAGAAACTCGTTTATGTCCAGCTTCCCCGTCTTGTACTGGAGGAAAAAATGTTCGTTCTTCGCCTCGTATGCGGCGCGCTCAAGCACGCCCTGCTCGATCAGGAATTGCGCCCACGCGTAGTCGCTGTCTCCGGAGAGCAGCGTGTTGTCGAGATCGAAGAGCGCCAGTTCCAAGTCCTGAGTCCTCTCGCGTCAACGCCTGGCGGTATCGAGCAAGCCCAGCGCTTCCTTCAGCAACGGCAGGGTGATCGGGCGCTTGCGTTGCAGCGAATACCTGTCCAGCGCGTCGAGCGCAGTGATCTGCGTGCCCATGTCGCGATCGAAATGCGTGAGGAGGTAGCGGATCAGCTCCCCGTCCAGGGCGATGCCGCGCGCGGCGGCGCGCCCGTGCAGGGCCGCGGCCTTGTCCTCATCGCTCAAGGGGTGCAGCTGCAGGACGATTCCCGATGCAAGGCGCGAGCGCAGATCCGCCCGCAGCGCGAGTTGCGCGGGCGGCGCCTCCCCGCTTGCCGCGAGCGCACCGCCCGAGCCGCGCAGCCGGTTGCACAGGTCGAACAGGGCGATCTGTCCCGAGTCGTCGAGACGAGCGACATCGTCGACCGCGGCGAATTCGATCGCATCGGTGCCGGTCCAGTCGGCATTCGACGCAGATATATAGGCCGCCGTGTTCGCGCGGGCCGCCGCGGAAAATCCGCGCAGCAGGTGCGTCTTGCCGCTTCCGCTCGGGCCCCAGAGAAAGACGAAACGCTCGCCGCCTTCGAGCGCTCCCCGCAGGGCCTTGAGCGCCGCGCCGTTTTTCCCGGGAGAGAAATTCTCCAGCGCGGGCGGCGCGGGCGGCGCGAGCTCGAGCAGCAGCTGCTGCATCAGTTTTTGTAGAAAGTGCTGGTGTAGTAGCGGCTGCGCAAATGGCGCAGGCCGACCAGCAGCGCGGCGCTTGCGGGCAGCGCGAGCAGGACGCCGAAAAAGCCGAACAACTGGCCGAAGGCGAGCAGCGCGAAGATCACCGCCACCGGATGCAGGCCGATGCGCTGGCCTACGAGCAGCGGGGTCACGAGCATTCCTTCGAGCGACTGGCCCGCTGCGAACACGATCCACACCCAGGCGAGGCCCCAGGTCGCGCCGAACTGCATCAGGGCGGCGAGCGTGGCGAGCACCAGGCCGGTCAGCACGCCGACAAAGGGAATGAACACCAGTATGCCGGTGATGATGCCCACCGGCAGATAGAACTCGAGGCCCGTGAACCACAGACCCACGGTGTAGAACCCGCTCATGACCAGGATCACCGAGAGCTGGCCGCGCAGGAATTCGGCAAGCACGGCGTCGATCTCGACGAATATCTCGCGCGCCTTCGCGTGCCAGCGGCGCGGCACAAAGCGGTCGACCCGCGCGACCAGCCCCTTCCAGTCGCGCATCAGATAGAAGAGCACCACGGGCACGAGCAGGAGGTTGACGACGAAACCGATCAAGTTGAGCCCGCCGATCTTGAGCGATTCCAGGAGCTTGAGCCCCAGCCCTTCGGTCCCCTGCAGGCTGTCGGCGACGAGTTGCCGTATGCTCGCCGCGTCGACCTGCATTTCAATTCCGAAGCGGCTCTGCAGCCAGGGCATCAGGTGGGTGTTGATCTGGTCGAGATAGCCGGGCAGGCGCGCGGCGAGCAGCTTCACTTCCTTGTAGAACAGCGGCACCACGATCACCGCGAGCAGTACCAGGAGCAGGATGAGGAACAGCATCACCAGCACGACGGCGAGCGTTCTGGGCGCGTGCCTGCGGCCGAGCCAATCGACCAGCGGATCGCAGATATAGGCGAGGATCGCCCCGAGCAGAAACGGGGCGAGGATAGGCGAGAGAAAATAAAGAAGGACGAGGATCGCCAGCCCGAGGGCGGGCCACCACCACTTTTCCAGTTCGGCGAGGCGGGCTGAGGGCATTTCGATTAAAATTCCGGGGCGAAAACGCGTAACTCTAGCAGGGTGTCGAAGGGCACGCTCCCATCCCCCCAATCAGATCCACATAGTCGCATCCTTCCTTGGCCAGCCGAACCCCTCTCACTTATCGCGACGCCGGGGTGGACATCGACGCCGGCGACGCACTGGTCGAAGCGATCAAGCCCTTCGCAAGGAAAACCCTGCGTCCCGAAGTGCTAGCGGGCATCGGCGGCTTCGGCGCGCTTTTCGAGATTTCGAAAAAATTCCGCGAGCCGGTGCTGGTGTCGGGCACCGACGGCGTCGGCACCAAGCTCAAGCTTGCGTTCCAGCTCGGGGTGCACGACACGGTCGGTATCGACCTCGTGGCGATGAGCGTAAACGACATCCTGGTGCAAGGCGCTGAGCCCCTGTTCTTTCTCGACTACTTCGCCTGCGGCAGGCTGGACGTCGCGACGGCGACCGACGTCGTCAAAGGCATCGCGCGCGGCTGCGAGCTCGCCGGCTGCGCGCTCATCGGCGGGGAGACGGCCGAGATGCCGGGGATGTACGCGGAGGGCGAATACGACCTCGCCGGCTTCGCGGTCGGCGTCGTCGAGAAAAGCGCGATCGTCGACGGTCGCGACATCGCGCCGGGCGACGCCGTGCTCGGCCTCGCATCGAGCGGCGCGCATTCCAACGGCTACTCGCTCGTTCGCAAGATCCTGGAGCGGACGAAACCCGATCTTCGCGCGGATTTTCACGGCACAAGCCTGGGGGCGGCGCTGCTCGCGCCCACGCGAATCTACGTCAAGCCGATGCTCGCCTTGATGCGGCAGCTCAAGGTCAAAGGCATGGCGCATATCACGGGCGGCGGGCTGGTGGAGAATGTTCCGCGCATGCTGCCCGCGACAGTCAAGGCCGTGATTGCCCGCTCGTCCTGGCGCATGCCGCCGCTGTTCGAATGGCTGCAGCGTGAGGGCGAGGTCGCACAGAGCGAGATGCACCGCGTGTTCAACTGCGGCATCGGCATGGCGATAGTCGTTGCCGCCGAAGATGCCGAGACTGCGATGCGCTCGCTCGCGGGCGCGGGCGAATCGGCGTTCCGGATCGGACGCATCGAGGCGCGCACTGCCGCCGAACCGCAGATCCTGATCGCCTGAGCCTGGCGGCGGGTGTCGGGCCTGGGCGACGGC
>DATHHS010000036.1:0-4630 GCA_035317085.1 Burkholderiales bacterium
ACGCCGCCCGGCACGGGGGCCTTCGGCAGCGCGACCCACATATCTCCTGGAGCGGTTCCCGATTGCGCGACACGAAGGGTCGCGGGTTTGCCTCCCAGCGCGACTGCCAGTTTCTCGCTTTCATCGAGCCGATCCACACCACGGCGGACATGACGGGCTCGAGCCAGAAAAGCGCGGATCAGCGAGTTCTGATCGGCGGTTGATGCGACCCCAAACGATGGAGGAGATGCAGCAAGCGTTCCCAGAGAGGCAAGAAGCGTCGCATCGAGCTGCGGCGACATCGGCGGAGCGTTGTCCACGACCAGTTGGGCGATCTCCCGCCGCTCGTCGACTGCCGACGCCGTTGCCGAACCAAGGCTACGGTTGCGGATTCGATCTTCTGCCTGGTCAAGCCGTCTCGCCAATTCGACGAGCATCCCTCTTCCCTGCGGGACCAGCGTCGCGCGTGCAGTCGCCAGCGACGCGTCAGCCGCCTCCGGCAGAGCGGCTGCAACCACGAAGGAAGTGGTACGAAGCTGCGCCAGCAAGCTCGCCAGATCGACGTCCTCATCCTTCACGTTCTCCAGTAGCTTTGCAAGTTGTGCCCGGATTGCCTCGGCGGCGTCCACGACGGACGAAAGCCGTTTTGCCAGTTCGCCAATGTCGAAACCATCGGCGTCGAGAGCGACTGAAGGATCAAGCTCGTGGGGCGAAGGAACGCGCACAACCCGGAAGAGGTCGGCGATCGCATCGGCAGCAACAATAAGGTCGCTGAGCGGACTCTTGGCTGTCGCCTTTGCGTGTTCGGATCGCCCGGCGATTGCCGCAGTCGCGTCGGCAGGAACTTCGGCCGGACGGTGCGCCGGGTCCATCGCCCAGTCAAGGACACGCCGCTCCAACTCGCAGAGCTGACCGGCCGCAGCCGGACGGCTCATGGCCACGGCATCAAGTGCTCCGATTCCAAGCTGGTTGACAAAAATCTCAAGCCGCGGCGCGAGTGGTGCTCCCGCCTTGCTGAACACGACGAGCGCTGAATATTCCGCTGGGTCTCCCAGACGCGACGCCACCCAGCCCTCCAGCAACGGATCGGCCAGCACTCGCGGAGTTTGCGAAGTCGCTCCTAGCCATACCGTGCTCGTTTGATCGCTGACGAGCAGCACGCGCTGCGTCAACCCCGTTCCGGTCCCCGGGGTGGATATGACTTCGAAGCGGTCCGGCGGGGGCGCCATCCCAGCCGCAGCCTGGACAACCGCAGCCGCTCGCGCCGGAGTTCCCGCCACAATCTGGTGAACGCCTTCGGCAAGCAGCAAGTCTCCTGTGGCATCGAGCGTGTCACGCAGCTCCGCAACCGAAGCGTTGACCGCCGCTTGCTCTTGCGCAGTGAAATTTGGACCGACGTACTCGCCACGGGCAATCCGTTGGCCATCGACCACATCCCTGGGTGCAACCTGTTCAAATGCCACACCACTTGCAGGCTGGCTCGCGCTGGTTCGCAACGGCGCCGCGTCCCGGAGCTTGGCGATGGCCGACGGCGCGCCACGATCCATCAGGGCACGCTCGAGTTGATACCCCAGCAAGGCCCCCAACGGCTGGCCTTGCCGCACTCCCTCCAAAACGTACAAAGCCCGCCGCACCCGGCTCGATTCGAGCGAAACCGCAAAAGCCGCACCGTCGCCGTGCGCGACGTGGCCGCTACGAAGTACGGCTGCGGTTGCCGCATGTCCCATGCTGGGGGCGTGGAGGAATCCCTGGTTCGGCGCGTCGAAAGCCTTTTCGGTTCCCTGTGGACTTCCCGGTGGCTGCACCAAATTACCCTTCGCCGCCGGGATAATGTTTTCAACGAATCCATACGCGCCCACGTGAGCGCCTCGGGGCGTGGCCGCCCGCATTCGCGACAGTCGCATCGTGGGCAGCGAAGTGATCCAGGCGTCTAATCGGTGGGACGCCAGGTCGAGCGTCTCGCGCAGCAAACGATCAAGGGTTGCCGAGGGCATCCCCGCGAGGTGATCCAACGCGGCCAGCACCTGTGCAACCTCGGAGGTTCCCGGGTCGGTCGTCTGTCCACCGCCCGCAGGGGCGTTCCCGGTGTTTGCCGGGGTTTTCCCGATCGCCGGTCCCGAGAGCATGCGCGCCAGGATGCGCGGTTGTTGGCCGGGCCGCGCTGTGTCTCCCAACAGCGGGTTGGTGAAAGACCCACCCATCGGGATGGCCGCGGCCAGGCGGTTTGCAATATTGTGAATGTCCTGACCGAGCGTAAGAGTCACACCTGCCTGGGGATTTACCGGCGTCGTCGCCGTCTCGAGAACATCCAACGGCAGGGTTGGCTTGGCGACTCCCATGATGTCCACAATCACATCACGATCGAAGAAAGATGAACGGTCGATCGACGGCGGAAGATTCGGAGCCGTGGACGCCGCACGCTCGTACTGATGCAGCAGCGAGTAGCGGGCGAGCAGATAAAGCAACGGCGATCCGAACCTCTCCTCCGCGGCGGCGATCTGTTGCGGAGTCGAGTTCCGAAGCCAGGTCAGGTAGTCGTCGACGAGCGGATCAACATCGGAGAGCGGCGCTTGCTGGACTCGCGGAATTTTCAACCTTTGCCGAGTTTCCCCACCGAGGATGTCGAGCAAGCCATCCCCGTTCTTGAGGGTGCCGAGCGCGCCCACAGCTCCCTGCACCAACTGCTGCCCCACACTGCCGACGGTCTTGCGTTCCTCCGTGGACATTCCAGATAGTTGGGAAAGGATATCGACCATCCCTGCCGGATAGATTCGTCGCGCATCAATTGCTACCGACAGGGGGCTCAGCGCCAGAATCTGGGCAAGCGTCTGGCTGGAGTCCTTCGGATCGCCGCGTCCGACCTTGGGCACGCCGTCGGTTGCATCGGTCCACGCCGCCATCATCGAGCGCAGCACCGTCACAAAACCGGCTGCGTGGGTATCGGTCGCGTCCGGAACAAAGTGCGCCAGACTCGAAACCGGCAATAGACCGTAAGGGTTGCGACCGACGCGCAGAGGTGCAAACGGGCCGCGTCCCCGCACCCAGTTGAGAGCGTGCGCGCGCAGCAAACTCGCATCCTCCTGGCTTACGCTCACCGGGAGCATCTGCCTCAGGAAATATCCCAAAGTGCCCGGCCACAGCGCCACGAACATCGCCTGGGCATCGGCTTCGCCGGACAGGTCTGCTCCCACGGCTCCGGCAAAGCAGTTTGCCGGAACACCGAGCGCGGAAGCGACCCGCGCTCCGTCGCTATCCGCCTGGATGGAATAGCCGGCATCCAGCGGAGTGGCTTCTGCCTGGGACAATCTGCTCCCCGAGAAACCTGAAGTACCAAGATTCGAACTGTTGCTTGCCGTGCCTACACGCAGCACTTCCAGGCCGTCGGCGTATCGGTGCGCGTGCAGAAGCTTTTCGAGCAAGGCGTCTCCGTCCGCGGGCGCAAGCGTTGCCCGCACGCCAAGCACGGTAACCCGCTGAATCAACTTCGGAGCCGAAGCCCCCAAAGAGACTCGAGCTCCGAGGCCCTGGGCCACGGCTGCATCGAAATCGGTCATCCAACGCATGCCCGCGTCGGTGCCATCGTCCGCGTCGGGTGTGAGCCGTGGGTCGGGGCCCGTGGCCACCGGGGGACGAATGCGCGCCCCGGAAACGGGAGGGAGATTGGCTCCGTCGGAAAGAACGCAGAAGACAAATTGGTCCGGCAATGCCTCGGTCCAGGTCGGACGCGTGAAACCTGTGGCGGCCAACGTTCCCTGCCCTATCGGGGTGCCGGTTTCCGGGTCGGTTCGCGTGGCCTCAGCAACCCAGGCCGCCCTTTGCGCTCCCAGAGACTGCACCAGCCCGAGCCATGCGCTGGCGCGGTCTCCGCCGCCCGCGCTCTGCCAAAAAGCAAGCCCCGCCTCCTGCTCGAGGGCGGTCAACTCGGGTTCGTGTGCGTCGATGTGAATCGCATCCGGAAAGACGCGCACACACAAGCTCCACCCTCCAGCCGGCTGCTGGGCCACACGTGTCTCGAGCCGTACTGGCAAAAGAACCAGGGGGACGGTGAGTTCCAGTGCCCCCAGCACCTGGTCGGGCGTGGCGGGGATCAAATGATCGGCAACCCTGTCATTGTTGGTGCGAAGTTTGGAGACCGCAGCAGTCGCGGCCTTGATGCTGGCAACCGACCGCGCCAGCTTGGCCGCAGTTGCACCTTGCGCTCGCAGCTGCTGGTGGTGGCTGGCGGCCATGGCAAGAGACGCACTGGCATCGCTCAGTTTCTTGCTCTCAGTCGAGGCTGCGGCACGAAGCTTCTGAATATTGAAGGCCATTAGGGTGTACCTAGCAGTTGGCGAAAATGAATGGCCGCGCGCACCGGCTGCTGCAGAGTCGACACCGCCTGGTCGGCTGCGCTGTCACCCCAGGTTGCCCCGTTGTCGGCAAAAGCAGGACCAAGCTTTTCAGCCTTTACGAATGATCCCGTCATGGTCACATCGTTCCATCCCAGATCACTTGCATTTGCGGGAAATCCACCGGCGCCAACCAGGTCCAGACCAAACGATGGCGCGCCCGCGGGCTGCTGAAAGACCAGATATTGCCCCGGTGTCCCGGTTGCGGCTTGCGCCGTGAAACCGAATCCGAAGAACGCGACGTCGGACGAAAGCTGGCCTTT
>DATHHS010000037.1:0-11630 GCA_035317085.1 Burkholderiales bacterium
AGGGTGCATATCTCATGCGCTGCGACCGCGTGGATTTCCCGCCCGGTGGCATCGCCTATACCCACACCCATCAGGGGCCGGGCATTCGCTGCCTGCTCAGCGGAGAGATCCGCGTCCAGGTGTCCGGCAGGGAGCACCTCGTGCGTCCGGGAGAGGCGTGGTTCGAGGCAGGCCCGGATCCCGTCCTGGCGCTCGCGTCCGAGCGCGAACCAACGGCTTTTGCCCGCGTGATGGTTCTTCCGGCCGAACTGCGCGGGAAGTCCTCGATCCGCTATGTACTGCCCGAAGATGCGGACAAGCCGAAGCGGCAGACCTACCAGATGTTCGTTGACGACCTGATCGATTCCTGAGGTCGTCAACGGCGCCGCACCCGGTGGCGTTGATCGTGGCGGAACCTCCGCCATGCCTCGCCTCGCCTGCCCCGAAGAACCCCGGGTCACGCTGCACGTGGTACAGCGCGGACGCGCGCGCTCGGCCTGCTTTTCCTGCGCGGAAGATCGCGCCGCCTATCTGTGGGCAGTGCGCGAGTGCGCGGAGCGCGAGCAGTGTGCGATGCACGCCTACGCTTTGATGGGTAACCACGTGCATCTGCTTTTCACTCCTGCGCGTACCGGCGGCGCGGCGCGCCTTATGCCGGCGATCGCTGCATGCTATGCACGCCACCTGGCGTCCATCTACGGTCACGAGGAAGCGTTGTGGGAAGAGCCTTACGACGCCTCGCCCGTGCACGCGCGACGCCAGCTGTTCGCGTGCATGCGTTACATCGAGGAGAATCCGGTGCGCGCAGGACTGGCGGCGCATCCGGGTGCGTATCCATGGTCGAGTTATCGCGCCAACGCGCTCGGCGAGGACGATGCCCTGCTCATGCCGCACGCGCACTACTTTTCGCTGGGGCGCTCGCCCGGGGAGCGCCGCGCAGCCTATGCGGCTCTGTTCGCGCGAGCCGAACGGATCACTCCAGTTTTACACCGGCGGTCTTGATTACTCTGGACCAGAGCTCGTAGTCGCTCCTGATCCGCGCCGACAATTCCTCGGGCCCGCTGCCTACGGCGATACACCCCTGGGCCAGCAGGCTCTCCTTCATTTCCGGTGTCGTGAGGACGGCCGCGGCGTCGCGCTGGATGCGCGCGACGAGCGGCGCCGGCATCCCGGCCGGCCCGAGCAGCGCGTACCAGAACTCGATTTCGTAGCCGTTGAGCCCCGCCTCCGCCGCTGTCGGCACATCGGGCAGCGCCGGATAGCGGCTGCGGCCGGCGACGGCGAGGGGGCTGAGCCTGCCCGCCTTGAAATACTGCAGGCCCGTCAGCACCGCCACGTAGGTGATCTCGATCTCTCCGGCAAGAATGGCGGTCATCGCCGGCGCGATGCCCTTGTAGGGCACGTGGACCATCTTGATTCCCGTGAGCTGCATCATCAGCTCGCCGGCGAGGTGCACGGGCGTTCCCACGCCCGAGGAACCGAACTTCACCGCGCCGGGACGCGAGCGGGCGTACTCGATCAACTCGGCGAGGGTCTTCGCCGGCAGCGCCGGGCTCGCCGTGACCACCATGGGCGCGGTTCCGATCAGCGTGATGGAGCTGAAGTCCTTGTTGATGTCGAAGGGCAGCTTGCCGTACAGGGCGGGGTTGCTCGCGTGCGAGGAAAACGCCATGAGTATCGTGTAGCCGTCGGGCGAGCTCCTCGCCACCACTTCGGTCCCGATATTGCCGCCGGCGCCGGCACGATTTTCCACCAGCACCGGCTGGCCCCAGCGCTCGCCGAGTTTCTGCGCCACGATCCGCGCGATGATGTCGGTCCCGCCGCCGGGCGTGAAGCCCACGATCATCCGCACCGGTCTCGCGGGAAAGCTCGCTGCGCTGCCTTGAGCCCAGCCGGCCGGTGTCCAGGCCGCGAGCGTCGCGGCTGCGATCAGGGTCAGGACTGTGCGCATTGGGTTCTCCTCCCGGGGTCAGCACTCGCGTTCATGCTATTTCATCCGACCCGGACCGTCGAGCCCTTCCGCGCCGACTCGATGATCGCTTCGAGTACCGCGACGCCGTGCACTTCGTCGCCGCCCGCCTCGGCGATCGGGCGGCGTGCGGTCGCGGCTTTCGCGAAATGCTCGAGCTCGGCGCGTTCGGTGCTGGTCTGTGGAAAGCTCACGATCTGCGGCGCGCGATGCAGGTGAAGATTCTCCCGGTCGATCATGGAGACCTTGAGTTGCCAGGTGTTCAGGTGCTCGACATCGCCGACCTCGGCCCAGCCGTTCGAGCCGAACACCTGCAGCCGCCAGGTCTCGGCGGTGGCGATCACGGTGCCGAGATAGGCAGTCGCGCCGCTTGCGAACCGGAACAGCATCGAGGTGGTGTCGTCGAGGCCGAAATCCCGGACGGCGCGGGAGCTCTGCGCATAGACCGACTCGATCCTCCCGGAAAGGCAGATCATGGCGTCGACGAGATGCACGCCCCGCCCCGTCATGCCGCCGGCGGGACCTTCCTCGCGGCTCTGGCGCCAGTGTTCGCCCTCGTAGCGGTAGGCGCTCGGTCCGCAGAAATTGCCCTCCATGTGGAGCAATTTTCCGAGGCGACCGTCGTCGCCGAGCATTCGCTTGATTTCCCGCAGCGCCGGCTGAAAACGCCAGTTGTAGCCGATCGCGAGCGTCACCCGGTTTTCCGCGCAGGCGCGCAGCGCGGCCCCCGCGCTCTGCGAATCGAGCGCAAACGGCTTCTCGACGAACACGTGCTTGTGCGCCTTTGCGGCGGCGACGATCTGCCCGGCGTGCAGCGTGTGCGGCGTGGCCAGCACAACGGCGTCGATCGCGGGATCGGTGAGCAATTTTTCGTAGCTCTCGTAGAGCGGAAAGTCGTGGGCGTCGGCGAAGCCTCGCGCTTTTTCCGGAATCCGAGTCGCGCCGGCGACGAAACGGATCGTGTCGCTTTGGCCCTGCACGCTCGCGACGAGGTTCTGTCCCCATCGACCGAGGCCGACGATCGCCGCGCGGATCACGGTTCCTTCTGTGCAACGGCGCCAGACCACGGCGACATCACGTCGCTCATTCCGAAGCGCTCGCCCGTCGCCGGGTCGTTCAGCACGGCACTCGGACAGGCGAAGTTCGTTGGGTACACCACGAATTCGGTGGAATGGGTGGGAAATTTTTCGCCGAGCGCGTCCAGCACTTCCTGCGGCAGCCGCGGATCGACGCCGACGCGCTCGCCGCCGCTCGCATCGACGCGTGGCTGATGAAAGGCGTCCTCGAGGCTCATCCCGTGGTCGATGAGGAACGAGGCGATCTGCAGCACCGCCGGAAAAATCTTGCGCCCGCCGGAGGCGCCGATCGCGAACCATGGTTTTCCCCCGCGGCGGGCGATCACGGGGCACATGTTGGTGAGCGGCCGCCTGGCGGGGCCGAGCGAATTCGGCGTGCCGGGGCGCGGATCGAACCACATCACGCCGTTGTTCATCAGGATGCCCGTGCCGGGCAGGACCACCTTGCTTCCGAATACCGAGAGCAGCGTCTGCGTCAGCGCCACCATATTGCCGGCGCGGTCTATGACATTGAGATGGGTCGTGCTCGACGTGGCGTGGCTCTCGGAGGACTCTCCCATGGTCTGCAATCGCTGCGCGTAGGCTTCGCGCAGCGTTTCGGCGTATGCGACGAAGGCGTCGGCGCGCGGCCCGTGCGGCTCGAACCTGCGGCCGGCGAGCCGGACTAGCGTCCATGCCATGCTCGGCCCCGCGGTGAGCTGCGGAGCCAGCGATATCCTCGCGCCGCGGTAGTCGCATTCGATCGGAACGGCGACGCGCGCGCGGTATTGTCTCAGGTCCTCCGCGCCGAGCACGCCGCCCATCGCCGAGACGTCCCTCGCGATGGATGCTGCAATTTCGCCTTCGTAAAAGTCGCGGCGTCCGGCGCGCGCCAGTCTTCTCAGAGTATCGGAAAGTCCAGCGAGCTTGAGCCGGTCGAGCGGTGCATCCGCCGGCGTGACCGGCGGCATTCCCGCCGGCAGCCATATGTCGCGGGTCACGCCGTAGCGGGCCAGCTCGCTCGCCTGAGTCGCGACTTTCAGTGTCAGATACCAGTCGACCGCGATTCCTTCCTCGGCCAGATCGATCGCCGGTTGCAGAACCGCCGCGAGCGTTTGCGTGCCGAAGCGCTCGAGCGCGAGGCCCAGGCCGTCGACCTCACCCGGCAGGGCGAAGGACAGCGGCCCGTGGACATTGCGGTCTTCCTTGACCGCAGGCCAGGCGAAAAGATCGCCCGCGAATCCGCCGCTCAGGGGGAAATCGGCGGGATCGAGCGCGCGCGGAGAGACCGGGCCGAAGTCGACCACCTCGACGCGATTTTCCTTCGCAAGGTAGACGAGCATGTATCCGATACCGCCCAGGCCGCTGTTCCATGGCTCGATGGCGGCGAGCGCGAAGCCGGCGGCGACGGCGGCATCGACCGCATTGCCTCCCGCGGCCAGCATTTCGGCGCCGACCTCGGCGGCAAGCTGATGCTGGGAGGCGACGATGCCGCTACGCGTGCGCGCCGCGGGCTTGCGCACGTGCCAATTCTGCGTCCGGTGACCGAGGCCGGGATTCACTTGTAAGGCGCGCGCTGGTCGAACAGTTCCGCTGCCGTCTCCATGCGCATGAACTCCGCGCTCTCGGCGGCGAGCCTTTCGATGAGACGCTCCAGGGCCAGCATGCGGTGGCCGCGGCCGATGACGAAGGGGTGGAAGGTATAAGTGATGATTCCCCAGTCCGTCTCGCGCTTCATGTAGAGGAAATCGTCGACCCAGTTGGCGAGCACGCTCTCCGCGTTCATCAGTCCCGGCAGCACGCTGTTCGGCGTGCGCACGAACTCGAAGTGCGGATAGTCGTCGAGCGACCAGCTGACCGGCATCTCGATCAAGCGCGTCTCCTTGCCGAACACGGCGGGCCTCTGCAGCTCGATCCGGTCGCCGACCCGCACGCGGTACGGAGTGGTGTCGTTCCCCATCATGCTGCTGTCGTAGTAAAAGCCGTGCTTGAGAAGCAACTCGACCGAATGCGGACTCAGGTCCCACGACGGGGAGCGGTAGCCGCGCGCGCGGCGGCCGCAGAGTTTCTTGATCTGCTCGTTCGCGCGCACCAGTTCCTCTTCCTCCTGCTCGCGCGACAGGGTCGCGGGCGGCACATGCGTCCAGCCGTGGTGGCCGATCTCGTGACCCGCCTCCAGCACCCTCCGGCAAGCCTCCGGATACGTTTCCAGGGTGTGCCCGGGGATGAACCATGTGGCGGGAATGCGGTATTTCCCGAGAAGCGCGAGGATGCGCGCGGCGCCGATCACGCCGAACTCGCCACGCGACAAGGGCGTGGGCGTGGTCATGCCGCGCGCGATCCAGCCGGACATCGCGTCGAAGTCGAACGTGATGCAGACGATGTGCTGCGCCACGCTACTCCGTTCCGCGATCGTGCCGATCGGGCGTGGGTACCACGCGGAGCCGTGAGGCCGGGCTACCGCAATCAACCGCGAGCTGGAACCGATGCATGGAAGGCGGATGGATCGTGAAACCCGAATCCCGCTTTCCGATTTTCGAGCTCGCCGCGTCGATTCAATCCGCCCTCACGTTAGCCTGCTTTGCGATCGAGCCGTATCGTGCGTTCTGCTTCTTGAGGAATTCCGTGAATTCCTCGGGAGACAATCCGGACGGCTCCAGACCCAGCGCGAGGAAGCGCTCCTTGATGTCGGCAGCCTGCAGGACTTTCTGCGATTCGGCTGCGAGACGCGCGCGCGGCTCGCTCGGCGTCCCCGCGGGCGCGAGCCAGCCGATCCAGCCGAACATGTCGTAGCCGGGAAGATCGTCGGCGATGGGCGGCAGCTCGGGCATGGCCGCGGAGCGCTTCGCGCTCGACACGGCAAGCGCTCTCAGGCGTCCCGATTTCACGAAACTGATGACGCCGGGCACCGTCTCGATGGTGTAGGCGACCTGGCCGCTCACTACGTCGGTCACCGATTGCGAGCTACCCTTGTAGGGCACGTGCACCGCGTCGACTTTCGCCATCGAGTTGAACAGCACCGTCATCAGGTGGCTGGTCGCGCCGGAGCCGGAAGAGGAGAACGAATACTTGCCGGGATTCGCGCGGAGGAGCGCGATCAGTTCCTTCACGTTTTTCGCCGGAACGGAAGGGTTGACGACCAGCACGAAGGGATTGACCGCGAGCAGGGTGATGGGCGCGAAATCCCTGATCGGATCGTAGCCCACCTTCTGCACGTTCGGGCTGATCGAAATCGGTCCGCTCGAGCCGGCGAGGATGGTGTAGCCGTCGGCGGGCTGCTTGGCGGCGAAATCGCTGCCTATGGTTCCGCCGGCCCCGCCCTTGTTGTCGGCGATCATCGGCTGCCCGAGCACGGGGACCAGTTTTTCCGACACCATGCGCGCGACCAGGTCCGTCGCCTGTCCCGGCGGCCAGGGGATGACGACCTTGATCGGACGGTTGGGATAGCCTTGCGCGAAGGCCGCGCCCGCGCCGGTCAACATGAACAATACGGCGAGCAAGCGAACAGAATTTTTCATAAGGGTTCCTCTTCGGAGTCCGGCGCAAAGCGGAATGGTAGCGCAACCGGCTATCATTCGCCCCGGGTGATGGCTGAGCGCAAACACATTCTCATCGCGGGCGCCGGTGCGATCGGCGGCCTGTACGCGGCCCGCCTCGCGAAACTCGCCGACATCGCGGTGCTCGACACGAACCGCGCGCACGTCGAGGCGATCGCGAGGCGCGGCTTAACGCTGACGGGTTGCACCGAATCGGTGACGAAGCTCGCTGCCTTCTCTCACGCCGCGGAGATCGGCCCGCGCCGTTTCGACGCGGTGATCTTTCTGGTGAAGTCGCAGGCGACGGAAGCGGCCTTTCACTCGGTCCGTCCGGTGCTCGAAGGCCGGCCTCTGCTCGTCACTTTTCAGAACGGCATGGGAAACGAGGAAATACTCATGAGAGTTTCGGACCTGGACGTCGCGCACGGCGTTTCGTTCGAGGCCGCCCGCTACGACGGGCCGGGGCGCGTGCACCATCTGGTGCACGGCGAGGACTCCTGGCTCGGGCCCGCGCGCGGGAGCGTGGAGTCGATTAGATGGTTGGGCGAGCTGATGACGCAGTCCGGCCTTCCGACTCGCGTAGTCGCCGATCCGCGCGGCGCGATCTGGGGCAAGTTCATTTTCAACTGCGTGATGAACCCGGTCGGCGCGATCGTGCAGGGCGTGAATGCCGCGCGCTACAACGTGCCCGAGATACGCGCGCTCATCGACGACATGGCGGCCGAATGTATCCGCGTCGCCGAAGCGCAAGGCGTCGAGCTCGCGTTCGATCCGATGTACCTTGTGAAAAAAATCCGCGCAGGGGATGCGCCGCTCACCAAACACGCCGGCTCGATGGCACAGGACATCGAGGCCGGTCGCGAAACGGAACTGGAAGCGATGACCGGCTACGTCGTCAGAAAAGCGAAAGAGCTCGATGTGCCTGTACCCGTGACCGAGAGCGTATACAGGATGGCGAAGGGCGTGGAATACGCCGCCCGGTCGAAGCGTGCGGAAGCTTAGCCCGAATCAGTAGGTATAACTGAGCGTCGCGCCCGCGCCGAAATCGGGACTCGCGTTCGCGAAACCGGCGATGGTATAGACCTGAAGCTTCCAGTTCTTCGAGTAGTACTGGGAAAAGTACGCGGTCAGCTCGCTGACGCGTCCGCCGCCCGCGACGATGGGATCGCGAAAGTCGTAGGCGAGCCCGGCCGTCCTCGACTGGGAGATCCGGTAGGTGCCGCCGACGGTGCCGAAAAACGCGTTGAGCAGGTTGACTTCAGGCGGGTCGCCGTACCAGCGGTAACCGATCGTGCCGAACGGCGTGAACGCACCGAACCTCTTGTATAGGTCAGCCTGCAGCGAATAATCGTTTTCGCCGGTGCCGAGTCCCTTCGCGTGGTCGGCGGTGCCGAACTTCACTTTTACTCCCAGGTCGATTCCCAGCGAGGCCTTCGCCGGGTTGAGCGCGGTGTAGAACGCGCTCGCGACCACGTCGCCGAGGCCGGAGTCGGTGTGGCGCGGGCCGGTGGCACTGATGACCTGACCACCCTCGGCGTCGATGACGACGGCGTTGCTCGGAGCGGTGACGCTGACGTAGGGCACCGTCAGCTTGTACGTCCACAGCCCGGTCTCGTACTTCCCGGTGAATGGCACGTAGTAAATATTGGTTCTTTCTGTGCCTCCGTATTTGCCGGTCGTGGCTTCGGCGCCCGCGCTGAAGGTGACATAGTCATCCGCGGCCGCCATGGCGAAATGCGGAAGGCTGACGAGCGCCGCCGCCAGCGCAATGTGAATCGCGTGTTTCATCAAATGCTCTCCAAAGATTGTTGCTCCCGGGTTTGAAAACTGCGTGAAACGTGGTCTAGTGCCGGCCGCTATGCGAGTCCGTGCGATCGGGGCGGTCAACGCGGTCGGGCCGGTCGATGCGATCCGGCCGTCCCGAGCTTCCGCGGTCCGATGGACCCGAACGCCCGCTGGAATCTCCGCCGCCCGGACCTTCCGAGCCGGATCCCCCGCGCCGGTCGTCACCCGACTCGGATTCGCCGCGCCCGCGCCTGTCGTCCCCGCCGCTCCGGGAGGACCGGGCGCCGGCTTCGGCTGCGCCCAGGGGGCGGGGATTCAAGGGTTCGGCTAGGAATTCGACGCGATCGACGACGTGCCTGCTCGATGCTTCGGTGTGACCGGACAGGCGCACCAGACGATTCGGTGCGAGCGCGGCGCTGAGCTGCGGGTCGACCGAGAAGATCAATCCGCCGGCGCGCAGTTCGCGTTCGCCCCGGACTTCCGCGACGTAGGCCTGCACGATGAAGCGTTCGGGCGCGAGCGCCGCCGCAAGCGGCGCGGTCAATACCTGCTCGGCGACGAGTCTTCCATTTTGCGCGCGGCCGGTAACGAGCACCGCACCCTCGGCGCTCGCAAGCTGCGCCAGCGCGGGAGATCGAGGGTCGATCTGCAAACCGCCGATTCGCAGGGCGCCCGAGGCATCGCGCGTCAGGGGACCGAACGCGAGCGCAGCGCCTGCCGGGGCGAGCTCGATACGCGTAGCCATGATCGTGCCATCCGCAGTCCGGAGCCCGCTCACGCGTAGTGTCTCACCCGCCTGAATTCGACCGAACGCTTCGCGCGTGACGCCCGGGCCGAACACCGTGGAGGACGCAAGCCGCACGCGCTGTCCGAATACCTGCGCGGACCCGGCGGACTGGTCGACTGCGGTCACCGGCCCGGCCACCGCTTCGATCACAGCAACGCTGCGCGCGCGCGCTTCGGTTGCGGCTCCGATCGCGCGTACCGCGACGGTCTGTCCGAGCGCGAGCGCCGCCGTGGAGGCCGGCTGGCCGTTGACTGTCACCGGCGTCGCTGTGTCGTAATGCACTTCGACACCGTTTACGCAGATGCTGGCGAAGCCGGTAACGACGCCGATCAGCCCGAGATCGGTGTCCGCGCGTATGCCGGTTCCGCCGATGCCTCCTTCGGCACGCGCGCCGGTCCCGCCGATACCGCCCTCGGCGCGGATTCCGGTTCCTCCGGTGCCGCCCGTGTCGGCGCGAATGCCGGTCCCGCCGATCCCACCGGGATCGGAGCAGGGCGCCGCCAGGCTCGCGGCCGGCGCACCGAAGACGGCAAGCCCCGTCCACACCGCCAGCGCGAAAATCCCGTTCTTCATCGCTTGGAGTCTCCCGGGCCGGGCTCGGCCTTCGCGCGCGGCTCGCTGAAGAAATAGACACCGAAGGTGAAGCGGCGTTTGGGAGCGCCGGTCTTGCGGTCGCGCCCTTCGAAGGCGCTTGCTTTCCGGTTGAGCGCCTGCAGAGTCTTCATTCCGGCGCTCTCGGCGAGCGCGGCGAGCTCGTCGACCGATTGCTCGCCGAGATCGTCATAGTGAACGCTGCGCTCGAGAAACGGCGGACCTTCCCCGAGCAGGTTGTTCGCGGCGGCCGCGAGGTGATCGTGGACGTTGTGGCCGAGGTAGAACGCCTTCTCGTCGAAACCGCGGCTGGGCACGAACGCGGCGGTCTTCAGCACCACGCGGTCTTCCTTGTCCAGTTCGACCACGCCGAGGCGCAGCCATTCGTCGAGCACCGAACGCGCGCGGATGTCCTTGCTTACGCTTGCGACCAGCGATTCGAACGAACGCTCGCCGCCCTGGCTCGCGAGCCGCGGCAGCGGTCGCGGCTTGCCTTTCGCGTCGAGAAAATCGCGCCGGCTGATCCACGCGGAGACGAGTTGCGCGCCGAGTGCGACCGATTCGGGCACCGTTTCCTCGTCCCCCGGCACTGCGCCGCGCAAGCGGCGCACATCCTTGCGGTGCACGCCCGAGAGCAGGCTGACGCGGCTGTCGGTCGGCGGCTTGCCGTCGAGACGGAATTCGCGGTCGGCCACGTCGACGTAGATCTGCTTCAGAAGATCGGACAGCATCGTAAAAGTGATTCCCCTGGCGACCAGCAGACGCACCAGCGGGCGCAGCAGGTGCCTCAGTGCCGCATTGAACGAAGGAGAAGGTGTCATTGTTGTATACAGCCCCTGGGGTTCTTTTCTTCCAAAGCCTCGTAACGTGGGAAAGTTTACCACAAAAAGCTTGACGTGGGAAAATATCCCACATATACTGCATTCCGTAGTGACGAGCCTCCCCTCGGGGCCCGTAGAGAACCACTTCAGGAAAGGACTCCCATGTTTAAGAAACGCACTATCGCAACTGCCATCGCATCGCTTTCCCTCGCCGGCGCGGCGGGCTTCGCCTCGGCGCAGAGCACGATGGCGGATATCCGTCAGGAAGACCGCGCCGCGGAACGCGCGGCAGGAGACGTCCGCCGGGAAGACCGCAGGATGGAAAACGAGATGGAGGTTCAGAACCGCGGCGTCGAAGTCAAGATCGCGCTGCCGCGCACCGATGCCGGCGCGGTCGACGTGACGACCCTGCTCGCCGACGTCCAGACCCAGGTCGGCCAGGGCACGCGCGAGATCCAATTCCGCGGCGCCAAGGCAGGCGATCTGCAAGGCCTCGTATTGAGCGCCGACTCCATGCAGAGCGTGCTCGCCCAGATCGGCGCTCTCCTGCCCAGCGACGGCATCGAGCGCAGCGTGACGCTGCGCGGGGCAGATGGCTCCCGGGTTCGCGTGCAGCGTGCGGACAACGGGACTCTGCGCGCCCGGATCGAAAATATCGGCGGACTGACGGCCGATCAAGTGGCGCAGATCCAGCAGCAGCTCGCGGCGCTCGGCTTCACGCGTGTGCGCGTCGACTCGCGGGGCGGTAACAGCGGGAGCGGGCGTTCTATGGCGGGCAACTCAGGCTCCGGCAGGGGCAGAGATCACGCCGAGGCCAACGACGTCCGTCGCGAAGACCGTCGGGCGGATCGGGCTGCGGAACGTGCGGCCGGTGACGTCCGCCAGGAAGATCGCGTCGCACGAGTTGACCGACCCGACAGGATAGACCGCCCGGACAAGGTGGATCGTCCCGACAGAATGGATCGGCCCGACAAGGTCGACCGTCCCGATCGCTCGGGCCGTCACTGATCGCGGCAACCGGGTAAGTACGGCTAGAAGCTTCTCGCTATGGAGAGTGCAGGGGGCGAATAAAAGGATTCCGCGACCGACCCTCCCTCGGTCCGGAAT
>DATHHS010000038.1:0-2588 GCA_035317085.1 Burkholderiales bacterium
GGATTCGGCCGGAGAATTCATCACTACGCACCCTGACGTGAACGGCGTCACCTTCACCGGCGAGACGGCGACGGGCGCGGCGATCATGAAAGCGGTCGCGCCGACGGTGAAGCCGATCTCCTTCGAGCTGGGCGGCAAGAACGCGGGAATCGTGTTCGCCGACTGCGACTTCGATGCGGCGGTCGCCGGCATGTCGAACGCGATCTTCTCCAATACCGGCCAGGTGTGCCTCGCACCCGAGCGCGTGTATGTCGAGCGGCCTATCTTCGATCGCTTCGTCGCCGCGCTGAAAGCCAGGGCGGAGGCCCTGGTGCTCGGCTTTCCGCAGGACAAGGCGACCAACCTGGGGCCGCTCATCTCGAAGCAGCACCGCGAGAAAGTCCTCTCCTACTACGAGCTGGCGAAGAAGGAAGGCGCGAAGGTCGTGACCGGCGGCGGCGTGCCCAAATTCGGCGACGCACGCGACAACGGCGCCTGGATCCAGCCGACGCTGTGGACCGGACTGCCGGAATCCGCGCGCACGGTGCGCGAGGAGATCTTCGGCCCCTGCGCCCACATCGCGCCCTTCGACAAGGAGGAAGAAGCGGTCGCCATGGCGAACGACACGCCCTACGGCCTCGCCTCCACGGTCTGGACCACCAATCTCTCTCGCGGCCACCGCGTCGGCCAGACGATGGAGGTCGGCATCTCCTGGGTGAACTGCTGGTTCCTGCGCGACCTGCGCACGCCCTTCGGCGGCGCCAAGCTCTCGGGCATCGGCCGCGAAGGCGGGCTGCACTCGCTCAATTTCTATTCCGAGCCGACCAACGTTTGCATAAAACTTTGACATCGCGTTCGCCCAACTCGTCATTCCCGCGAAAGCGGGAATCCAGCGTCGTAGCTCAAGAGTCACTGGGTCCCCGCTTTCGCGGGGACGACGAGACGTGCTGAAAGCCCTCGACTTGCCGAAGTGGATCGAGGAGCACCGGCATCTGCTCAAGCCGCCGGTCGGCAACGCGCAGGTCTGGGAAGACACGGATTTCATCGTCACCGTCGTCGGCGGCCCCAACCACCGGACCGACTTCCACGACGATCCCTACGAGGAATTTTTCTACCAGGTGAAGGGCAACGCCTTTCTCAAGGTCATGGAGAATGGCAAGCCCGGGCGATTCGACCTGAAGGAAGGCGCGATCTTCCTCATGCCGCCGCACCTGCGCCATTCCCCGCAGCGACCCGAGGCCGGCAGCGTGTGTCTGGTGATCGAGCGCACGCGCCCCGAAGGCGTCAAAGACGCCTTCGAGTGGTACTGCCTGAAATGCCACCAGCTCCTCCACCGCGTGGAAGTGCAGCTGAAGAGCATCGTGCGCGATCTTCCGCCGCTGTTCGAGCCGTTCTACGCGAGCAAGGCCTTGCGCACCTGCAAGAGCTGCGGCGACGTTCATCCGGGCAAAGGCTGACGCAGTGGGCTCCCCCAATATCGAGGAACACCGCAAGGCCGCGCTCCGCGCCGGGCTGAACTACGTCACCGACGGCATCGCCGGAATCCACCGCGAACGCGCGGGAAAGGGCTGGACCTTTCGCGCACCCGACGGCGCCCGAATCACCGATCCGGCCGAGCGCAAGCGCATCAACGCCCTTGCGATTCCGCCGGCCTGGACCGACGTCTGGATCAGCGCCGACCCGAAAGGCCACATCCAGGTGACCGCGCGCGACGCCCGCGGGCGCAAGCAGTACCGCTACCATCCCCTGTACCGCGAGACGCGCGACAAGTCGAAGTTTCGCCGCATGCTCGAGTTCAGCGAGATCCTTCCGGAGATCCGCGAGCGCGTCGAGCGCGACCTGCGCGCGCGCGATCTGACGCGCCGCCAGATCCTCGCCACGGTCGTGATGCTGCTCGACAAGACACTGATCCGCGTCGGCAACGACGAGTACGCACGCGACAACCGCTCCTTCGGTCTCACCACCCTGCGCGATCGCCATGTGGAGGTCAAGGGCGCAAAGCTGCACTTTTCTTTTCGCGGGAAGAGCGGCGTCGATCACACCGTTTCGATCACCGACCGGCGCCTTGCGCGCATCATCCAGCAGTGCCAGGACCTTCCCGGCTACGAACTGTTCAAGTACATCGACCCCTCGGGCAAGCGCCAGACGATTTCCTCGGACGACGTCAACGCCTATCTCCGCGAAACCACCGGCCGCGACATCACCGCCAAGGATTTCCGCACCTGGGCCGGCACCATGCTCGCCGCAAGGGAATTGTGCAACATGGGCCCCGCCGCGAACAGCCGCGAAGCCGAGCGCAACATGATCCGCGCGATCGACGCAGTCGCCAAGCGACTCGGCAACACGCGCACCGTATGCCGCAAGTATTACGTCCATCCGGGCCTGGTGCGCGCCTACCTCCTGGGCCTCACCGCGCAACTGTCCTCCCCCCCTCTTCCGCGGCAGGATCGCAAGGAACAACCCCGCGCGGCGCTACGGCGTGACGAAGTCGCCGTGCTGCAGTTTTTGCAGGAAGATGCGCCGGGCGAATGAGCCGACCGGCCCCGTGCGGCATCAAGCGTGCTCACAGGCCTTTGCATAGCATCACGTTGGACCGCCCATGAAACTTC
>DATHHS010000039.1:0-45440 GCA_035317085.1 Burkholderiales bacterium
CCGCGCCGTGCTTTACAGAGAGATACCGCACGATCGCGTTCGATTCCCACAGCACGAACCCGTCGTCCTCTATCGTCGGCACGCGCCCGTTTGGATTCATTTTGCGGTAGAAAGGTTCGTTCACGACGCCGAATTGCATTCCGGCATCGCTGCGCTCATAGGGAACTTTCAACTCGTCGAGCGCCCACAACACCTTCTGCACGTTGATCGAGTTGATCCTGCCCCAAAGCTTCAGCATGAGCGGATGCCTCTCGGTGCGAAAAGGGTCAGCGCTTGGCGCGCCGCTTCGCCTTGCCCGTGCGGCGCGCGGAAGGACGTCGAGTGGGCTTGCCCGGCGCCGACGCCTTTGCCGCGATCGCTTCCACTTCGACCAGGAACTCCGGCTTCGCGAGGGAGGAGATCACGAGCAGCGTGGAGGCCGGGCGGTGACTGCCGAGGAATTTTGCGCGAACCTGGGCGAACCTCGGGAAATTCTCGTACCGAGTCAGAAACGAGGTGATTTTCACCACGTCGCCCATGCCCATGCCGGCGTCGGCCAGCACCGCGAGAATGTTCTGCCATACCACCTCGCTTTGCTCTTCGATGGTGGCGGGAACCGACCCGTCGGGGCGCACCGCGATCTGGCCCGCCACGTGGAGCCAGCGTGCATTGGGCGGCACTTCTATGCCGTGCGAGTACACGCCGATCGGAGCGGCGACCGATTTTGGATTGTGGATTTTGTTCATGAGATTTCCCGTTTGAAGGATGCTTGCGGCCGGAACCGGATGCATTTTACCCGCGATGCTTGGCATCGTGCTCCGCGGGTGAGTTACCATTGGGATCCACGATGAGCCGCTTCCCAAGCATCTTCACGCACAGCGCCGCGACCGCGATGGTCGCCCTGTGGCTGTGCGGCTGCGCGATGTTCAGCGAAACCTACGGCATCCAGGACGTCGACAACTGGGTGAGGAAGAACGAGCCCCTCGCAGAATCGGGAAAGCTCAAGTGGTCGGAGTTCTACGCGCAGTATCTGGAAAAGGCCACCGCCACTCCGGTGATCAACCAGAGTCCGGTCGTGGAGCGGCTCGGGATCATGGTCACTGCGTCCCTCTTCTACGAGCAGGGACGCCTGGACAAGGCCGGATTCGATTCCGTCCAGCGCATCGTGCGGACCTATCAGACGATAGACGACCCGGCGGCGAACATGTTCGCGCGGGCTGCGCTCGTAAAAGCCTTGGAGCCCAGGACGGCGGGCGCGCAAGGCGCCTCCTTACCCTAGGCGGCGCGGCGCCGGCCGCGATCCGTCGCTTCAGAATCCCACGGGAAGGCTGTCGCGCCTGGCGTCGGAGGCGCAAAGATAGCCGTCCTCGAGCCGGTGCGCGATCTGGGCGCAGCCGAAGGCGTTATAGTCTTCTGGCAGCTTCATCACGTGATGGCCCCGTGCGGCGAGGTCCGCGATCGTCGCCTCGGGCCACTCGTCCTCGAAGGTGACATCCAGGCCCTGCACGACCCGAAAACGCGGCCCGTCGATCGCGCCCTGCGGCCCCTGGCCGTAGTCGGCCATGCGCACCATCATCTGGGTGTGGCCCTGCGCCTGCATGCTGCCGCCCATCAGCCCGAAGCTCATGACGGGCGCGCCGTTCCGCGTGACGAAACCCGGGATGATCGTGTGAAAAGGGCGCTTTCCCGGCGCCACCTGGTTGGGGTGGCCGGGCGTGAGAACGAAACCCGAGCCGCGGTTCTGCAGGCTGATCCCGGTGCCGGGCACGACCACGCCCGAGCCGAAACCCATGAAATTGGACTGGATCATCGACACCATCATGCCGCTCGCGTCCGCCGCGGTGAGGTACACCGTGCCTCCCTTGGGCGGCGAAACCGCGCCGAAGTCCTGCGCGCGCTTTGTGTCGATGAGTTTGGCGCGCGACTTGAGGTAATCGGGATCGAGAAGCTGCTTCGGCGTCATCTGCATCGCCTTCGGATCGCCGACGAAACGGTGGGCGTCGGCGAGCGCGAGCTTCACCGCCTCGATCTGAAGATGCGCGCTGTCGGCGGAATCCACCGGCTGATCGGCGAGGTCGAAGTGCGAGAGGATGCCGAGCGCCGCAAGACAGGCGATACCCTGGCCGTTCGGCGGCATCTCGTGCACGGTGAGCCCGCGGTAGTCCTGGCTGATGGTGCCCGGCCAGTCGTTCGTGTGCGCGGCGAGATCGGCGCGGGTCATCGCGCCACCCGTCGCCTTGGCGTACGCCTCGATTCTTTCGGCGAGCTCGCCGCGGTAGAACGCTTCGCCTTTCGTGGCGGCGATTTTCTCCAGGGTCCTTGCCTGGTCCGGGAAGCGGAAAATCTCGCCTGCACGCGGGGCGCGGCCGTCGCGCAGAAATGCTTCGGCGAAGCCGGGCTGGCTGCGCAGCTCAGGCACCTGCGGGTTCCAGCGCTCGGCGATGAAGGGTGAAACCGGGAATCCGCTGGCCGCGTACTCGATCGCGGGCTCGAAGAGTTTTTCGAAAGGGAGCTTGCCGAATTTCTTCGATAACTCCACCCAGGCAGAAACGCAACCTGGGACCGACACGCTGTTCCAGCCGCGCGAGGGCATCTCCTTCTGACCCTTGAAGTATTCCGGCGTCCACGCGGCCGGCGCGCGCCCCGAGGCGTTCAGGCCGTGCAGCTGCTTTCCGTCCCAGATTATGGCGAACGCGTCGCTGCCGATGCCGTTGGAGATCGGTTCGACCACCGTGAGCGTGATTGCAGCGCCGAGCGCGGCGTCGACCGCGTTACCTCCCGCGAGCAGCATGCGCAGGCCCGCCTGAGCGGCGAGCGGCTGCGAGGTCGAGACCACGTTTCTTGCAAGCGTGGGGCGGCGGTGGGTCGGGTAGGGCGTGTCGAATGCGATCGGTTTTGCGGTTCGCTGGAGCATTTCTTTCGTTCTTTCGTCGGATTCAGGCCTCGGCCGTGGCCGAAAGCGCATTATCTATGTCCCAGAGGATGTCGTCGAGCGTTTCCAGTCCGACCGAAATGCGAATCATGTCAGGAGTGACCCCGGCTTTCGCCTGTTCGTCTTCGGACATCTGCCGGTGCGTGGTCGAGGCCGGATGGATGATGAGGGTCTTGGCGTCGCCGATGTTGGCGAGATGGCTCATGAAGGTCGCCGCCTCGATGAATTTCTCGCCCGCCTTCGCTCCGCCCTTCACGCCGAAATTCAAAAGACCGCTTGCTCCTTTGGACAGATATTTCTGCGCGAGCTTGTGGTACTTGTTGCTGGGCAGACCCGGGTAGTTGACCCACGCCACGCGAGGGTGGTCCTGGAGGAATTTCGCCACGGCGAGCGCATTCCCGCAGTGCCGGTCCATCCTAACGGGAAGAGTCTCCAGTCCCTGCAGCAGCAGCCACGCGTTGAAAGGCGAGAGCGTCGGGCCGAAAGTGCGCAGCGTCTCCATTCTCGCGCGCATGGTGTAGCTGAAATCGCCGAAAGTCTCGTAGAAGCGCACGCCGTGATAGCCGCGCGAGGGTTCGTGCATGCCCGGAAACTTGCCGCGAATTTTCTCGTCCGCCCAGGGGAATTTTCCGGATTCCACGATGACCCCGCCCATGGTCGTGCCGTGTCCGCCGATGTATTTGGTGGCCGAATGCACCACGATGTCCGCGCCCCACTCGAACGGGCGGCACAGATATGGCGAGGGCACGGTGTTATCCACCATGAACGGGACGCCCGCCTCGCGTGCGATTTTCGCCACCGCCTCGAGATCGACGATGTTGATAAGCGGATTGCCGAGGGTCTCGGCATAGAGCAGCTTGGTCTTCGGCGTGATCGCGCGGCGGAAATTCTCCGGGTCGTCGGGATTGACGAAGGTCGTTTCGATGCCGAGCTTCCGGAGGTTCACTTCGAGCAGCGTGTAGGTGCCGCCGTAGAGCGTCGAAGCCGAAACGATGTGGTCGCCCGCTTCGCACAGCGTGAGGATCGCGGTCATCTCGGCCGCCTGCCCGGTGGCGGTCGCCACGGCGGCGCGCCCGCCTTCGAGCGCCGCGACGCGCTCCTCGAACACGGCGGTGGTCGGATTGGAGAGCCGCGTGTAAACGTTGCCGAAAGTCTGCAGATTGAAGAGGCTTGCCGCGTGATCGGCCGAGTCGAAAACGTAGGACGTGGTCTGATACAGCGGCACGGCGCGCGAGCCTGTCGCCGGATCGGGGATCTGCCCTGCGTGCAGCGCCAGCGTTTCGATGCCGAATTTGCGGTCAGCCATGGATTGTCGCGCTCAGTACGACAGCCATTGCGGCCGTTTTGCGGAGATGACCTTCGTGTTCACGCCGCACCAATTCAAGCCGCCGAACAGGCGCGCGTGCTCGATCTTCACGCAGCGGTCCACGACCGCTTCGAGCCCGGCCGCCTCGGCCTTCTTCGCAGCCTCATAGTTCAGGACGCCGAGTTGCTGCCACAGCACTTTCGCGCCGATCGCGATCGCGTCCTCGGCGATCGGCATGATGTCTTCGGTTTTTCTGAAGCAATCGACGATGCCCACCTTCACCGGAATATCGCGCAGCGACTTGTAGCTTTTCTGTCCGAGGATGGCGTCGTACTTCGGATTCACGGGAATCACGGTGTAGCCGTGCTCGATCATGTATTTCGCCGCGAAGTAGCTCGGCCGGAACCAGTCGCCCGAAAGGCCGACGACCGCGATCACCCTGTTCGTTTTCAGGATGCGGCGCAGTCCGGGGATGTCGTCGACCATGGATTTTCTGCAGATGTTCGGGCCAATTCTATCGAATCGGCCCGCGCGGCGCATCGCTCAGGCATGCTTGCAGGTTTCGGACGCCTCGCGCCGCCGGGGCAATCTAGTTTGCTTTCGGCAGCAGGGCGGTCACGGAGTCGAAGGGTGCGGGCCGGCCGAGAAGGTAGCCCTGGAGCTCGTCGCACCTGAACAGCCGCAGCAGCTTCGCCTGTTCCTCCGTCTCCACGCCCTCGGCGATCACCTTCAGTTTGAGCGAATGCGCAAGCGAGATGATAGTCGAGACGATGGTCATGCTTTCCGCATTTTTCGACATCGTTTCGACGAAGGAGCGGTCGATCTTGAGCGCGGTAATAGGGAGCCGGGCGAGGTAGCCGAGCGAGGAGTGGCCGGTGCCGAAGTCGTCCACCATGATCTCCACGCCCGACTCCCGCAGCGCCTTGAGCCTCGGGATAATCTCCCCGATGTTCCTCATGATGAGGCTTTCGGTGATCTCCAGATCCAGCCCGCCTCCGTGCGCTTCGTTCGAAGCGCGACTTTCGCCGATGACGGATTTCACGATCTCGACGAAGTCCTTCTGCTGCAGCTGGATCGTCGAAACGTTCACTGCGATCCGCGGAGCGCGGAGGCCCGCCGCGCGCCAGCGGCCGTGGTCCGCGAGCGCCTTGCGGATCGCCCATAAGCCCACTTCCAGGATCATCCCTGTTTCCTCGAGAAGCGGGATGAACCGGCCCGGAGGCACGAGGCCCGTCTCGGGATCCTGCCAGCGGATGAGCGCCTCGACGCTGGCGATCGATCCGCTCCTCGAATCCACCTTCGGCTGGTAGTACAGCACGAACTGCTCGGCCTCGATGGCGTGGCGCAGCTTGTTCTCGAGCCTGAGCGAATCCGCCACCTTCGCGTTGAGCGAGGGTTCGTAGAATAGATAGGTCTGGCCCGAGGCCTTGGCCTTCTTGAGCGCAGCTTCGGCGTTTCGGAACAATGTTTCCGCGTCGCCGCCGTCGCTGGGATAGATCGCAATGCCGATCGCCATGGAAACCATCAATTCCTGACCTTCGATCAGAAAGGGTTGCCGGAATGCTTCGGTGTGGAGGTTTTCCATGCGGTGCGAGACCTCCGAGAGATCCTGGATGTCCGGCAGGAATGTGGCGAAGCCGTCGCCCGCGATACGCGCGAGATTTTCGGGGTTGCGCATGTTTTTCGGCAGGCGCGCCGCGATCTGCTTCAGCAACTCGTCTCCCGCGTGCCGTCCAAGCGTTTCGTTGATCTGCCGGAAGCGCTTGACGTCGCCGATCGTGAGCACGAGCCGGCTCGACGACTGGGCGGCGGCGCGCAGCGCCTGCGACAGGCGTTCCAGGAACAGCGGCCGGTTCGGCAAGCCCGTCAGCGTGTCGTGATAGGCGAGATATTCGATCTGCTTGGCTTTGGCCAGATGATCGAGCGCGAACGAAATGTCGCCGGCCAGCTCGGTCAGCAGCTTCATCTCGTCTTCGCTAAAGAAGTTTCGCTCCCTGGCGAACAGCGTCAGCGTAGCCGCGACCTCGCCCTCCACCATCAACGGCATGGCGATGATGGAATGGAAGTCCTTGCGCAGCGCCTCATCGCGCCGCGATCCGCCGGCTCCGGGATCAGCGCTGATGTCGTTGGTGATCACGGGCTTTTTCCCGCGGATTGCGCGGCCCACAATCCCCTGTCCTTCCTGAATATCGTCGCGCGCGCTCGCCTTCATGGACGTCGCGCTTTCGTCCATGCCCTTCCAGGCGACCGGCGTAACGTCGAGCGTGGTCCGGTCGAGCTCGCCGATCCAGGCCATGCCGAAGTTTCCGTCCTCGACCGCGATGCGGCAGGCCTCGTCGAAGAGCTCCTGTCGATCGCGCACGCGCACGATAAGCGTGTTGATCCCGCTCAGCACCGCATAGACCCGGTTGAGGCGCCGAATCTTTTCCTCCGCCTCTTTGCGCTCGGTGATATCACGCACGATCCCCTGGTGTGTGCCTTTTTCAAGATACCTGACGCTGATCTCGACCGGAAAGGAGGTGCCATCCTTGCGCCGCATCAACCGCTCGAACAGTCTGCTCTTCAACTCGCGGAGCTGTGCGATGCGCTGCGACAAATGCTCCCTTTCCCCCTCCGGGTAAGTGTCTGCAACGCTGAGTCGAAGCAGCTCGTCTTCGCTGTATTTCAGCATCTCGCAATAACGAGCATTGACCAGGAGGAAGTTGCCCTCCCTATCGGTGACAAAGATACCGTCCGAAGCCTGCTCTATGAGTTCTCGATATTTTATTTCGCTCTCTAGCAAGGCCGCTTCCGCGAATTTTCGTCTCTGTCGCTCTTTCGCCTCGCGCAACTCGCGCTCGATCGCCGGGCCAAGTCGCGCGAGATTGTTTTTCATGACATAGTCGTTGGCGCCGCCCTTCATTGCCTCGACCGCAACGTCTTCGCCGATCGTTCCGGACACGAAGATGAACGGGATTTCCGCTTCCGATTCGCGCGCAATCGTGAGCGCTTCCCTCCCACTGAAGCGTGGCATCGAGAAATCCGACACGATGATGTCGGGTTCAAACTCCTTGAGCTCGCGCCGAAAGTCGGACTCAGTCTCCACTCTGCGACTTTGAAAGACGAGTCCGGCGCGTTTCAGTTCACGGAACGCCAACTCTGCGTCACGCTCGACATCCTCGACAAGCAGAATCTTGAATGGCTCGGCCATGTTGTCCGGGATTCGGTCGCCTCAACCCGTCGCCGGAGGAGGTGGTTCGTTGACGACGGCCCAAAACATGCCTGTCTGTTTTATGGCGTCGACAAATTGCTGAAAACCGACGGGTTTGACCACGTAAGCGTTGACTCCCAGCCGGTAACTTTTCACCAGGTCGGTTTCCTCGCGCGACGAGGTCAACATCACTACCGGTATGATCTTGAGCGCATCGTCACCCTTTATCTGCTTGAGCACTTCCAGCCCGTCCACTTTGGGCATTTTCAAATCGAGAAACATCGCGATCGGAAGCCCATCGCCTCGGGATTGGAATTGTCCCCGCCGGTAAAGATAATCCAGCGCTTCGGCGCCGTCGCGGGTGACGACGACTTCGTTGGCGAGATTGTTTTTCTTTAGGGCGGCAAGGACCAATTCAATGTCCTTCAAATTATCTTCAGCGAGAAGAATCGGCCTTAGCTTCGTCATAAACTATTCCCTTTCGGAGTTGGGAAGGGTGAAATAGAAAATTGCTCCTTCATCGACTTTCGCCTGAGCCCAGATTCGCCCGCCATGGCGAGCGACGATCCGGCTCACGTTGGCAAGGCCCACGCCTGTGCCCTCGAATTCTTCCGCCCGATGCAGCCGCTGGAACACCCCGAACAGTTTCTCGGCGTATTTCATGTCGAAGCCCGCTCCATTGTCCTGCACGCGGAATTCCCATTCGCCATTCCTCTTGCTGCACCCGATTTCGATCTTCGCCAAATCACGCGGACGTGTATATTTGATCGAATTTGAGAGCAAGTTGATCCAGACTTGTTTCAGCATCGAAGAATCTCCCTGCACATCGGGCAAGGAATGAATTTCCCATTCGATATTCCGGTCTTTGGCGTCGCCGGCCAGCTCTCGCAACGCCTGTTTCACCAGCTCAGCCATGCTGACCCGGGTCTGCCGCATCCCGACGCGACCCATTCGGGAAAACAAAAGCAAGTCATCTATCAGCTTGCCCATCTGCTTCACCGACTCTGAAATAACCCCAAGGTAACGCCGGCCGTCGGCATTCAAAGCCGGCCCGCACTCCTCCGCCATCAACTCCGCAAAACCGTCGATGTGGCGCAGCGGCGAACGCAGATCGTGCGAAACTGAATACGAAAACGCCTCGAGTTCCTTGTTGGCGGTTTCCAGTTCCGCCGTCCGCGAACGCGCCTGGGTCTCGGCGTCGACCAGCTTGGTCGCGAGCGGCCTGACCTGGGAGCGCAGCAGCAGCGTCCCTCCCGCGACCAGGAGGAGCAACAGGCCGATGACGAGCTGCAGCTGCTCGCGGATCGGCTGAAATATCTCGGCCGCGTCGATCTTGACGACCATCCCGAGACCCATATCGCCTACCGGACCGTAGGCGGCGACCACGTTCTGCGCCCGGTAGTCCCGGGTGATCATCACGCCGGTCTCTCCGCGCAGGGCGCGGGTCGCCGGCAGGGATTCGCCGCTAACGTTCACCAGCGGGGTGGAGAACGCCCGGGGGTTGAGTCGCTGGGGAAAGCACTGCAATTGTTCTTCGCGCAGGACGCACAAGTCCATGTCTCCGGTCGCGCCCATTCCGACTACGTTCCGGGCGAGACGCGTCAGCACGAGGAGCGGCTGCTCGGCGAGCACCGTGCCGACTTCTCCGGCGGAGTCCCGCAGGGGAATTTGGTGGCGCAGGAAGAAGCCGTCGTCCCAGAGCAGCTCCGGCTTGTCGGGGCTCGCAAGCGTCACCGTCATGGCGGGCGCTTGCACGAAAGCGCCCCCGCTCGCGATGACCTTGCCGTCGACGTCGTGATAGGCAATTGCGCTGAAACCCTGCTTCAGGAAGCTTTCGACGACCGCCTGCACGTTTGCAAGGTCCGAGCGGTCGTCGCGGCCGGCGTGGATGGCGCGCAGATTGCGGATCACCGCAGGCCGGGTGGCGGCGATCCGGGCATTGATTTCGCGCACCTCGATCAAGTCCCGGAACATGTCGGTCCGGCGCGTCAACGCCGCGTGGACGCTGTCGCTGACCAGGGTTTGAACGCGGTCCTGAAGAATGGCGAAGCTCGCGATCCCGGCGGCCAGCGCGCCCGCGGCCAGTATCGTCGCGCCGACGAACGTGATCCGTTCGTCCTCTCTCGCAAACAGCGGGACGCGGGCCCAATCGAACCGCCTCCAGGCAGACTGCAGGCCGATTGCGAGAACGACCAGCCCGGCGGCCGTGTGCACCGCCACGCCGCTGAAAAGGTACTGGGGGAAAAGCAGTGGAGCTCTGACGAGATAGCCCGCCAGCCCGAGCGCGCCGATAGCTCCGACCCCCAGCGTCAGCAGCCGGACAACGGTGCCCATCCAGGGGCGGTGTACGCGCGCCGCGAGGATCAACACCGCTCCGCTCATCAGAAAAGCCGAAGCGGTGCCGGCCGACATCCGGCCCGGGTTCGGGTTGGAGTCGTGCAGCCAGGCGTGAAGCGAGGGCCAATCGATGCGGAGATCCAGATGCAAGAGATGCTCGGCGAGCACCAACGCCGCGATGACCGCGAGCGCGCCGCCGATGACTGTCGTGACGCGCCAGCGCCGGGCTGCATCTGAAAGCGGCATGAGCAGCGCGCCACCCGCAAGAACAAAAGACAATGCCGTGTTGAACGGTAAGGTCGCGTACCCAGGTAGCCCGCGCACCAGAGGCGGCAGCTGCAGCCACCAGCCGAGCATCACCGAGCCGCCGAGGAGCACGAGCAGTGTTCCTGCGATTGCAGAAAACGGCACGCGCTTCATCGTGAACCCGTGCCCGGAAACATGACCCGCATGTCGGCGGAGGCGACGGTCGGAATCGTCGCGCCCCTCGAGTACGTTTGTGACGGCCTGGAGCGCTCCCGCGTCCGCGAGGATCGTCGCATCGAATGGCTTTGCGCTCACGTCCCGTGCCCTCCGCAGAAAAGGTACGATTTCCGTCTGTCCCGCACCGTCTGGACCGCGCGAAGTTGATGGAAACCGGCTCAAAATCGCCGTTGGCGTGCTACAGGGGAGAGGACGCGGGCTGGTCCTGGCGGGCAGGCGGTGTCGACAATTGTCGCTTACACCGTTTCGCCGTCGGGCCGCCGGTTTGTTGACCGGAGCTGCACTCCGGTACGTTCGGACCCTTGCTGCCGCTTGCTCGAATACTCAATCGAGCAAAAACTCTGGAAACTCCCTAATCCGACTCAGGACTTACTGCGCGGTCTCCGGAGCTTGGGATCAGTATGGCCCCCCAAATTTGACGTGTCACCCCCTATTTATCCGATAGCCAATACGCACCCAGTCGCTTCCTTGTCAGGTAAACCCTGACATATCGGCAAGGTTTCGATGTCATTCCGAGCTACTTCGCCTGGGCGATGCGATCCCGATAGGGGAAGGGCTGCCCGATGGTGATGGGCGTCATCCGCGATCAGCGTGATGTCTTTGGTTTTTTCTGAAGCAGTCGACGATGTCTGCCTTGACGGGATGTGGCGCAGCGACTTGCAGTATAGTTGCGCCTCTTTAGGCACCGTCTTCTCGATGGAATCCACCGGCACACCCAGAACCGCGGCGCAGATCCTGGTCGATGCGCTGAAAATCCACGGCGTCGACACGGCCTTCTGCGTTCCGGGCGAGAGCTACCTCGCGGTACTCGATGCCTTGTACGACGCGCGCGATTCGATACGTCTGATCGTAGCGCGCCAGGACGGCGGCGCCGCTTACATGGCCGAGGCCTGGGCCAAGGTCACGGGCCGGCCGGGAATCTGTTTCGTCACGCGCGGGCCGGGGGCCACCAATGCCTCGATCGGCGTGCATACCGCGATGCAGGACTCCACGCCGATGATCCTTTTCATCGGCCAGGTGCCGGGCGAATTCGCCGACCGTGAGTCGTTCCAGGAAATGGATTACCGGCGCATGTTCGGGCAGATGACGAAGTGGGTCGCGCAGATCGACCGCCCCGATCGCATGCACGAATACGTGAGCCACGCCTTTCACCTTGCGACGTCCGGGCGGCCCGGCCCCGTGGTGCTGGTCTTGCCGGAGGACATGCTCACCCAGACCGCGAGCGTCGCCGATGTCGCTCCCTACCAGGTGGTGCAGGCGAGTCCGTCGGCCGGCGATCTGGAAAAGCTGCGGGGCCTGCTCGCGCAGGCGAAGCGTCCGCTTGCGATTCTCGGCGGGACGGTATGGACCCGCGAAGCCTGCAGCGACTTTCAGGCCTTTGCGGAAAGTTCGGGCCTCCCGATCGCCTGCTCGTTCCGCTTCCAGGATCTCTTCGACAATCGCCACGATCACTACGTGGGCGACGTCGGCATCGGCATCAACCCCAAGCTCGCCGAACGGGTGCGCACTGCGGACGTTCTGCTGGTGATCGGCGCGCGCCTCGGGGAGATGACCACCGGTGCGTATACTCTCGTCGAACCGCCGCGGCCGAAGCAAAAGCTGGTGCACGTGCACGCGGGGGCCGAGGAACTCGGCCGCGTGTACCAGGGCGAGCTCCTCATCAACTCCGGGATGCCGCAGATCGCCGCGGCGCTGAAAAATCTGAAAGTGGACGGCGGTGCGTGGAAGGCCTGGCGCGAGCAGGCACGCGCCGACTATCTCCAGTGGACGAAACCCGCTCCCAATCCGGGCAAGGTACAACTGGCCGAGATCGTCTGCTGGCTGCGCGATCGCCTTCCGCAGGATGCGATCATCGCCAACGGCGCCGGCAACTTCGCCGGCTGGGCGTCGCGCTTCTACCGCTACCCGGGCCTGCGCACGCAGGTCGCACCCACCAACGGCTCGATGGGGTACGGCGTGCCTGCCGGCGTCGCGGCGAAAGTGGCGCATCCGCAGCGCATCGTCGTCTCGATCAACGGCGACGGCGACTTCCTCATGAACGGGCAGGAGCTCGCTACCGCGGTTCAGTACGAATTGCCGATCGTTTTCGTAGTCGTGAACAACGGCATGTACGGCACGATCCGGATGCACCAGGAGCGCGAATACCCCGCGCGGGTCTACGGCACGTCGCTCGTGAATCCGGATTTCGCCGCACTCGCGCGCGCTTACGGAGCGCACGGAGAAACGGTCGAGGAGACCGCGCAGTTCGCGCCGGCTTTCGAGCGCGCGGCCTCTGCCGGCAAGCCCGCGCTGATCGAAGTCCGAATCGATCCTCAAGCCATCACCACGTCCACGACTCTGGACGCGATCCGCGCGCGCGCTCTGAAGGGCTGAGGCCAAGGCCCCTGGGGCGATGCCGCGAAGTCCGTCGCTTCGCGGCAGGCCGGGTCAGTGGCCCAGGATCTTGGAAAGGAACTGCTGGGCCCGCTCCGAGCGCGGCTTGCCGAAAAAATCCTCCTTCGGCGCGTCCTCGACGACTTCGCCGCGGTCCATGAAGATGACGCGGTGGGCGACCTTCCGGGCAAACCCCATCTCGTGCGTGACCACCATCATGGTCATGCCTTCGCGGGCAAGCCCCACCATCACGTCGAGCACCTCGTTGATCATCTCAGGGTCGAGCGCCGAGGTGGGTTCGTCGAACAGCATCGCGATCGGATCCATGGCGAGCGCGCGGGCGATCGCGACGCGCTGCTGCTGGCCGCCCGAAAGCTGGCCCGGATACTTGTCCTTGTGGGCGGCGAGGCCCACGCGCTCCAGCAACGCTAGGCCCTTCCGGGTCGCCTCGTCCTCGCCGCGGCCGAGCACCTTGATCTGCGCCAGCGTCAGGTTCCGGGTCACGCTCATGTGCGGAAACAGCTCGAAATTCTGGAACACCATGCCGATCTTCGCGCGCAACTTCGGAAGATCGGTCTTCGGGTCGCCGACCGAGACACTGTCGACGAGAATTTCGCCTTTCTGAAACGGCTCCAGCCCGTTGACGCACTTGATCAGCGTCGATTTTCCGCTGCCTGAGGGCCCGCACACCACGACGACTTCGCCTTTTTTCACTTCGGTAGAGCAGTCAGTCAGCACCTGGAAGGCGCCGTACCACTTGCTGACGTTCTTGATCGAGATCATTTGGACTCTACTTGATGATTGCGATGCGTTTCTGCAGACCCTTGACCAGGGTCGACAGCCCGTACGAGACGATGAAATACACCACGGCCACGAAACTGTACATCTCGACCAGACGGTAGTCGCGGTTGGCGACTTTCGCGGCCGCTCCGAGGAAATCGGTGGCGGAGATCACGTACACGAGGGAAGTGTCCTGGAACAGGATGATGGTTTGCGTGAGCAACACCGGCAGCATATTGCGGAACGCCTGAGGGAGCACGATCCTCGCCATGGTCTGCCAGTAGTCCAGGCCGAGCGCGTAGCCCGACCAGACCTGCCCGCGCGGGATCGACTGGATGCCGGCGCGCATGATCTCGCAGTAGTACGCCGCCTCGAACATGGTGAAGGTGATCGCCGCCGACCAGAACGCACCCACCTTTATCGGGTTGGGCTCCCTCAGGATCCAGGCGCCGATGTAGGGCACGAGGAAGAAGAACCAGAAGATCACCAATACCAGCGGGATCGAGCGCATCAGATTGACGTAAGCGCCGGCGAGCACCGACACGGGCTTGATGCTCGAGAGCCGCATCATCGCGAGCAGGGTGCCGAACACGATGCCGCCCGTCATTGCCAGCACGGTGAGTGTGAGCGTGAAACTCATCCCCTCCCTGAAGAGGTAGACCCAGGAGCGCTCGATGACGTCGAAATCGAAGCCGGACATCAATGCCCTGCCTGCGGCGCATCGCCCACGGCGATCAGGCCCGGAACGCGCACCTTCCTCTCGAGCGCACGCATCGCGAGCACCACCACCAGGTTGGTCAGCAGGTAGATCACTGTCGCTGCGGTGAACGCTTCGAACACCCTGAAGCTGAACTCCTGCATCGAGCGCGCGCGGCCGGTGAGCTCGAGCAGCCCGATCGTCAGCGCCACCGAAGAATTCTTGATGACATTCATGAATTCCGAAGTGAGCGGCGGCAGGATGATGCGGAAGCTCTGCGGCAGGATGACGTAACGATAGGTCTGTGCTTCGCTCAGCCCCGTCGCGATGCCGGCCATGCGCTGGCCGCTCGGCAGGGAATTGATGCCGGCGCGAACCTGCTCGGCGACGCGTACCGAGGTGAAGATACCGAGGCACACCACCGCCGGGACGTAAGAGCCCCAGGGCGGCGGCATCTGCTTCATCCAGTCACCGAGTCCCTTCGGCATGAGCTCCGGCAGCACGAAGAACCACAGGAACATCTGCACGATGAGCGGCACGTTGCGGAAGATCTCCACGTAGAGGTCACCGAGGCGCACCACCCATTTCAGCGGCGTGGTGCGCAGCGTGCCCACGATCGCACCGATGGCCAGCGCCATCACCCAGGCTGCAAGAGCAGTGGCGAGCGTCCAGCCCAAGCCGACGATGAGGTAGTGGAGATAGGTCCCCGTACCTCCCGGCTCGGTCTCGAGCAAAACTTGCCAATGCCAGTGGTAGTTCAATCCACTCCCCGAAAGCGAAAGCGCGCGTTCAACGGTTTACCAGGTCCGTTGCAACGCGCGCAGTTAAAGCGGCGCTCCGCGTCCGCTTTAACACTACTTGTATGCCGCGGGGTCTCCGGAATCCGTCGGGTTGGCGACCACCTTCTTGAACTGATCGCTCATCGGCACGTTCAGGTTGATGCCCCTGGGCGGGACCGGCTTCAGGAACCACTTCTCGTAGATCGCGTTGATCTGGCCAGACTTGTAGATGTTGGTCATCGCGGCGTTCACCACCTTCTTGAACGCCGCGTCGTCCTTGCGCACCATGATGCCGTAGGGTTCGACCGAAAGCGCCTCGGAAGAGATCGCGTAGTCGCCGGGCGAGCGCGACTGCGCCGCCAGGCTGTAGAGCAGGATGTCGTCCATGACGAACGCCACGGCGCGGCCGGTCTCGACCATCTGAAAGGCCTCGGGGTGGCCGTTGGCCGAGATGATGTTCATGCCGAGATTCTGCGCGCCGTTGATCTCGGTGATCTGCTTGATGTTGGTCGTGCCCGCGGTCGAGACGATGGTCTTGCCCTTCAAGTCGGTGAGCGAGCGGATGTTCGCGGATTTCTTCGCGATCCAGCGGTTGGCGGTGACGAAATGAGTAATGGTGAACCCCACCTGTTCCTGGCGCGCGATGTTGTTGGTGGTCGAGCCGCACTCCAGATCGATCGTGCCGTTCGCCATGAGCGGGATACGGTTCGCGGAAGTGACCAGTTGGTAGTTCACCTTCAGGCTCGGCATTTTCAGCTCGCTCTTCACCGCGTCGACGATCTTGAGGCACAGGTCGACGGCGTAGCCGACCACCTGCTGCTTGTCGTCGTAATACGAGAAGGGGATCGAGGCGTCGCGGTGGCCGATGGTGATCGAGCCCGAGTCCTTGATCTTCTTGAGCGTGCCCTCCTGGGCGGCGAGCGGCGCGGCGAGCGTCGCAAGGGCAAAGGCCGCGAGGACGGATTGAATGGTGCGGGTCATGTCAGTCTCCCTATGCGTTTGTCGACCGAAACGCAGGCGATTCTACGCAGTCCCCGATAGCTTGTCTAAGCCGCGCGCTTTATTTTCTTTCCAAGGACGTTACGCAGGTACTGCCCGGTGAAGCTCGCTTCGGTCGCGGCCACGTCCTCGGGCGTGCCTTGCGCGAGGATGCGCCCGCCGCCGTCGCCGCCCTCGGGGCCGAGATCGACGATCCAGTCGGCGGTCTTGATGACGTCGAGGTTGTGCTCGATCACCACCACGGTGTTGCCGGCGTCGCGCAGGCGGTGCAGTACCGAGAGCAGGAGGTCGATGTCCTTGAAGTGCAGGCCGGTGGTGGGCTCGTCCAGTATGTAAAGCGTGCGGCCGGTGTCGCGTTTGGAAAGCTCGAGCGAGAGTTTGACCCGCTGCGCCTCGCCGCCCGAGAGCGTGGTCGCGGACTGGCCGAGCTGGACGTAGCCGAGACCGACCTCCAACAGGGTCTGGAGCTTGCGCTCGACCGTGGGGACCGCGTTGAAAAACTCGTGGGCGGCTTCCACCGTCATCTGGAGAACGTCGTGGATGTTCTTTCCCTTGAACTGCACTTCGAGGGTCTCGCGGTTGTAGCGCTTGCCGTGGCAGGTGTCGCAAGGCACGTAGATATCGGGAAGAAAATGCATCTCGACCTTGATGACGCCGTCGCCCTGGCAGGCCTCGCAGCGCCCGCCCTTGACGTTGAACGAGAACCGTCCGGGACCGTAGCCGCGCTCGCGCGCCATGGGAACGCCCGCGAACAACTCGCGGATCGGCGTGAAGAGCGCCGTATAGGTCGCGGGGTTGGAACGAGGGGTGCGGCCGATCGGGCTCTGATCGACGCTGATCGCCTTGTCGAAGAATTCCATCCCCTTGATCGAATCGTGCGCCGCGGGCTCGTGCGCCGAGCCATAGAGCTCGTGCGCCACGGCGTGATAGAGCGTGTCGTTGATGAGCGTCGATTTGCCCGAGCCGGATACGCCGGTGATGCACACGAACAGGCCCACGGGAAGCGTCAGATCGATATTCTTGAGATTGTTCCCGCGCGCGCCCCGGAGCCTGAAGACCCGCGTCTTGTCGAATCGGCGACGGCTCTTCGGCATGGCGATCTCGGCTGCACCCGACAGATACTGGCCGGTGAGGGAGGCGGGGTTCTTGCGGATTTGCTCGGGCGAGCCTTCCGCGACCACCCGCCCGCCGTGCTCGCCCGCTCCCGGCCCCATATCGATTACATGGTCGGCCGAGTTGATCGCCTCCTCGTCGTGCTCGACCACGATGACGGTATTGCCGAGGTCGCGAAGCTGCTTGAGCATGGCGAGCAGCCGCCCGTTGTCGCGCTGGTGCAGGCCGATCGAAGGTTCATCCAGCACGTACATCACCCCGGTGAGCCCCGAGCCGATCTGGCTGGCCAGGCGAATCCTCTGCGCTTCGCCGCCGGAGAGGGTGTCGGCGGAGCGGTCGAGAGACAGGTAGTCGAGGCCGACATTGTTGAGGAAGGAAAGCCGCGCCACGATTTCGTTCATAATCTTCTCGGCGACCGCCTGTTTGGCGCCGGAAAGTTTCAGCTCGCGGAAGAATTCGAGGCTCTGCTTCAGGGGGATTCCGCTCACTTCGTAAATCGCCTTGTCCGCGACTTTGACGTGTCGCGCTTCCGGGCGAAGGCGCGCGCCCTCGCAGGCCGGGCAGACCTTGGTGTTCAGGTATTTCGCGAGTTCCTCGCGCACCACCAGCGAATCGGTCTCCTTGTAGCGCCGTTCCAGGTTCGGCAGGATACCCTCGAAGGCGTGCTCCTTCACGACGGTGCGGCCGCGCTCGTTCAAATAGGAGAACGGGATTTTCTCCGGGGTGCCGTGGAGCACGATCGCCTGGATCGGCTCGGGGAGCTTCTCGAACGGCGCCTCGACCTCGAACGCGAAATGCGCGGCGAGGCTCGTGAGCATCTGGAAATAGAACTGATTGCGCCGGTCCCAGCCCTTGATCGCGCCGCTGGCCAGGCTCAAACTCGCGTGCGCGACCACGCGCTTCGGATCGAAGAAAGTGATCGCGCCCAGGCCGTCGCATCCCGGGCAGGCCCCCATCGGATTGTTGAACGAGAACAGGCGCGGCTCGAGCTCGGGGAGCGAGTAGTCGCAGGCCGGGCAGGCAAAGCGCGCCGAGAACAGGTGCTCGCGGCCGGAATCGATCTCGAGCACCACGGCGCGGCCGTCGGCGTGCCGCAGCGCCGTTTCGAACGATTCGGCGAGACGCTGCTTCGCGTCGGGCCGCACCTTCAAGCGGTCGACGACCACATCCACCGAATGCTTGACGTTCTTCGAGAGCCTGGGGACCGAATCGATCTCATGCACCTTCCCGTCCACGCGCAGGCGAGCGAACCCCTGGGCGCGCAGCTCCGCGACGAGCTCGTGCTGCTCCCCCTTGCGGTTCGCCACGATGGGGGCGAGCATCATGAGCTTCGTGTCCTGGGGGAGTGCAAGGGCGTGGTCCACCATCTGCGACACCGACTGCGCCTCGAGCGGCAGCTTGTGTACCGGGCAATAAGGGGTCCCGGCGCGTGCGTAGAGCAGCCGCAGGTAGTCGTGGATCTCGGTGATGGTGCCCACGGTGGAACGCGGGTTGTGGCTCGCCGCCTTCTGCTCGATCGAGATCGCGGGCGAGAGCCCCTCGATCAGATCGACGTCGGGTTTCTCCATCAGTTGCAGGAACTGCCGCGCGTAGGCCGAGAGCGACTCGACGTAGCGGCGCTGTCCTTCCGCGTAGAGCGTGTCGAAGGCGAGCGAAGATTTCCCGGAGCCCGACAAGCCGGTGACGACGATCAAGCGGTTGCGCGGCAGATCGACGTTCAGGTTCTTCAGGTTGTGCGTGCGTGCGCCGCGAATGCGAATCTGGTCTATCAAGACAAGGTCTCTGTGGGAAAAGCCCAACCCCTCTGTGGGAAAAGCCCAACCCGCTACTATACGAAATTCCTTGGCACCTCCGCTACCTATATAGCGTCCGGACGCCGGCCGCCGAGTGGCAGGGATGAGAGCGGGACTTGCCGCTATACTCTTGCGGTTTCGGACGGCCCCGGGGGGCACCGGGCATTGCCTGGCGTCGCGGCCACAACAAGATCCGGCATCCAAAATGACTTCAGCCGAACTTTCCGTTGCGTTCTTCCTGCAGATATTCTTCATTCTGGCGGCTTGCCGGGCCGTCGGCTGGGTGGCGCTGCGCTGCGGCCAGCCGCAAGTCATAGGCGAAATGGTCGCGGGCGTGCTCATCGGGCCCTCCCTGTTCGGGCTCTTCTGGCCCGGGGCGCAACAGTTCCTGTTCCCGCCGGAATCACTCAAGACGCTCTACGTTTTCGCGCAGCTCGGCATCGGGCTCTACATGTTCCTGGTGGGCGTGGAGTTCAATACCGAGCTTTTCCGCAGCCGCATGCGCAGCGCCCTTTCGGTGTCCCTCGCGGGAATGCTGGTGCCCTTCATTGTCGGCGCGGCGCTCGCGCTCTGGCTCGTGAACGTGCCGGGACTTTTCTCCGAGAAGACACGCACCTTCGAAGCGATTCTCTTTCTCGGCGCGGCGATCGCGATCACGGCCTTTCCGGTGCTTGCCCGCATCATCCACGACCGCGGCCTCACCGGCACGGCGCTCGGCACGCTGGTGCTCGCGGCCGGCGCGATCAACGATGCGGCGGCCTGGTGCGTGTTTGCCATCGTGCTCGCGAGCTTCGGCGGTGGAGCCATCGTGGCGGTGAAGGCCTTTGCAGGCGGCATCGGCTATGCGCTGCTCATGGTGTTCGTCGGGCGCAAGCTCCTCGCGCCGTTGGGTCGGTTGGCCGAAACTGAACAGAGAATCAGCCCGGGCCTGCTCGGCGTGGTGCTGATGCTCCTCATGCTTGCCGCGTGGGCGATGGACGCAGCCGGCATTCACGCCGTCTTCGGCGGCTTCCTCCTCGGCGTGGCGATGCCGCGCGGCTTTCTCACGCAAGAGCTCAGACGGCAACTCGAACCGTTCGCCGTGGTATTCCTGCTGCCGATGTTCTTCTCGTTCTCCGGACTCAATACCCGGTTCGACATGGTGAACAGCACCGGGCTGATCTTCATCGCCGCAGTGGTGCTGGTCGCCTCGATCGCGGCCAAGGGCGTGGCCTGCTGGGCCGCCGCGCGGCTCGCGGGCGAGGACAACCGGACTGCGATGGCCGTGGGCACGCTGATGAACGCACGGGGTGTGATGGAGCTGATCATTCTCAACATCGGCCTCCAGAAAGGGATCATCCAGCCTGCGTTGTTCTCCATCGGGGTTTTGATGGCCATTGTGACCACGCTGATGGCCACGCCATTGTTCGAGTGGGTTTATGGAAAGAAGGCCCGCGCCGCCGGGGAGTTTGGCGCGACGTCCTCGGGCATCTGAAGACAGACTTCGGTGCTTGTATTCGGAATCGCGATTGTTGCGTTATGGCAGGGAGTGGCCTCTGACGTGCGCGTTACGGGCGATTCCGCGGAGCGGACTTACCCGTGCGTGCCGGGGCGATGCGGTCGCGCTGCGCGAGGAGCTCGTTCGTTTGCACGGCGTGCTCGAAGCGGCGGTGATGCCCGAAGAAGGCGTCGCCAGACTAACGGTGTATCCTGAATCGCCCGACGAGCGGGCGGCGACGGAAATAATCGGAGGAAAGATAAATGGCATCAGTCAATAAAGTCATTTTGGTAGGCAATCTGGGACGCGATCCTGAGACGCGCTACAACCCCGAGGGCGGAGCGATCACCAACATCTCGATCGCCACCACGGACACCTGGAAGGACAAGACGAGCGGCGAAAAGCAGGAACGCACCGAATGGCACCGCGTGGTGTTTTTCAGCCGGCTCGCCGAGATCGCCGGTGAGTACCTGAAAAAAGGCTCGCAGGTTTACGTCGAGGGATCGTTGCGCACGCGCAAATGGCAGGACAAGGAAGGGAAGGAGCGCACCACCACCGAAATCGTCGCCGACCGCATGCAGATGCTCGGCAGCCGGCAGGGCGCGGGCGACGCCGGTGCCCGGGAGCGCGGTGAGGAGGTCAGGGAACCGGCCGCCGCGGGCGAGGGCAAGGCCGACAAGAAATCGGGGGGCAAGTTCGACGACATGGACGACGATATCCCGTTCTAGAAACGACCGGCCGCGCGATAATCTCGCGCGGCCTATTTCAAGGCCCCGACCTCGGCTTACGCCTCGGTTTCTCCGCCTGGAGTGAATTTACTGAACGTCCCGGCGCCGGCAAAGGAGCAGGACTTCCCCGACCTGGGCGGTGTCGATCAGACCCTCGGCCAGCGCCAGCGGTTTCTGAAAGCGCACGCTGAGCGGCATCATCACGCGGTTGTACCACCACATCGCGCGTTCGCGCCGGTGGAGCAACAACCACATGCCGAGGCCGACCAGGCGCGAGGATTTAGGCTGCATCCCGAAAGCGGCGCTGCGTTCCACCGCGAAGCCTTGTCGCGCCAGTTTGGCCAGCAATTCTGCCGGCTCGTAGCGGCGCCAGTGGCCGACGAAATCGTCGAAGCCCGTCCACTGCGCAGGATGCAGCGGTACCGAAGTGATGAGCGCCGCACCGGGCGCCGCCACGCGCGCGAGCTCCGCGAGAGCGCGCTCGTCGTTGTCGACATGTTCTATCACATCGAAGGCGCAGATCAGATCGAATATCGCATCGCCGTAGGGCAGGGCCGTGATGGAGCCGAGCGTCCCGGTGCCGCCGCGCGCGCGCAGTTTCGCCAGCGCCGACGGGCTGATATCGAGGAACTGCGTCCCCTCGATCGGCAGGCGCGGGCGCAATCCCGGCGCCACTTCCAGGCGGCGCTGCCTGGGTGTCAGCAGCGAGCGTACCAGCGGCCAGGTGTTGAAGCGCTGGGGCTCGATCAGGCGCGCGTCCGCCCACAGCGCGTCGTAGAAGTGCCGGTTGATGTCGAGCAGGTCGGAATCGGTGCGGGCGGGAGTCAGCGAAGTCATGCGCCACGCTAGCACAGGACGTGCGAGAATTGTGGAAGCACGACCGGAGATCGTGTAAAACCAATCGTCGGCATAATTAATTTGGGATCATGAAAAACGACACCCTGACCGTCCTGAGTGAATTCCTCCACAAGCGCGAGAACATCGATCCCGCTCGAGTGACGCCCGATACCTCGCTCGAGGAGCTCAAGGTCGATTCGCTCCTGCTGCTCGAGCTGCTGTTCGAATTCGAGGACAGGCTCGGAGTGAAGATACCGCAGGACATTCCGCGACCCAAGACCGTCGGCGATCTCCTTTCGATCGTGGACAAGGTCACGGACGGAAAAGGCGTCTGATGGCGGGCGCGCGGCGCGTCGCCGTCACCGGCCTGGGGCTCGTCAGTCCTTTTGGTGGAGACCTTCCGGACTTCTTCGGCCGCATGCTGCGCGGCGAATCCGCGATACGGCTGTTTACCCGCCAGGAGGAAGTGACGAGACCGCTCGCCGTTCCGGCGGTTCGTTGCACGAATTTCGACGCCGACGCAGCGCTTGGCAAGTCGCTTGCCTACACCATGGACCGCTACAGCCAGCTCGGGACCACCGCTGCCCTTTCGGCGTGGCAGGATGCCGGGCTTCCCCGGGTCAAGGACGCGCCGCGCAACGACTGGGGCGTTTCCTGGGGGACGGCGCTGGGCGGCACGCTGACCTTCGAGAGCGGCTATATCGAGTTGCTGCGCAACGGCCGCGAGCGCGTATCGCCGCTTTCGGTCGTGCTCGGTATGAGCAATGCGGCCGCCTCCCACATATCGATTCAGCTCGGCCTGGGGGCTTCCTCCGCGACCTATTCGGTCGCGTGCGCCTCATCGGCCGTCGCGATCGCCGAGGTTCTGTCCAAGCTGCGCTCGGGCGAGGCAAGCCTGATGGTCGTCGGCGGCTCCGAGGCGCCGCTCTCCTACGGCGTGGTGCGCGCATGGGAAGCGATGCGCATTCTCGCCCTGGGCGACGAGACAAGCGCCGCGCGCGCCTGCCGCCCGTTCAGTTCCGACCGGCAGGGTCTGGTGCTCGGGGAAGGGGCGGGCGCAATGATCCTCGAGGACTGGGACCACGCGGTTCGCCGCGGGGCGAGGATCTACGCCGAATTCGCCGGATGCGGCAGCACTTCCGATCACGAACACCTGGTCCGGCCCAGTGTGGACGGACAGATGCGCGCCATGCGCATGGCGATTCAGGATGGCGGCCTCACCACCGATGAGATCGACTACATCAACGCGCACGGCACGGCGACGCGCGAAGGCGACCCGATCGAAATCGCGGCCATTCGCGGCGTTTTCGGATCGCGCTCCGAAGCGGTCGCCGTCAGCGCCACGAAATCGATGCACGGACACATGCTCGGCGCCACCGGAGTGATCGAGGCCATCATCACCGTGATGTCCCTGGCCTCGCAGGAGGCGCCGCCGACCGCGTACCTCGACAATGTGGATCGCGAGTGCACCGGCGTGCGCCACATCACCGGGGGTCCGCTGCGCGGCGGCCTGCGGGCGGCGCTGTCCAACTCTTTCGCATTCGGGGGCAGCAATACGGTGCTGGCGTTCCGCGCGGTTCATTGAATCCGCGCCTCTGCGTTTCTGCCGGATGCGCCCGCGTATCGGTTTGAATTTACGAGGTTCTCAGGCGCCGCATCGCGAGCATCGGGAGCCGCAGCAGGAAGCCGAGAAACAGGCGTGCGTGCATCCAGGTCAGCAGGGCATTGTCGCGCCAGTAGTTGAAATGCGACACGCCGCCCTCGTCCGGGCGGAAATACCGCACCGGCGCGGGTTTGTTGAGCGGACGCACCCCCGACCAGCACATCCGCACCACCGCTTCCGGATCGAAGTCGAAGCGCCGCATCCAGTGCTGAGCCCGCATCACTTTGCGCAGGGGCGCGATCGGGTACACCCTGAAGCCGAACAGGGAATCGCCGATTCCCGTCCAGAGCGTTTCCAGGTTGGCCCACCAGTTGGATACGCGGCGCCCCTTCACGCGCAGATTCGGCGCGCTTGCGTCGAACACCGGAACGCCCAGCACCATGCAGGAAGGCTCGGCTGCGGAAGCCGCCATGAACTCGCCGATCAGCTCAGGCGGGTGCTGGCCGTCCGAATCCATTGTCAGGACATGCGTGAAACCGGCGGCTTCCGCCAGCTCGATGCCGTGCAGTACGGCCGCGCCTTTGCCGCCGTTCCTGGGCAATACGATCAGCTTCAGACCCGGATCGGCCCTGGCCATGGCGCGCAATCCTTCGGCCGTGCCGTCGGTACTCGCATCCACGACGATCCACACCGGGTTCCAGGCGCGCCTCGCAGACTGAACAGTCTCGTAAACCCGCTCGCCGGGGTTGTAGCTTGGAATCAGGACAAGATGGCTCCGGGAAGCCTCCCTCATCGAGTCCTCATAGTTCGTCGAGCCGGGGCTTGTGCGACTGCGCCAGGATATCGCCGGCGGCATCGAGGCTGGTGCCGCGGCCAAGCTCGGATGCCAGATAGGCTTCCATCTCTGCAATCGTCTCCTTCAGATTGTCCCTGGCCATGAACCGCCTTCCCAGCCGGGCGCGGTAACAGACCGGCATCGGCGGAATGCGATGAAGCAGCCAGCCTTTGGACAGAAAAGGCGACGTGGTTTCGATCAATACGGTCTGGATGGGAACGCCCGAGCGCTTCGAGACGAGAACCGCTCCTCCCTTCAAGCGATTGATCGGCCGGCGTGTCGTGCGGGTCCCTTCAGGGAAGAGCAGGAGCTGACCGCCGGCCCTCAAGTCCTCCACCGCCAGCGTCACCCCTCCGATAAAGTCGTCGTTGCGTATGTAGCCTGCCAGGCGTGCCGAGGCTCCGTAAATCCAGTTGTTGATCAAGTCGGCCTTCATCACGCAGGCCACATTGGGCAGGCGCGAGAGGACCATCACCGCATCCAGAAGGCCGGGATGGTTGGGGGCGATGATCAAAGGGCCGGCGTCGCGCAAGGCGTCCAGAGCCCGCAGATCGAAGCGAAAGGCCCCGGTCAGCGCGAGGAGCCAGAGATAGCAGCGAAAACCGTAGCTGGTGACCCACCGCCCGACCACTCTCCCCCGTTCCTCGGGCAGCAGGTGGCATAGCAGCGCCGACACGCCGGACCAGATGAAGCACATCATGCCGAAGACGAGGAGCCCCGAATAAATGACGAAGCACCCATAGACGGCGCGCAGCGCTGTGCGGATCGATGGCGCTGCGGATTGCTGCAAAAGCATGGCGGTCCGTCCCGTTCGTGAGGCTCAGCTCGCACCGAAGATTCGTCACCCTAACACAGGACGCGGGGGAAAATAACTGTCCATGGTTTCCGTCGCATTTGCTCAAGAGCCACGGTAAAATCCGCTATTCCCGATCCCGGGAACTCCAAGGAAAGCCTGGTGGACGCCAAGCGGCGCGAAGTGTTGAAAGCGGGTGGCGGAGCGGGTGTGCTCGCCATTGCCGCAGTGGCGGGATGGATGCGGCCCGGCGAGGCGATCGCCCAGGAGTGGAACAAGGCGGCGTTCGACACCAGGAGCATCGCCGACACGGTGAAGGCGCTGGGCGGCGGCACATCGACCCCGAGCGAAGCGATCGAGATCACCGCTCCTGACATCGCGGAGAACGGCGCCGTGGTGCCGGTCGCAGTGGAGAGCAAGCTGCCGAAAACGCAGGCCATCGCGATCCTGATCGAAAAGAACCCCAATACCCTGTCCGCGGACTTCGATATTCCCGCCGGCACCGATCCTTTCGTCAGCACCCGCGTCAAGATGGCGGAGACCTCGAACATCTACGCGCTGGTGATAGCGGACGGCAAGTATTTCCATGCGATGAAAGAGATCAAGGTCACCATCGGCGGGTGCGGGGGTTGATATGGCAGATCCGATGCGCATCCGCGCCAGCATGACGGGCGACAAGGTCGAGGTGAAGGTGCTGATGGCCCACGAGATGGAAACGGGCCTGCGAAAAGACCCCGGCGGCAAGCTCGTTCCGGCGCATTTCATCCGGAACGTGACCGTCACGCATGGCGGCAAGACGGTGCTGTCGGCGCAATGGGGGACTTCGATATCGCGCAATCCTTTCCTGCACTTCCGTTTCAAAGGCGGCAAGCCCGGCGAGAAGGTGACGATCGCCTGGCTCGACAACCAGGGCGACAAGAGAACCGACGAAGCGGTCATCGCCGGCGGCTGAATACGGCGCTCGTGCCGGCGCGAGTTTCACGAGGAAGAAAGCGATGCACATCAAACGCGTCCTGGCCGGGGTGCTGACGGCGATGCTGCCGTGCTTCGCGCAGGCGCAGCAGGACACGCAGAAGGAAATCGAGCGCTACCGGAAGATGCTCGTCGAAGGCAATCCCGCCGATCTGTGGGAAGCGCGCGGCGAGGAGCTGTGGAAGAAAAGCCGCGGACCGAAGAGCGCCTCGCTCGAGCAATGCGACCTCGGCCTCGGGGCGGGTGTAGTGAAAGGCGCCTATGCACGGCTGCCGCGTTATTTCGCCGATACCGATCGAGTCCAGGACGTCGAATCGCGCCTGGTGACCTGCATGGTGACGCTGCAGGGCTTCACACCCGAGGAAGCGATGAAAAACCCGTTCTCCTCGCCCGACCGGCAATCGATCATGGAGGCGCTGGTGAGCTACATCGCCGCCGAGTCGAAGGGCATGACGCTCGATGTGCCGATACGCCATCCGAAGGAAATCGAAGCCTTGCGCATCGGCGAGCAACTCTTCTACCGCCGCGCCGGCCCGCACGACTTCGCCTGCGTGAGCTGCCACGGCGAGAACGGCAGGCGCATCCGCCTGCAGGAATTGCCCAAGCTCACCGATCCGAAGGACGCGCAGAAAATCTTCACGACCTGGCCGGCGTACCGCGTCTCGCAGGGCACCGTGCGCACCATGCAGCACCGTTTGTACGACTGCTACTGGCAGATGCGCCACCCGCAATTGGATTACACCTCCGAGGCTTCGATCGCGCTCATGGTGTACATGGCGAAGTACGCGAACGGCGGTACCGTCAATGCACCGGGCCTCAAGCGCTGAGCGGACGGTGTGATGAAAACGATACTCTCGCTTTTCGTTGGTGCTGGTTTGGTCGCCGGCTGCGTCACGCAGCTTTCCGACAGCGAAGCGCGGCAGCGCGCCGAGCAGACGTTCCGGGAGGCTTTTACGCACGGCAACCGGCAGATGGCCGCGCGGGTGGACGAGCAGGACGAAGTGCAGGCGCTCTGCACGAAGTACCGCAACGAACCGCCGAGGGACGTCGCCGAAAAAATCGAAAAATCGCAGGCCGCGACGATCAAATATCCGGCCCCGGGCAAGCTGATAGGCGACTGGCGTCTGGGCGAGAAGATCGCGCAGGACGGCTACGGGATGCGTTTTACCGATCCGGACCCGAAGCGGCCGAACGGCGGCAACTGCTACAACTGTCACCAGATCGCGACGCAGGAAATTTCCTTCGGCACCATCGGCCCGAGCCTGCAAGGCTTCGGCAAGCTGCGCGGACAGAGTGAGCCGGTCCAGAAGTACGTCTACGGCAAAATCTACAATGCGGAAGCGTTCGCCGCGTGCTCCAACATGCCGCGCTTCGGCCACAACGGCGTCCTGACCGAAGAACAGATCACCCACCTCGTGGCACTCCTGCTCGACCCGGCTTCCCCCGTAAACAAGTGACGTTGCGGCCCATACCGCAACGTCATCCCCGCGCAAGCGGGGATCCGGCGGCGTCAGAAGTCCCTGGATTCCCGCTTGCGCGGGAATGACGGGGCCATGTCCCTATCTCGTCGCGAATTTCTGCAGGCGCTCGCGGCCGCAGCCGCAGCCGGGCTTCCGCTGGGTGCGCGCTCGCAGGACGAAACTTTCTACGACATGCCGCCCTTCGGCAACGTATCGCTCCTGCATTTCACCGACTGCCACGCGCAGCTGCTGCCGGTGAGTTTTCGCGAGCCGAGCGTCAACCTCGGCGCCGGCGCGGGCGCGAACCGCCCGCCGCACCTGGTCGGCGAGGCGCTGCTCAAGCATTTCGGAATCGTGCCCGGCAGCCGCGCAGCGTACGCCCTGACCTACCTGGATTTCGCGCAGGCGGCGAGGAAATACGGAAAGATGGGCGGCTTCGCGCATCTTGCGACGCTCGTGAAGAAACTGCGCGCCGAGCGAAAAGCGAGCCTGCTGCTCGACGGCGGCGACACCTGGCAGGGATCGGCGACTTCGCTGTGGACGCGCGGGCAGGACATGATCGAGGCGCAGAAGCTGCTCGGTGTCGACATCATGACCGGGCACTGGGAATTCACCTACGGCGCGGCGCGAATCAAGGAAGTGCTGGACAAGGATTTCGCGGGGCGGATCGAGTTTCTCGCGCAGAACGTCGAAACCGCGGATTTCGGCGACCCGGTGTTCAAGCCCTACACCCTGCGCAATCTCGGCGGCGTGCCGGTCGCCGTGATCGGCCAGGCGTTCCCGTATACGCCCATCGCCCATCCGCGCCGCTTCGTCGCCGAATGGAGGTTCGGCATTCAGGAAGAGCGGCTGCAGAAACTAGTCGACGAGATACGCGACAAGGGGGCGCAGGTGGTAGCGCTGCTCTCGCACAACGGCATGGACGTCGACCTGAAGCTCGCCTCCCGAGTCACCGGTATAGACGTGATTCTGGGCGGCCACACCCACGACGGTGTGCCGGTGCCGGTCGTCGTATCGAACGCGAAAGGCAGGACGCTCGTCACCAACGCCGGTTCGCACGGCAAGTTTCTCGCGGTGCTCGACCTCGACGTAAAAAGCGGGCGCATCGCCGCATACCGCTACCGGCTGTTGCCGGTGTTCGCCAGGCTGCTGCCCGCCGATCGCGAGATGGCACGGCTGATCGAGGCGACACGCGCGCCGTACATGGAAAAGCTCTCCGAGAAACTCGCGGTGAGCGAGGAGCTGCTGTACCGCCGCGGGAATTTCAACGGCAGCATGGATCAACTGATCCTCGACGCGCTCATGGAAGCGAAAGGCGCGGAGATCGCTTTCTCCCCCGGCTTTCGCTGGGGGACGACGATTCTGCCCGGCGAGGCGATCACCTACGAGCAGATCATGAATCAGACCGCGATCACCTATCCCAATGCCGTCGCGACGCAGATGACCGGCGAAACGATCAAGGCGAACCTGGAAGACATCTGCGACAACCTGTTCAACCCGGATCCGTACTATCAGCAGGGCGGCGACATGGTGCGGATCGGCGGCATGCGCTACAGCTGCACGCCGGGCGCGAGGAGGGGCGAGCGCATCGGCGACATGCGCATCGGCGAGCGCCCGATCGAGGCGGACAAGACCTACAGGGTCGCGAGTTGGGCGCCCGTCGCCGAGAGCGCCGGCGACGAAAATGCGGGCGAGCCGATATGGGATCTGTGTGCCCGGTACCTGCGCGACAGGAAGTCCCTGGGGCCGCGCAAACTCAACGTGCCGCGCCTGATCGGCGTGAAAGGCAACCGCGGCCTGGCTTGAAACTCGAGTGAGCGCCCCGACTCTCCTTGAAGGAACCGGACTTCTCGTAGGGTATAATTCAAGGGCTTGCATTCGGAGGCTCCATGCCGATTTACGAATATCGTTGCTCCTCCTGCGGGTTCCAGAAGGAATACCTGCGGAAGTTGAACGATCCGGTCCTTACGGTTTGCCCGGAGTGCAGCAAGCAGACGTTCTCCAAGATGCTGACCGCAGCGGGATTTCAGTTGAAGGGCAGCGGCTGGTACGCGACCGATTTCAGGAATAGCGGCGCCAAGCCGGCGGCGAAGAGCGGTGCCAAGGACGCAGGCGACGCGAAATCCGACGCGAAGCCCGAGGCGAAATCCGATACGAAATCCGACACGAAGTCCGACCCGAAACCTGATGCGAAGTCCGACAAGCCATCCGGCGACAAGTCCGAAAGCAAGTCCGAGGCGAAAGCCGAAACCGTCAGCAGCGGGGCAGGCGTTCGGCCGTAGCGTGGAACGCCGCCGAGGAAGGGGTGGTGCCCGATGAAAAAATATCTCATCACCGGGCTTTTGATCTGGATTCCGCTCGCGATCACGATCTGGGTGCTGGAGTTGATCGTGAGCTCCATGGATCAGTCGCTGCTGCTCCTGCCGCCGCAGTATCAACCGCAGGTCTTGCTCGGCCACCGGATTCCCGGTCTCGGCGCACTGCTCACCGTGGTCGTGGTGTTCGTCACCGGCGTGCTCGCCTCGAACATCCTGGGCCAGCGGCTGCTCTCGTTCTGGGAGAACGTGCTCGGCCGCATCCCGGTAGTGAAAACCATCTACAACGGCGTGAAGCAGGTGAGCGACACGCTGTTTGCGCCCGGCGGCCAGGCCTTCAGCAAGGCGCTGCTCGTGCAGTATCCGCGGACGGGCAGCTGGACGATCGCGTTTCTCACCGGGCGGCCGGGCGGCGACGTCGCCAATCATCTCCGCGGGGAATATCTGAGCGTCTACGTCCCGACGACGCCCAATCCCACCTCGGGGTTCTTCCTCATGATGCCCAGGGCCGACGTTATCGAGCTCGACATGAGCGTGGACGAAGCGCTCAGGTACGTCATTTCGATGGGCGTGGTGTCCCCGGACCTGCACGGCCCGCGAATCCCGCAGTAAAATCCCGACACTCGTCAAGCGCCGCGCAAGCGAAGACCTGCGTGTCACCCGGGTAGGGCGGGCAGATATTCTGCCCGACAAGCGGATCGAGAGACGACAGATAAAACGACAAGTACAAGGAGGCTTGCATGCCCGCATCACAGACAACGCCCACCGCCACGGCGAGAGGTCTTGCTGCTTCACCGACCGCTACGCCGGAATACCGCTGCGATGTCCTGGTCATCGGCGGCGGCCCGGGGGGCTCGACCATCTCCGCGTTTCTCTCGCAAAAAGGCTGGAAAGTGGTGTTGCTCGAAAAGGAACATCATCCGCGCTTTCACATCGGCGAGTCGCTGCTGCCGCTCAATCTGCCCCTGCTCGAGCGCATGGGCGTGCTCGATCAGGTGGACCAGATCGGGCTGGTCAAGCCCGGCGCCGAATTCAACTACGAAGGCTACCGGCCGGCCGTCTATTATTTCGCCAACGCCATGGACAAGTCCTACCCCTCGGCTTACGAGGTACGGCGGTCGGAGTTCGACAATCTGCTGCTTCGAAACAGCGCCGCCAAAGGCACCGAGGTGCGCGAGGGCGTCAAGGTCACTGAAGTCGAATTCCGGCCGGGCTCGACCTCGTTGGTGCAAGCCGTGGATGAGCACGGCAACGAGCAGCGCTGGGAGGCACGCTTTGTGGTGGACGCCTCCGGGCGCGACACCTTCCTCGCCAATCGCTTCAAGATAAAAAGCCGCAACCCGGTGCACAGCAGCTCCGCCGTGTTCGGCCACTTCCAGGGCGCGGTGCGCCGCCCGGGCCGCGACGAAGGCAACATCAGCGTCTATTGGTTCGATCACGGCTGGTACTGGATGATTCCGCTGCGAGACGGCGCCATGAGCGTCGGCGCGGTGTGCTGGACGTATTACATGAAGACCCGCAAGGTCAGCGTGGATCAGTTCCTGCTCGACACCATCGCACTGTGCCCGATGATGGCCGAGCGCCTCAAGAACGCGAAGCTTATGGCGCCGGCCCTTGCGACAGGAAATTTCTCCTATCGTGCGACGCGCATGACCGGCGACGGCTATCTGATGGTCGGGGACGCGTATGCGTTCATCGACCCGGTGTTCTCGAGCGGCGTGTTCCTCGCCATGAACAGCGGCGAGCTCGGTGCCGAGGTGGTCGACGAGGCCTTGCGCACCGGCGATGTCTCGGCGCGCAGCCTACGGCGCTATGAAAAGACCATCCAGCACGGCCTGAAGACGTTCTCCTGGTTCATCTATCGCATCACCACGCCGGCGCTGCGCGAGATGTTCATGTCGCCGCGCCCCGCGTTCCGGCTGGAACAGGCGATCCTGTCGCTGCTTTCGGCAGACATCTTCGGCAAGACACCGATCCGGGGTCCGCTCCTGGTCTTCAAGCTCATTTATTACGGCATCTCGATCAAGAACTGGCGCGAGAGTCTGGCAGCCTGGCTGAAACGCCGGCGCGCCTGGCGCACCAAGCTCGACTTTGTCTGGAAGAGCGGTAACTGAAAAAGCCGCCGGCAGTCTTGCATCGGTTCACCGTCGCCGCCAGCAGGCGGCCCTGGACGAGCACGCCGGCGCGGTAGAATGCCTGTTCGCGCGCAGCGCCGGGGTCCGGGTTTGATCGGAATGCCCGCGCAAGTAAAAATTATTAGAAAAGGGAGTTGTGGCTATGCATCGCTGGGCTCCTCGGGGTGCGCTCGGGGTTCTGTTGCTGCTTGCCTACCCTGTTCTCACGCACTTCGCAGTCACTACGGGACCCGATTATCTGGCGTGGATGGCATGGCTGTGTATCGCGGTGCTGGTAGTCCTGTCGTTTCCGGGCCCCTGGGGCCTGGTGTGTTTCGCGTTGCTTGCTGCGGCGCCGCTTGTCATCAATACGGACAGTCTGTTGAAACTTCCGCCCGTCGTCATCGATCTTGCCCTGGCCGTGTGGTTCGGAAGGACCCTGGCGCGGAGTGAGGAGCCGATGATCAGCTGGTTTGCACGCCTGGTGCGCGGAACGGAGCTTCCTGCGGATCTCGCGCGCTATACGCGCTGGTCGACGCTCATGTGGACGGCGTTCTTCGTGAGCATGGCGGTCGCGGCCGCGGCGCTGGCGCTGCTGGCGACGCCCCAGACCTGGTCGCTGTTTGCGAACGGGATCGACTATCTTCTGGTGGGCGTGCTGTTCGTCGGCGAGTACGTCTTCCGGCGCGTGCGCTATCCGCACCATGAGCACCGCTCCCTCGCCGACGTGGTCCGAACCGTGGCCCGCGCCGGCAGGCTCGCGCCGCGCCGTACCGCGCGCAAATGAACGCACCGGCGAACGCGCCCTGGCTCGAGCACGGCGAGCGGGGCAGCCGCAGCGCTACCCGGTTCATGACGTGGCTCGCTTTGCGCGGCGGCCGGCGCGTCGCGCGTTTGCTGCTCTATCCGATTTGCGCCTACTTCCTCGCCTGCTCCCCGCGCGCCCGGAGCGCTTCGCGCCGCTACCTCGCACTCGCCCTCGGCCGGCCGCCGCGCCCGGCTGACCTCTGGCGGCATTTCTTCACCTTTGCCGCGGCGGTCCTCGACCGCGTCTATTTCGTCGACGGCCGGTTCGCTCGCTTCGACATCGAGGTCAGGGGACTGGATCGTCTGCGCGGCACGCTGGCGAAGGGGCGGGGCTGCCTCTTGCTCGGAGCGCACCTGGGCAGCTTCGAGCTGCTGCGCACGCTCGCGCCCGAGCACCGATTGTCCGTCAACACGGTGATGTACGAGGAAAACGCGGCGAACATCACGAAGGCCTTGAACGCCCAGCTCGATACTGCGCTGCGTGAGCGCACCATCGTGTCCGGAGGGGTCGACACCATGCTACGCATCGCCGAATGCTTCGCGCGCGGCGAACTGGTCGGCATGCTCGGCGATCGTTCGGCCGGCTCCGACAAGACGGTCACGTGCCGGTTTTTCGGGCGCGACGCCGCCTTCCCTCAAGGGCCGCTGCGGATCGCCTTGAGCCTGCGCGTGCCGGTGTACCTGGTCGCCGGTTTGTACGAAGGCGGCAAGCGCTACGTCATTCACCTGGAGCCGTTCTGCGAAGAGCCGGACGCGGACCGGGCCGAGCAGGTCGCGTGGACCCGCGAATGGACCCAACGCTACGCCGAACGCCTGGAGCATTTCTGCCGTCTCGCGCCCTACAACTGGTTCAATTTTTATGATTTCTGGAACGGGACTCCGCGCTAGAACCGCGCGCGCGGTCTGCGTGATTCTCCTCGCCTCGCTTCCGGCTGGGGCGCAGGAGGAGCCCTGGGACTTCGCCCGGCTGATGGGAGAGCTCGCGCAGGTGCAGACGAGCCGGGCGCGGTATTCCGAGGTGAAGCGCGTCGCGATGCTGCAGAAGCCCCTCCAACTTTCCGGCACCTTGCTCTATACGCGTCCTTCGCGGATCGAAAAACACCAGACCCTGCCGTTCGAGGAAGTAATACGCGTGGACGGCGACTCGCTGACCGTGGAGCGCGAGGGCAAGACGCGGCGCATCTCTTTGTTGAGCGCGCCGCTCGTTGCGGCGCTGGTCGAGAGCCTGCGCGCAACGCTCGCCGGCGACGGCGTGGAGCTCGAGCGGCTCTATGCCGTCAGGATGGAAGGCACGAGGCAGCGCTGGACGCTGGCGCTCACCCCGAGGGAGATCGAGATCGCGGGTGTCGTGAAGAGCATAGTCATCGCCGGCTCCGGATCGCGCCTGGTCCGCCTTGAAATCCTGGAGCCCGGCGGAGACGGCTCGGTGATGACCATACGCGAAGAGTCCCCGTGAGGCCCCGCCGGAGCACGGCGATCCTCGTCTGGCTCGCGATCATGGCGGCGAGCGCCTGGTGGACCGCGCGCCACGTGGCCTTCACCGCCGATTTGACGGCCTTTCTCCCCGCTTCGAGCGGCCGTCTCGAGCGGCTCCTCGTCGAGCAGCTGCGCGAAGGCGTAGCCTCCCGCACCATGCTGGTCGCGATCGAAGGCGGCGCGCCGCCCGAGCTCGCGCGCCTGTCCCGCGCGCTCGCGCGCGTACTCTCCGCCGACCGGCGCTTTGACTATGTCACGAACGGCGCGGCGGAATTCACTCGAGGCGCGCGCGATCTGGGATTGAAGCACCGCTATCTGCTGAGCCCGCAGGTGAATCCGGAGCGCTTCAGCGAAGCGTCGCTGGCCCGCGCGCTGCGCGAGAACCTCGAACGGCTGGCGACGCTCGAGGGAAGCGCGTTCAAGACGATGATCGCGAGCGATCCGACCGGCGAATTGCGCGGCCTCGCCGAGATCGCGGGCCAGGGTGCGCCGGCCTCGCAGCACGGCGTCTGGTTCTCGAGCGATGGCGCTCGCGCGCTCCTGCTTGCGCAGACCGCGGCCTCCGGAATGGACGCCGTGCGCCAGCAGGACGCGGCCGATGCCTTGTCGGGCGCCTTTCGACTGACCGGCGCGGGCCCGGAATTTCACGTTTTGATCAGCGGGCCGGGCGTGTTCGCGGCGCGCACGCGCGCGGCGATCGAACACGACACCCGCTGGCTCACCGGCGTCGCGGGTTCCCTGGTTCTCCTGATACTGGTCCTCGTCTACCGTTCGCCCGGCCCCGTGGCGCTCTCCGCGCTGCCGGTGCTGACGGGCCTGGTCGTGGGAGTCGCGGCAGTGGGCACGCTGTTCGGCACCGTTCACGGGATCACGCTCGCCTTCGGTGTGACCGTGATCGGCGAGGCGGTCGATTACCCGTCCTACGTCTTCACGCAGCGCAAAGCCGGCGAATCGGTCCTCGATATCCTCGCCCGGGTCTGGCCGACCCTGCGCCTGGCGGTGCTCACCACGGTGTTCGGCTCGCTCGCGCTGCTGCTCTCCAGTCTCCAGGGCCTGTCGCAGCTCGGCGTCCTGTCGATGGCCGGGGTGCTCTCGGCGGGCCTGGTGACGCGCTGGGTCCTGCCCGCGCTCGCGCCGGGCCGGGGAGCGCCGCCGCCGCGCACGCTTCCCTTCAACCTGGTTCGCGCCGGGCTCGCGATGCGGCGCGCGGCCTGGGTCGTCTGGACGCTGCTCGTCCTGGCGCTGGCGGTCATCGCGGTGCGTCACGATCGCATCTGGGACGACGATCTCGGGCACCTGAGTCCATTGCCCGAATCGGCGCGCGAGCTGCACCAGAAGCTGAGCGCCGATCTGCACGCGCCGGACGTAGGCTATCTTCTGATCGCGTCGGCCGCGAGCCGCGAGGCGGTGCTCGAGAAAAGCGAGCGGCTCGCGGACGTTCTCCGGAGCTGGGTGGGCGAGGGCGCGCTGGGAGGCTTCGATCTGGCGGCGCGCTATCTGCCGAGCGCGAAGACTCAAGGAAGTCGCCGCGCCGCGCTGCCCGAAGCGCGGGAGCTGCACCGCTCGCTCGCCCGCGCGCTGCGAGGCTTGCCGTACCGCGCCGACGCCTTTGCGCCGTTCGAGCGCGACGTGGAGGCGGCACGGCTCGGACCTTTGCTCACGATCGAGGACCTGCGCGGCACCGGGCTCGACCTCAAGGTGCAGTCGCTGCTCGCCACCGGCGACGGCGAGTGGCATGCGCTCGTACCGCTGCGCGGCGTGCGCGACCCGGCGCGGCTGCGTTCGCTCGCCGAGCGCTTGCCCGAGGACGTGCGCGCGAGTTTCCTCGACCTCAAGGCGGAATCGGACCGGCTGATCGGCGGCTATCGCTCCCAGGCCCTGGCGCTCGCCGGCCTGGGCGCATTGGCGATTGCGCTGCTCTTGTGCTTCGGACTCCGCAGCCTGCGCAAGGCGCTACGAGTCATGCTGCCGGTCTACGCGGCGATCGCGATGACGGTCGCCGGCCTTGGGCTCCTCGGGATCGGTCTGTCGCTGTTCCACCTGGTTTCGCTGTTGCTCGTGCTCGGCATCGGTCTCAACTACGCGCTGTTTTTCAATCGGGCGGAACCTGGAACCGACAGCGAGCAGGGCACTTCGCTCGCCCTGTCGGTATGTTTCCTCACCACCTTCGCCGCGTTCGGCTGCCTGGCAACATCGCGCATCCCGGTGCTGTCGGCGATCGGGCTCACCGTGACCCTGGGCTGCGCCCTGTCGCTTCTGAATTCGATGGTGCTCGGCGGCGTGGGCATGCGGGCGCGCGAAGCGCGCTAGAGCTGGAGCGGGCGGCGATTTCCGCTCGGGAAACAGGATCGGTTTGCTATACTCCGCCCCCCATGCGCACCCACTATTGCGGCAAGCTGAGCGCCGCGCTCCTAGGACAAACCGTAACGCTCGCCGGCTGGGCGTACCGCCGCCGCGACCACGGCGGGGTGATTTTCATCGACCTGCGCGACCGCGAGGGTCTGGCGCAGGTGGTGTCGGATCCCGATCGCAAGGAAACATTTGCGATCGCCGAGAAAATTCGCAACGAATACGTGCTGAAGGTGACCGGCGTGGTGCGCCGCCGTCCCGAAGGCACGACCAACCCGAATATCGCGAGCGGCGAAGTGGAAGTGCTCGCGCACGACATCGAAATCCTCAACCCCTCGCTCACGCCGCCCTTCCAGCTCGACGACGAGCACCTCTCGGAGACCGTGCGCCTAACGCATCGCGTGATCGACCTGCGCCGCGAGACCATGCAGAAGAACCTCAAGCTGCGCTATCGCGTGGCGATGGCGGTGAGAAAATATCTCGACGAGCTCGGCTTCATCGACGTCGAGACGCCGATGCTCACGCGCTCGACGCCCGAGGGCGCGCGCGACTACCTCGTGCCCTCGCGCGTGCATCCTGGAGAATTCTTCGCGCTGCCGCAATCGCCGCAACTGTTCAAGCAGCTCCTGATGATCGCGGGCTACGACCGTTACTACCAGATCACCAAGTGCTTCCGCGACGAGGACCTGCGCGCCGATCGCCAGCCGGAGTTCACCCAGATCGACTGCGAGACTTCGTTTCTAGACGAGACGGAGATACGCGCGATCTTCGAAGGCCTGATCCGGAGCGTGTTCAAAGAAGCTCTCGGCGTCGCACTTCCCGATCCGTTTCCGGTGATGAACTACGCGGAGGCGATACGCGACTACGGCTCGGACAAGCCGGACCTGCGCGTGCCCCTGAAGCTCACCGAGCTGACCGAAGTGATGAAGTCGGTCGAGTTCAAGGTGTTTTCCGGGCCGGCGAACACGCCCGCCCACCGCGTGGCCGGCCTCCTGATTCCCAAGGGAGGAGAGCTCACGCGCGGAGAAATCGACACGTACACGGAATTCGTCGGCATCTACGGCGCGAAGGGCCTCGCCTGGATCAAGTTCAACGACATCGCCAAGGGCAGGGAAGGCATGCAGTCGCCGATCGTGAAGAACCTCTCGGACGTCGCGCTCTCGGCCATCGTCGATCTCTCCGGCGCGAGGAACGGCGACCTCATGTTCTTCGGCGCCGGCAAGAACAAGATCGTCAACGACGCGCTCGGCGCACTGCGGGTGAAGATCGGCCACGAAAAAGGCCATGCGCAGGCCGGATGGAAGCCGCTCTGGGTCGTGGACTTCCCGATGTTCGAATACGACGAAGAGGCCAAGCGCTGGAACGCGATGCACCACCCGTTCACCGCGCCCAAGGACGGCCACGAGGACAAGCTCGCGGGCGATCCCGGCGCGGCGATCGCCAAGGCCTACGACATGGTGCTGAACGGCTCCGAAATCGGCGGTGGCTCGGTGCGCATACACCGCGAGGAAGTGCAGTCGAAGGTGTTCAGGGCGCTTTCGATAGACGCGGAAGAAGCCCGGCAGAAATTCGGCTTCCTGCTCGACGCGCTGCAGTACGGCGCGCCGCCGCACGGAGGCATCGCCTTCGGCCTCGATCGTATCGTCGCCATGATGGCGGGAACCGAATCGATCCGCGACGTCATCGCCTTTCCAAAAACCCAGCGCGCGCAAGACCTGCTCACGCAGGCACCTTCGCCCGTGGACGAGAAGCAGCTGCGCGAGTTGCACATCCGCTTGCGCAAGACGGAGGGCGCATGAAAGCCGAATGGGTCAAGGACGCGTCGAAGGCGGGCGTTTTCCGGCTCTCCGCCGATGCGCGCGAGCTTGCGGGCGCCGCAGCCGCCGCGGGACTGATGGTCGTCTACGTGGACATCCACCACGCGCACGACAGGGAAGATTTCCTTGCCGAGGTCTCGCGGGCACTGCGCTTTCCGGAGAAGCTCTCAGCCGACTGGAATGTCTTTGCCGGCGGACTCAAGGACCTGTCGTGGATCCCCGCCAAGGGCTGGGTGGTGATCCTCGAGAAGAGCAAGCACTTCTGCGGCGGCCATGGCCACGAGGCGACGGAAGCGCTGGACGCGATGGAGGCGGCCGCAGTGCACTGGCGCGGCCAGGGCAAGCCCTTCTGGACGCTGATCGGCGGGCCGGACGGCTGGAAATCCGGCTGGCCGGACATGCCCTCGGCCTAGCCCGCTGGCGCCCGTCTACAAAATTCCCCGCTCGGTCCTGGTGGTGATCCACACGCCGGACCTGCAGGTGCTGATGATGCAGCGCGCCGGCTGGCCGGAATTCTGGCAGTCGGTTACGGGAAGCGTGGCGCACGAAGACGAGCCCTTGCACGACACGGCGATCCGCGAAGTTCGCGAGGAGACCGGGCTCGATGCGACCCTGTACGAGCTGCGCGACTGGGGCATCGAGAACCGCTTCGAGATTTTCAGGAAACACCTGAGCCGTTACGCTCCGGGAGTCACGCACAATCTCGAGCACGTCTTCAGCCTCGCGGTGCCGACGGGCACGCTCGTCACCATAGATCCCTCCGAGCATCTCGCCTGGAAGTGGCTGCCCTGGCGCGAGGCGGCGGCGCTCACCATCTCCTGGACCAACCGCGACGCGATCCTCGCCCTCCCGAAAAAACAGGCCGGCGTCAGCGCGCGGTAAGGGTCCGCGGCTTGCGGCGAAATAAGCCTTGCTGCATGCTGTTGGCATGTCAGCGACCGCTGCGCGCTTCGGCGCCGCTTTCTCGTTCGCGCTCGCGCTCGCCGCCGCGCCGGGCCTCGTGCGCGCCGCCGCCGATGAAATCGAAGCCCACGTCGAGCGGCAGGGAGAATTCATCGTGTGCGACGCGTCGGTCCTGATGCAGGTCGACCCGCGAATCGCCTGGGACGTGCTCTCGGACTACAACGGTCTCGCCCGATTCATCCCGGACATGAAAAGCTCGCGCGTCGTGTCGCGCGACGGCAACCGCGTCCTGGTCGAGCAGAAGGGCGCGTTCGGATTTTTCTTCTACCGTCAGGCCGTCGACGTGACGCTCGAGGTGCTGGAGCAGCCGCCGCTCAGGATAGACGCACACCGGATCGCGGGGAACATCAAGGCTCTGGAGACCCGCTACGAGCTCGGTGTTTCGGATGCAGGAGTCAAGCTCACCTATACCGGGCGCTTCATACCGGATTTCTCCGTGCCGCCCCTGTTCGGCATGCCGATGGTGCGAAGGATCGTCGAGCGCAGGTTCCGCGCCATGGCCGAGGAAATCGAGCGGCGCGACGCGCTCGTCCGGAGCGCGCCCAAGCCGTAAAGGTCGTTATGACGCGCGAAGTGAAGCGCGTCGGTCAGGAAGGCATACGAAGGATCTGCCGAGGCAGACCCTTCGGAGATGCGTGACGCGGAGCGGGACTGCCGGGACGCTGGCCCGGCAGCTGCTCCGTAGAGATCAGAACTTGTAGATGCCCTGCAAGCCCAACGTCATCAGGCTCTTGCTGGTCGTGCCGTCCGAATTGACGAACACGGCGTTGTTGGCCTGGTCCCTGCGGACTTCGCCACGCAACTCGACGCTACTGGTCGGCATATACGCAAGCGTCACGGTTCCTTCCCTGTACTTCACGCCTGTAGGAGCGGTGTTGAAGTGAAAGCCGTTCTTGTCGTCGAACATCTCGGCACGCGCCGTCGCACGCCATTGGGAGTTAAGCGTGTAGGTGAAGTAGCCCGCAGCTCCGTTGTACTTCGCCTTCCCGACGGCGGTGTTGTCCTGCGTGACATACAGGACCTCGGCGCCTACGCTCATCGAGTTGCTGATGATGTAGTTGGCGACCGCATCGATCATGTCGCGCGTACCCTGCGGACCGGTTCCGGTTTGTGTCCCGCCCGGTGCGCCGGCCACGCCCGCTGCAGCAGACTCCTGGCCGAAGTAGCCGGTGACCGTGACGGTCAGCGGCTTGAGAGGGTTGAGCGTCGCGCCGAGCTCGAGCGTCTTGCCCTTGTTGCCGTCGGTGAGCTGATCCCAGCCGTTGTTGACGCCGCCGTAGAGCGTGATCGTGTCGGTCGGGGCATAGCTCGCGCGCACGCCAGTGTGCGTCAGTGGCACCGCGGTGAACAGGATCGAGCGCGAAAAGTTCAGGTTACCCGTGCTCGCGATCACCTCGGTCCCTGCGAGCGTCGTGAACTTGCCCGCCATCAGGGTAAGGGCCCCGGTGGCATACTGCCCGTAGGCTTGGGTGAGATCGAAGGTGGACGCAGTTGTTTCGGGGAAGGAGTGGATCAGCTGGGCGTCCGACCCCGCGGTGATATTGACCAGGCCGCCGAATCCTTCCTTCGGCGTTTTGGAGACGGTCAGGCCGAATTGGTGAAGGCTGAAGGAGTTGTTCTGCGAATCGAATGCCCGATCCGTGAATCCCCCGGGTGCGCCGATATTCCTGTTGGCGTAGGAATAGCCGGCATCGATATACCCGCTCACGCTGACGCCCGAGGCGTCGAGTACCTGACTGAGCGTGGGGACCCTGGCTTGTTGAGCCAGTGCCGTCGCGGGCGCCGCGAAAGCGGCGGAAACTGCGGATGCGATCAGAAGCTTTTTCATGTAGAGAGTCCTTTCTTGGTAGGGGGAAATTAATCGACTGCTTTTTGTTTGCGCTTGTAGGTTTCAACTTCAGTACTGCCGGGCTTGCTCGATCAGCCGGGGTCGTATCGGACTCATCGCCCGAAACGCCCTCCCCCTTTTTCTGCCCGTCCCGACCAACGTGACTCCGGTTCGCGCGCGCCGCGCCCCTCTAGAAATGTGAAAAATTACCGGGGCCGTATTTCCGGCGCCCGCAAGCTTAGACCAAAAGTCGTTTTTTTCCAACTGCAATTTTTCACGCGGGAGCCGCGGCCGTCCGGGCCGGTGCGCTTTGCGCGTGGGCTGCTATGATGTAAGTTCGCTCGCGCCGCTGGGCCCGAACGAATGCAGCTGCACCTCCGGCAAATGCTGAAACCCACAGGCGTGCTCCGACTCCAACGCGCGGGAAGTCCGGCGTGAATTTGCACGTCGCCACCTACAACATTCACAAGGGCTTCTCGCAGTTCAACCGCCGCATGATGATCCACGAGCTGCGCGATCATCTGCGCTTGCTCGACGCCGACATCATCTTCCTGCAGGAAGTGCAGGGACAGCACCGCCGCCATGCCGCGCGCTTCGATGACTGGCCCGACGAACCTCAATACGAATTCCTCGCCCACGAAGTGTGGAAGGACTACGCCTACGGCCGCAACGCCGTGTACGACCACGGCCATCACGGCAACGCCATCCTCAGCCGCTACCCGATCGTGCGCGCCGAAAATCAGGACGTGTCGAGCCACCGCCGCGAGCGTCGTGGCCTCCTGCATTGCGAGATCGCGATCCCGGGGCTCGACGAGCCGCTACACTGCGTCTGCCTGCACCTCGCGCTGCACGAGCGGGGCCGGCGCCACCAGGTGGGCGCGCTGATCGACCGGGTCAATCGCGAAGTCCCGTGGCGCGCGCCGCTCCTTGTCGCGGGCGACTTCAACGATTGGCGCAACCTCGCCGGCCGCCGCCTCGCCGATGCGCTCGGCCTGCAGGAAGCGCTCGCCGACCATTGGGGCAGGCCCGCACGCAGTTTTCCGAGCGCGTTTCCGATGCTGCGCCTGGACCGCATCTACGTGCGCGGTTTCCGCGTGAATCAAACCGAAATCCACCGCGGTCCCTCGTGGTCGCGCCTGTCCGACCACGCAGCGCTCTCGGCTCGCCTGCAGATCGGTTGAGTTCGCCCGCATGGCGGCCGAGTTCTTGCCCGGCAACCGGCTGACGCTGCTGCGTTCGGGCGTGGAATATTTTCCGGCGCTCGAAGCCGCGATAGTCGCGGCGCGGCGCGACGTCTTTCTCGAGACCTACATCTATGCCGGCGATGCGACCGGGCGGCGCATCGCGCGCGCGCTGTGCGAAGCGGCTTCGCGCGGCGCCGCCGTCCACCTGCTCGTGGACGGCTTCGGATCGAGCGACCTGCCGGCGGAGCTTGCGCGCGAGCTCTCCGACGCCGGCGTGCGGCTGCTCGTGTACCGTCCGGAAATGTGGCACTTCCGGCGCGACCGGTTGCGGCGCATGCACCGCAAGCTCGCGCTCGTAGACGACCGCGTCGCCTTCGTCGGCGGCATCAACATCATCGACGACGTGGACGCGTCCCGCCACGGGCCGCCGCGCCACGACTACGCTGTGAAGGTCGAGGGGCCGCTAGTTGCCGCGATCCGGCAGGAGGCCGAGCGGCTGTGGAACCGCGTCGCGCTGGCGCGAATGGAGCGGCGCTGGCGGGTCGGGCTTTCGCCCGCGCCGAACGTTGCGAGGAAGGGCGACCAGCGCGCGGCGCTCGTGGTGCGCGACAACCTCCGCCACCGCCGCGACATCGAGAAAGCCTATCTCTCGGCGATCGAGTCCGCGAAAGAGGAGATCATCATCGCCTGCGCCTACTTCTTCCCCGGGAGACGCTTTCGCCGCGCGCTGGTACGCGCCGCCGCGCGGCGCGTGCGCGTGGTGCTGCTCCTGCAGGGGCGCGTCGAGTACGTGCTGCTGCACTACGCCTCGCACGCCCTATACGGCGCCCTGCTCGAGGCCGGCATCGAGATCTACGAGTACCACCGGAGTTTGATGCATGCCAAGGTCGCGGCGATCGACGCCCACTGGGCGACGGTGGGCTCCTCCAACATCGATCCGTTCAGCCTGATGCTCGCGCGCGAGGCGAACGTGGTGGTCGAGGACCGCCGCTTCGCCGCCGAACTGCGCGCCCGGCTCCGCGCCGACATCGAGCAGGGCGCGCGCGTGGTGGCGAAGACGAGCTGGCTCGCGCTGCCCCTGTGGCGGCGCATTCCCAACTGGATCGGCTACGGCCTGGCGCGCTTCGCCATCGGCGTGTTCGGCTTCGGCGGGCGGTTCTGACGGTCCGCGCCTTTGACGACTCCTTCGGCGCGCGAGTAGAGTAGGCTAGTCCTCGCGAAACCACCGTTCGCCCTGACCCTGAGCTTGTCGAAGGGTCGAAGGGCGAAGAATTGCTTTCCCGGGGCGTTCGTGGTTCGACAGGCTCACCACGAACGGCACTTTGAGCACGGGGAGGAAATCCGCATGCCCAGGTATTCGACCGAGGCCATCCGCACCGTCGCGCTCGTCGGCCATACCGGGGCCGGCAAGACCACGCTCGCCGAGGCGCTGCTCGCCAAAGCGGGCGCCATTCCCGCCGCGGGCAGCGTGGAAAAGGGCAACACCGTCTGCGATTCAGATCCGCTGGAAAAAACCTACAGGCATTCGCTCAATTCGGCTCTGGTCAACTTCGCCTGGAAGAACGTCCACATTCACCTGATCGACACGCCCGGGTCGCCCGATTTCATGGGGCAGGCGATCGGCGCGCTCGCGGCGGTGGAGACCGCGGTGGTGGTGGTGAACGCCGAAACCGGCATCCAGCTCGCCACCGATCGCATGCTCAAATGGGCGGCGAAGCGGAACCTGTGCCGCATGATCGTCATCAACCGCATCGACGCGGAGAACGCCGATCTCCCCGCTGTGCTTTCCTACATCCGGCAGGCGGTCGGGAAAGAGTGCCTCCCGATCAACCTGCCTTCGCAGGGCGGAAAGGACGTGGTGGACTGCTTCTTCAATCCCGACGGCGAGGCGGATTTTTCTTCGGTCAAAGAGGCGCATGCCGCGCTCGTCGATCAGGTGGTGGAGGTGGACGAGAAGCTGATGGAGAAATATCTCGAGCAGGGCGAGGTGAGTCCCGAGCAGTTGCACGCGCCTTTCGAAAAAGCCTTGCGCGAGGGGCATCTCATCCCGGTGTGCTTCACCTCGGCGAGGAACGGCGCGGGCATCGCCGCGCTGCTCGACATCTTCGTCAATCTCGCGCCGAATGCGACCGAGGGCAACGCGCCGCCGTTTCTGAAAGGCGAAGGCGCGGAAGCGCGGGAGTTCTACGCCATCCCCGGCCCGAAGGCTCACGTGCTCGCGCACGTGTTCAAGGTGGTGATGGACCCTTTTATCGGCAAGGTCGGCGTCTTTCGGGTGCACCAGGGCACGGTCACGCCGAACACGCCGCTCTTCGTCGGCGACGGCCGGCGTCCCGTCAAGGTCGGGCACCTGTATACGATACAGGGCAAGGACTACGTCGAGACCGACGTGCTGGTGCCGGGGGACATCGGCGCGGCGACCAAGGTCGAGGAGATCGAGTTCGACCGTGTGCTGCACGATTCGCACGACGAGGACCACATCCATCTGCGTCCGCTCGAATTTCCGGTGCCGATGCACGGCATCGCGGTCGAGACGAAGAAAAAAGGCGACGAGCAGCGCCTGTTCGAGGTGCTGCACAAGCTCGAGATGGAAGACCCGTGCTTCAAGGTCGAGCGCCACGCGACCACCAACGAAACGGTGATCCGGGGCTTGGGCGAGCTGCACATCCGCACCAAACTCGAGAAACTGGCGCAGCAGTACAAGATGGATCTTTCCGTCAAGCCGCCCAAGATTCCGTACCGTGAGACCATCACCCGGGTTGCCGAGGGGCACAGCCGCCACAAGAAACAGACCGGCGGCGCGGGGCAGTTCGGCGAAGTGTTTTTGCGGGTCGAACCCCTTCCCCGCGGCAAAGGCTACGAGTTCGTCGACAAGGTGAAAGGCGGCGTGATCCCGAACGTCTTCATCCCGGCGGTGGAGAAGGGCGTGCGCATGGCCTTGGATGCGGGCGTGATCGCCGGCTACCCGGTGCACGACATCCGCGTGACTGTATACGACGGCAAGCACCACGCGGTGGACTCGAAGGAAGTCGCCTTCGTGTCGGCGGGGCGCAAGGCCATCATCGACGCCTTTGCGAAAGCCGCGCCGATAGTGCTCGAGCCCATCGTCAACATCGAAATC
>DATHHS010000040.1:0-22960 GCA_035317085.1 Burkholderiales bacterium
TATCCCTGATCGCTTCCAGGAGCGCGATCTTTCCCGGACCGATGGCTTTGATATTGCCTTTCAACACGCGCAAGTGGAACTGCGCTCGTACTTTTGCCATTGGGGTGGGCACGCTTGCCAGTCTTCGGCATGGAAAGTATATTGCATTGACCGGGGATTGCAGACTCCCCGCCAGACGGTGTCCCGTCCAAGCGCTGCGCAAAGTTACTACCGCGAGGACAGCCCATGGACACCGACAAACCCGCGATTCCAGATCACGCCCCCGCGCCCGTCAGCTTCGGCGAGGCGTTCCGCTACTGGCTGAAGCTCGGCTTCATCAGCTTCGGCGGCCCGACCGGGCAGATCGCAATCATGCACCAGGACCTGGTCGAACGGAAACGCTGGATCTCGGAGAAACGGTTTCTTCACGCGCTCAACTACTGCATGGTGCTGCCGGGGCCGGAGGCCCAGCAGCTCGCGACCTACATCGGCTGGATGATGCACCGGACCTGGGGCGGGGTGATATCGGGCGGCCTTTTCGTATTGCCGTCGCTGTTTATCCTGATCGCTTTGACCTGGGTCTATCTCGCGTTCGGAAACGTGCCGCTGGTCGCCGGGCTGTTCTACGGAATCAAGCCGGCGGTGACCGCGATCGTGCTTTTCGCGGCCTGGCGCATCGGCTCGCGGGCGCTCAGGAACGCTGTGCTGTGGACGATCAGCCTGGCGGCGTTCGTGGCGATCTTCGCCTTCAACGTGCCCTTCCCCTGGATCGTGCTCGGCGCCGGCATTGTCGGCTACATCGGAGGCCGCATCGCCCCGGATAAATTCACCACCGGAGGGCACGGGCCCGCGGACAAGCACTACGGCGCCGCGATCATCGATGACGCAACGCCCACGCCCGCGCATGCGCTTTTCCGCTGGCGGCAGCTTTTCCTCATCCTCGCGGTATTTCTTGCGATCTGGATCGCGGCGCTCGGTGCGCTCGTCGCTTTATTCGGATGGGACAGCGCGCTCGCGCAGATGGGATGGTTCTTCACCAAGGCGGCGCTCCTCACCTTCGGCGGCGCGTACGCAGTGCTGCCCTACGTCTACCAGGGTGCCGTGGAGCAGTATCACTGGCTGACCGCACCGCAGATGATCGATGGCCTCGCGCTCGGGGAAACGACGCCGGGGCCGCTCATCATGGTGGTCGCTTTTGTCGGTTTCGTCGGCGCGTGGACACACGCCGCGCTCGGACCCGATTCACTCGCGCTCGCGGGATGCGCGGGCGCTGCGGTGGCAACTTTCTTCACCTTCCTCCCCTCGTTCCTGTTCATCCTCCTCGGCGGTCCGCTGGTGGAATCGACGCACGGCAATCTGCAGTTCACGGCGCCGCTGACCGGGATCACCGCCGCGGTGGTCGGCGTAATTCTCAATCTCGCCGTGTTCTTCGCCTGGCACGTGTTCTGGCCGGAAGGCTTCTCGGGCCGGTTCGAGTGGTTTTCCCTGCTGGTCGGCCTTGCGGCGATCGTTGCGCTGTGGCGCTTCAAGCGCGGGATGATCCCGGTGATCCTCGGCTGCGGTGCGGCCGGACTGATCTACCGCCTGATCGTGGCCTGAACGCGAACGTCACTGCGCGAACATCACTGCAAACACGGGCATCGCTGCAAAATGAAAAGGGCGCCGAGGCGCCCCTTTCATTGGTTTCGAAAACCTCACTTCACGGTGATGCTGATCTTCTCCGACATCACCGGCTTGTCGTGCGGGATATGGTTCCTGTCACCGAGCAGCAGTTGCAGGGTGTGCTGGCCGGGACTGAGCTTGATCCTGGCTTCGGTCTGGCCTTTGCCGAAGTGCACATGCGTCGCGTCGGCGGGAATCGGCGCATTCATGTCGGCGGCAGCACCGTCGATGAGCAGATGATGGTGTCCGGTGTTTTCCGCATCCACCCCGACAGGCGCCACTCCCATTCCGCTCAGCCCGAATTTGACGGTGAATTCCTGCCCCACCGTGGCGCCGTTCGCGGGTTCGATGAAATAGACCCGCGCGCCCTCTGCCGATTTGGATTTCGGCACTTGCGCAAGTGCGGCGCACGAAACCAAGCCGGCCGCCAATGCAACAGCAAGCCACACCGTTCTTTTCATGTTCAGACTCCTTCCGGCCAGGATGACCGGTCGGGATTCTACTTCTTTGCCGCGGCGGGTGTCTTTACCGCCGTAGGTGCCGGCCCTTTGATGCCTTTGTGCTTGCGGTAGTTCGCCGCCGCCTTGTCCTGGGACTTCGCGAGCAGATCGGCATCCTTCTTTGCAGCGTCATCGGCCACTTTCTTGGCTTCGGCTGCCTTGGCGGGATCGGCGGGCGCCGCCGCGGGCAACTTTGCCCAGACTGCGCCTGCGGTTGCGGCCATCACCACCGTCATGATCAAGCTGCGGATATTCATTGTGGCGTCTCCTCAGTGCTGTACCTGCGGTGCGACGGGTGCTCCGGTGGCCCTGCCGGCCTTGACCTTCCCGGACTTCACGTCGTTGTACCAGTATTCGTGGTGTTCCTTGGCCCAGGTTTCATCGACGTATCCGTTGCGCATCGCCTGGTAGGCCCCGTCCAGGCCGATCGTGCCGAGATAGATATGGCCCAGAGAGATAGCCATCACCGCGCCGGCCGTAACCATGTGCACCACGTTCGCCTCGATCATGACCGACCGCACCTGGTCGAAATTGGGGAAAAGCAGCACCAGACCCGAGGCGCTCGCGACGAGGCTCAACACCACCACGCCGACCCAGAACCAGACCTTCTCGCCTGCGTTGAATCTGCCCGAGGGAACGTGCTCCCCGGAGATCATGCCGCCCAGGTTCGCGAACCACTTGAAATCGTAGAGGCGCGGGAGGTTGTCCTTGATGAATATGACGATGAGCATCAGCACGCTCACGAGGAATACGGGCCCGATGAAGTTGTGCAAGACTTTCGAGAGCTGCGCGAGCCAGGCGAACAGGGTATAGCCGATCACCGGCAGCAGCACGTATTTCCCCACCATCATGACCAGGCCGCTGATGCCCAGGGTGGAAAAGCTGATCGCGACCACCCAATGCGTGTAGCGTTCGAACGGCGTGAAGCGCTCGATCAGCCGGCCGCTAGGTTCGCCGTGGACCTTGATGCTGCCGCGCCACTTGAAGAACAGACCGATGACGACCACGACAACGGCGATCAGCCAGCCGGCGATAGGCGTGATCCAGCCGTTCTTCAGTTGCCGCCACGTCTCTCCGTAGGTCTGCACCAGCACACCCGTCTCGCGGCCCTTGACCGAGGTGTACTCCTCCCTGCCCGAGCGCACATCGCGCCAGACCGGGGCGTTGTTGCCCGGCTGCGACTGCGCGCGCTGCTGCTGGCTTTCCTGCTGCTGCGCAATCGATGTGCCGCTCACGGCCAAGACCAGAGCGAACGCGACGGCGAAAAGACGCGCCCCAACCACGATGGGTTTCATAAGCTCCCCTACTCCGCGCGGGTGTATTCGTTCTGGGAGAGATTGCGGGACTTGAGTGCGGCCTCCCAGCCTGTCTTGTCGCCCTTGCCCCACTTGGAACTGGTGTAGAGGCTCGCGGAAGGGTCGTTCTGCCATGGCTGAGAGTCGGGCTTGCCCTGGTACTTGCCCTGCTTGTAGACGGTCACTTGGTCGCGCTCGCCGCAGGCCCCCAGGCCCACGGCGACCAGAAGAGCGACGCCCGCGAGGGCGAGCTTGCGGACTCCGCTCATGACTTCGCCCCTGCCGGCGCGGCCTTCTGCTGGTCGGGCTTGCCGTACGCGGTGCCCCAGCCCCAGACTTCCGAGCCCTTGCCGCGTTTCAGCACACGCTGGCGATAAATGTCGGCGATGACGTCCCCGTCCCCGCCGAGCAACGCCTTGGTCGAGCACATCTCGGCGCAGGCCGGGAGCTTGCCTTGCGCCAGCCGGTTCGAGCCGTACTTGGCGAACTCTTCCTTGGAGAGATCCTTCTCGGGGCCGCCCGCGCAGAAGGTGCACTTGTCCATCTTGCCGCGCAGGCCGAAGGCGCCCGCCTGCGGGAACTGCGGCGCGCCGAACGGGCAGGCATAAAAGCAATAGCCGCAGCCGATGCACAGGTCCTTGTCGTGCAGCACCACACCCTCGTCGGTGCGGTAGAAGCAGTCCACCGGACACACCGCCATGCAGGGCGCGTCCGAGCAGTGCATGCAGGCAACGGAGATCGACTTCTCGGCGCCCACGACACCGTCGTTGATGGTGACGACGCGCCGGCGGTTCACACCCCAGGGAACCTCGTTCTCCTGTTTGCACGCAGTGACGCAGCCGTTGCACTCGATGCAGCGCTCCGCGTCGCAGAGGAATTTCATTCTGGCCATGGTTGTCTCCTTTTCCTCTTTTCGTTATGCCCGCTCGATCTGGCAGACTGTGGTTTTGGTTTCCTGCATCATCGTCACCGAGTCGTAACCGTAGGTCGTGGCGGTGTTGACCGCCTCGCCGCGCACGATCGGCGCCGCGCCGTCCGGATACCAGGGCAGCATGTCCTTGCCCTGCCACCAGCCGGAGAAATGGAACGGGATGAAGGCATGATCCGGTCCGACGCGCTCGGTCACCAGCGCTTTGACCTTGAGCCGGGCGCCAGTCGGCGTCTTCACCCAGACGTACTCCCCATCACGGATGCCGCGGTCGTTGGCAGATCTCGGGTTGATTTCGACGAAGTTGTCCTGCTGCAGCTCGGCGAGCCACGGGTTGGAGCGGGTTTCCTCGCCACCGCCCTCGTACTCGACCAGCCTGCCCGAGGTAAGGATGATCGGGAATTGCTTGCCGATGTCCTTGTTCTTATCCTGCACCGACTTGTACAAAGTCGGCAGGCGCCAGAACGCTTTCTTGTCGTCGTGGGTGGGGTAGTCGGCGATAAGATCCGAGCGGATGCCGTACAGCGGCTCGCGGTGCTTCGGAACGCCGTCCGGGAAATTCCACACCACGGCGCGCGCCTTGGCATTGCCGAACGGGTAGCAGCCGTGGTTTTTCATCACGACGCGCTGGATCCCGCCGGAGAGGTCGGTCTTCCAGTTCTTGCCTTCGGCTTCGCTCTTTTCCGCGTCGGTGAGCTCGTCCCACCAGCCCAGCTTCTTCAGGAGTACGTGGTCGAACTCGGGATAGCCGCTCGTGATGTCGGCGCCCTTGGAGTGCGAACCGTCCTCGGCGAGCAGGTTGACGCCGTCTTTCTCCACGCCGAAGTTGGCGCGGAAGTTGCCGCCGCCGTCCATGACGTGAAGGCTGGTGTTGTAGAGCACGGGCGAACCGGGGTGCTTGAGCGCTGCGTTGCCGAAGCACGGCCACGGCAGGCCGAAGTAATCGCCGTCCAGCGAATAGCCGGTCTTGGCGTCCTTGCCACCCTTGGCGCGCAGCGTCTTCACGTCGAACACCTGCATGTTGCGCATGTGTGCCTGCAGGCGCTCGGGCGACTGGCCGGTGTAGCCGATGGTCCAGCTGCCGTTGTTGAACTCGCGGGTGATGTCCTCGATATCCGGCTCGTCGTTCTTCACCTTGATGTTCTGCTTGCCGTCGCGCTTGCCGACCAGCTGGTCGGCAAAACCGAGCTTCTTGGCAAACAGGTACATGATGGTTTGATCGGGCTTGGACTCGAACAAGGGCTCGATCACTTTCTCGCGCCATTGCACCGAACGGTTCGACGCGGTCACCGAGCCCAGGGTCTCCAGCTGGGTCGCGGCCGGCAGCAGGTATACCGCGCGGCCCGCTTTGGGTTCCTTGCCCGCATCCTTGAGAACCTTCATGCCCTGTTCATCGAGCGGCATCGCCGCCATAGCCGCCGTGGCCGAAGGATAGGGATCGACCACGACCAGAAGATCGAGCGCGTGCATCGCCGCCTGCATCTCGATTCCGCGGGTCTGGCTGTTGGGCGCGTGGCCCCAGAAGAACATGCTGCGGATGTTCGGGTCCTGATCGATGTTCTCGTTCTTCTCGAGCACACCGTCAATCCAGCGCGACACCGTGATGCCGTTCTTGGCCATCAACGCGGGCGAACCGAATTGCCCCTGCAGCCATTTCAGATCCACGTTCCACACGCGCGCCCAGTGCGCATAGGCTCCGGGAGCGATGCCGTAATAGCCCGGCAGTGAATCGGGGTTCGGGCCGAGGTCGGTCGCGCCCTGCACATTATCGTGGCCGCGGAAGATGTTGGCGCCGCCGCCCGCCACGCCGATGTTGCCGAGCGCGAGCTGCAGGATGCAGGAAGCGCGCACCATGGCATTGCCGATGGTGTGCTGGGTCTGGCCCATGCACCAGACGATGGTGCTCGGGCGGTTCTTCGCCATGGTTTCGGCGACCTTGTAGACCTCGGCTTCCGGTACACCGGTCACTCTCTCGACCTCGGAGGGGACCCAGACCTTCATCACCTCTTCCCTCACCTTTTCCATGCCGTAGACGCGGTCGTGGATGTATTTCTTGTCTTCCCAGCCGTTCTTGAACACGTGGTGCAGAACGCCGAACAGAAAAGCGATGTCCGTGCCGGAGCGGATGCGGATGTACTGGTCGGCCTTCGCGGCAGTACGGGTGAAACGCGGATCGGCAACCATGATCTTGGCGCCGGTCTCCTTCGCGTGCAGCGAATGCAGCATCGACACCGGGTGCGCCTCGGCCGCATTCGAGCCGATATAAAGCGCCGCCTTGGTGTTGTGCATGTCGTTGTACGAATTGGTCATCGCGCCGTAGCCCCAGGTATTCGCCACGCCGGACACCGTGGTCGAGTGGCAGATGCGCGCCTGGTGGTCGGTATTGTTGGTCCCCATCAGCCTCACCCACTTGCACATCAGGTAGGCCTGTTCGTTGTTGTGCTTGGACGAGCCGACGAAATAAAGCGCGTCCGGGCCCGATTCTTTGCGGATGGCGAGCATCTTGTCGCCGATCTCGTTGATCGCCACGTCCCACGAAATGCGCTGGTACTTGCCGTTCACCAGCTTCATCGGATATTTCAGGCGGTGCGAATTCTCGGTCATGCCGTGATCGCGTATCGCGGCGCCCTTGGCGCAGTGCGCGCCCAGGTTGAGCGGCGAATCGAACACCGGTTCCTGGCGCACCCACACGCCGTTCTGCACCACGGCGTCGATGGCGCAGCCGACCGAACAGTGCGTGCATACGGTGCGCTTGACTTCGACTTTGCCCGCCTTGTCGTCGGCGGCCTCGGCCTTGCCGATCATGTTGAACGGCAGCTGGCTGGCGAAGGCGCCCGCGCCGGCGGCAAGGCCTGAGCGCTTCAGAAACGCGCGGCGGTCGATCGTCTTCGCCAGCATCCCGGAGAGACTGCGCGACAGACGGCTGGAAGAAAGATGAGCGGGGGCTCCAGCGGATTTCCTGGTTAACATCATGGTCACGCCTCCTCGGGTCAGACTTTTGCGGTGTTGTAGTAGCTGCGGACGTGCGCGGTGTCCTGATATCCCTTGCCGCGCCGTTTGTCGTTGCTTGCCAACGCCTTGGGCTCGTCCGGAGTGAGCGCCCGGCCGGCGATCGCGGCTGCCGTTGCGGCGCCACCGACGCCTGCTGCGATGAGGAAGTTCCTGCGATTGAGTTTTGATCTTGTTGTATGGTTTTTCATATGGGGTCTCCTTCCTATCGTGAACATCTTAAATATGCAGCTTATTGCATGGGTCTCATTAAAACACCTTCATGGCCTCGGTTTCAACCACAAAGAAGGCCGAAGCGAAGTGAGCGACGTGCTTGTAAAAATTTGCTTTTGCGTTTTCCGATATTGCGCTGCAAAAACGAGGGCATGCAGGAGCAAGGTAGCGGCCGAAAAAGGCCGCCTGATTCTGCAGCGCAGCATCATCTGAGCCCAACAGAATCAAGTGCCGCATGACATCGAGCAATCCGGCGAAGTGGTCTTCGGGCTCGCGCGCCGCCTCGGAACGGGCGAGCCCAAGCTCCGCCAGCTCGCCGCGCAGCCGAACGAGGATCTTCTCCCGACCCGCTTCGGCGAGGTAATAGGTCGCGTACGGCGTCACCTCGGCCTTGCCGGTGCCGACAAAAATCTCGTCGTACTCCAGGCGTGCCGCCTCCGCATCCATCGCCCGCGCCGCGGCAGCGAGCTGGTTCCAGGCGTCCGCCAGGGCCGACTGCTCGGCCCCGCCGGCGATCTCGTCGGCGCCGGCAATGGTTTCGAGCAGCGCCGCGTCCGGACTGGAATAGAAAAGCCGCGCCAGCAGCGCGTAGTATCCTGCGCGCGCATTGTCCTCGGGCACTTCCGGCGGCTTGAACTTGAGCGGCGTGACCGTCGCGCTCATCGCTTGACGTCACCGATCGACATTTCTTTCTTGTTTTCCATCATGTCCACGACGCGGCAGTCGGCGCACATCTGCAGGCGTTTCAGCGAACCGTCGCCGGCGAACATCGAGTGACCGGTGAGCTTGCCGAGCATATTGGCCACCATCTGTTGCGTTCCGAAAGGCTTGCCGCAACGCACGCAGTTGAAGGGTTCCGCCTCGTTCAGCGTGACTTCCTGCTTCGCTTGCGCCGCGAGCAGCAGGCGTGGCACGAGCGTGATCGCGTTCTCCGGACAGGTTTTCTCGCACAGCCCGCATTGCACGCAGTTGCGCTCGATGAATTTCAGCATCGGCCGGTCGCGCCCGTCGACCAGCGCCGACTCGGGGCAGGCGCCGACGCAGGCCATGCACAGGGTGCAGGTTTCCTTGTTCACGAGCACCTGTCCGTAGGGCGCGCCCGCGCCGAGTCTGATTTCCTCCTGCGGCTTGGGCGCCTGCTTCGCGAGGTGATCGATGGCGAAATCGAGCGTGGTGCGCTTCTCCAGCGAAAGATTGTAGGTCGCCGGTTTCGATACCGAGGCCGCGGGCGCGAGAGCCCATAGTTCCTGTTCCAGCACCGCGTGCTCGTCCGTTGCGAGCAGCCGGAAATGTTCGCCGCGGTAGCCGAGCGCAGTGACGATCGTCGCGGCATGACCCATCTGTTTTTTCACCGCGTCGCCGTATTCGCCCGCTTCCTTGGGCGTGGCGAGCACCACGACCTGGCGCGCGCCATAGGCAAGCGCCGCGAGCAGCACGTCTATCCCGATCGAGGCGGGATGATGCACTTCGAGCGGAATCACGCGTGCAGGAAGCCCGCGCCCGCGCCGCGCGAGCTTTGCGATCAGCGCGCGGCTTTCACCCGCATTGTGCAGAAGCAAACAGGCGTCCTTGCCGTCCGCCTGCGAGTAGACCGAGAGCACCCGCTTCAGCCGCGCGCCGAAATCCGGGACGCGCGGATAGGCATAGGTCATCGCCCCCGAGGGGCACACGGTAGCGCAACCGCCGCAGCCCATGCACAGGTGCGGATCGACCTTGACGTGATCGCCGTCGGGCGCGATCGCTCCGGTCGAGCACACGTCGAGGCACTGGTTGCAGCCGACTTTGGAGGAGCGGCTGTGCGCGCAGATCTTTTCGTTGTAAGCGAAAAACCGCGGCTTTTCGAATTCGCCCACCATCTGCGCGAGCTGTGTCGCCGCGAGCGCCTGCTCGAGCGGGTCGCTGCCCGGCGCGAGATATCCTTGAGGCGGTTGCGCGGTCTTGACCGCCGGCTCGCGCGACAGGTCCAGCACCATGTCGAAACGCTCGCTGCGCTCGCGCTCGGCGCGGCTGAAGTCGATGGCGCCGATCGCGCCGCAGGCCTTTACGCATTCGCGGTGCGCCTTGCATTTATCCATGTCGATCTGGTAGGAGAAGTCGATCGCCTGCTCCGGGCAGGCGTGGATGCAGGCGTTGCAGCGCGTGCAGACTTCCAGATCGATCGGATTGTCCTGCTCCCAGGCGACCTCGAACGCACCGAGGTAGCCCTTTACAGTCTTCACTTTCCCCGACCACACGGGATAGCGGCGCTCCGCGGGCAGCTCACCGCGTTCGTCGACGATGCGGAGGGGCCCCTCCCCCTCCTTGTGACTCGTGATCAGCACGTTCACGTCGAGCTGCCCGGCGAGTTTTTCCGCCCAGGGAATCGCCGCTTCCGCCGGACCGACGATCAGCACTTGCCCGCCGGACTTGTAGGACACGGCCGTCACCGGCTCGGGCTCGGGCAGATCGGCAAGCGCGAGCAAGGCCGCGATCTTCGGGGTGGCGCTCGCGCCCTCTTTCGACCAGCCGGCGTGCTCGCGGATATTGACGAACTTCAGCTCCGAGGTGGAACCCGCCTGATCCGCCAGCTCCGAAAAGAGCGGCGCTTCCTGTGTGCACGCAATCACGCAAGCCTCGTCCTTCAGCGATCCCTGGAAACTCGCGACCTGCTTGCGGCACAGCTCCGTGTGGATTTCGATCGGCTGCTTGAGCTTCAGCGCGCCAGCCAGCGCCTTGGCGTCGAGCGCCATGGTCTGGTTGCAGTTGCAGAGCTTGAGGGTCTTGTCGTCGAGCGCCATGCATCAGGCTTCATATGAAGGCCTGAGCATATTAGCAGGGAACCCGCGCCCGACGGCGCGGTTACGCGGGCTTTGCCGGAAGCTTCGAATCCTGAGCGGAAGGAGACTCGGGCTCGCGCGCCACGCGCTTGTCGTCGGCGGCAAGCGCAGGCGGCGCCTCCACTGCCGGGACGGCCGTTTTGGCGGCTTGGGCTTCGATCTCCTTGTCCCTTTCCGCCGCCTCCTCGGGGAAAAGCAGCCGGTTCGCCTGCTTCAACAACTTGAGCATGTCATCCGGGATCGGGTCCGGCTTGGAATAGTCGTCGATGTAGGTGTCCAGGCCGTCCATGACGTTGAAGTGCGGATCGTGGAAAAGCTTCTTCAGCGCCGCCTGACGCAGCTTCACGTCCACTTCAGGACGCAGGAACTCCTTGTACTCCGACGCGAGTCCCTGCAGAGAATCTATGGAAGGCAGCTCCGCTTGCGGCTTCGTCGGTGCGGCCGCCGGCGTTGCGGACTGTGGCGCAGCAACGGTTTTCGGTGTCGCGCTCTCTTTATCGGTCTGGAGCTTGCGCCGCGACCAGCGCGAGAGAAACGGCTCCTTGTCGTCGGCGCTCATTGCGAATCCCTGCGCGCGCCCTTGAACGAAGGCGGCCGGATGCGCTTTTTTTTCGGCTCGGGCTTGTAGTGACGCCCGACGTAATCCACCAGCCAGGGACGCCATTCCTCGAGCAAAGGAACGCCGTCGACCTGCGCCCCGCCGTCCATCTGCCGCGCCGCTTCGTTGTAACTCACCGTCACGGACTGGGGAACCGCCATGCCGTCCTCGTCGAGCCAGTTCACGAACACGAAGGGTTGCGGCGAGGCAAGATTGAGGTAATACCCTTCGGCCTCGTCGTGGAACAGTTCCAGTCTGAATCCCGGATGCAGCCATTGCGTGCGCTTGCCGTCCTCTTGCAACAGGCGGGGGGCGGCATCATGTTCACCCGTGTCGGGCACGACCCCGACGGGCTCCCACTTGTGCGATTGCCAGCGGTTGTCGAGCTGCGTGAGCTCCATGACGACCGCGACCGCGAGGACGGGATAGGGCATTTTTCCAGCTATACTCATCAGTCGAGCAACGGCAAATTATGAACCGCATTTCATGAAGCGGCTACGCACATGACCGACCGGGTCATCCCGATCACGGACGCGCGCAGGACGAAACCCCTCCCCAGCGAAGGGACATCGGGCTCACCCGCGCGCGGCGGCCTGGACACGCTCGGACGCAAACTGCACGACTTGCGCATCTCGGTCACCGACCGCTGCAACTTCCGCTGCATCTACTGCATGCCGCGCGACGTGTTCGGACCCGACTACGCGTTCCTCGCGCGCGACCAGTTGCTCAGCTTCGAGGAAATGGCGCGGCTGGCGCGCGTCTTCAAAGACCACGGCGTCCAGAAAGTCCGCCTGACCGGCGGCGAGCCCCTGCTGCGCAAGAACCTCGAGCGCCTGATCGAGATGCTCGCCGACATTCGCGGCCTCGACCTCACGCTCACCACCAACGGTTCGCTCCTCGCGAGGAAAGCGCGCGCGCTCAAGGCCGCGGGCCTGGGCCGCGTGACGGTCAGCCTCGATTCGCTCGACGAAGCGGTGTTCCGCAAGATGAACGACGCCGACTTCCCCGTGGCGGAGGTGCTGAACGGCATCGACGCAGCGGCGGCGGCGGGCCTCGCGCCGATCAAGATCAACATGGTGGTGAAGCGCGGCATGAACGAGCAGTCCGTCGTGCCCATGGCACGCTACTTCAAGGGCAGCGGCCATATCGTGCGCTTCATCGAGTTCATGGACGTGGGCCACACCAACGGCTGGCGCATGGACGACGTCGTGCCCTCGGCCGAGATCGTGCGCATGATCGGCGAGAAGATGCCGCTGGAGCCGGTCGAGCCGAACTACTCAGGCGAAGTCGCCGGGCGCTGGCGTTACACGGACGGCTCGGGGGAGATCGGGGTGATCTCCTCGGTGACTCAGGCGTTCTGCAGCACCTGCACTCGCGCGCGGCTCTCCACCGAAGGCATGCTGTATACGTGTCTTTTCGCCACCGCGGGCTACGACTTGCGCGCCATGCTGCGCGGCGGCTCCTCCGACGAGGAGATTTCCAGGGCGATCGCGCGCATCTGGCAGGCGCGCAGCGACCGCTACTCGGAGATCCGCACGGCCGATACGGTCAAGCTGAGCAAGATCGAGATGTCCTACATCGGCGGATGAAGCCCTCGCGCCGCCCCCAGATCACCCACGCCTCGAAGCCGCTCACCTTCGAAGTCGAGGCCATCAACGAGCGCGGCGAGGCCGTGCCCACGCCCATCGCGGGCGAGCATCCGCTCACGCTCTACATCGACAAGCGCGAGATCGTCACACTGATGACGCTCGGGCAGGCGCCGGAAGCGCTCGCTATCGGCTACCTGCGCAACCAGCGGCTGGTGAAATCCGTCGAGGAAATCGCCGCAGTGCAGGTCGACTGGGAGACCGCGTCGGTCGCGATCACCACGCGCACCGCGATCAAGGGGCTCGATGAAAAAATGAAGAAGCGCACCGTGACCACCGGCTGCGGCCAGGGCACGGTGTTCGGCGACCTGATGGAGGAGATCGACTCGATCAAGCTGCGCGACGACGTCGCGCTCACCGAAGACGCGCTTCATGCCCTGCTCGACGCCGTGCGCCGCCACGAAGCCATCTACAAGGAAGCCGGCGCCGTGCACGGCTGCGCCCTCGCCAGCAACACCGCCCACGGCGTAGAGGTCCTCTACTTCGTCGAGGACGTCGGCCGCCACAACGCCGTCGACGCCATCGCCGGGCAGATGTGGCTCGACGGCGTGGACGGCTCGGACAAGATCTTCTACACCACCGGGCGTCTGACCTCCGAGATGGTGATCAAGGCCGCGCAGATGCAAATTCCGTTTCTCGTCTCCCGCTCCGGACTCACGAAAATGGGCTACGACATTGCCGCAAAGCTCGGCATTACCATGATCGGCCGCGCGGCGGGCGGCAAGCACTATCTGCTTTTCACCGGCAAGCACCGCTTCAGGAAGACCGTCGCGCCGACGATGGTGGCTTAACGGGCCCTCCGTGATCACCTCGGTCACCGGATTGATCCTCGCGGGCGGCAAAGGCAGCCGCATGGGCGGGGTGGACAAGGGCCTGCAGAATTTCCGCGGCAAGCGCCTCGTCGATCACGTCTACGAGCGCCTGGCGCCGCAGGTCGGCGGCGTCATCATCAACGCCAACCAGAACCACGAGGAATACAAGACTTTCGGCGTGCGCGTGGTGAGCGACGCGATCGGAGGCTTCGCCGGTCCTCTCGCGGGACTGCACGCGGGCCTTTCCATTTCCAAGCGCTCTTTCCTCGCCTCCGTGCCCTGCGATTCTCCGTTCCTGCCCGCGGATCTGATCGAGCGGCTGTACGAGCGGATCGACGAGACCGGCGCCGAACTCGCGGTGGCGAAGACCGGCGATCAGCCGCACCCGGTGTTTTCGCTGATGCGCCGCGGCGTGCTCGATCACCTCGCCGACTTCCTGAAAGAAGGCGGCCGCAAGATCGACACCTGGTACGCGACGCTCAACGTCGTCGAGGTCGCCTTCGACGACGAAGCCGATGCGTTTTCGAACTTCAATACACTCGAAGAGCTGGCTGCGAACGAAAAATGAACACCCTGCAACAGGCGATCAGCTGCATCAGCGACTACGACCCCGATGCACTGCCGGTTGCAAAAGCGAACGAAGTCATCCGCTCGTTCATCAAACCCGTCGCCGGCGTGGAAAAGCTCGCCGTGCGCGCCGCGCTCGGGCGCGTGCTGGCGAAGGATATCGTCTCGCCGATCAATGTTCCTTCAAACGACAACTCGGCGATGGACGGCTATGCGGTGAGGAACGACGACCTCGGCGCGGGCGAGCCGGTGACGCTCACCGAAATCGGCACCGCTTACGCCGGCAGGGAATTCACGGGCAAGGTCGGACGCGGCGAGTGCGTGCGTGTCATGACCGGCGCGGTGATGCCGAAGAACACCGACACCGTCATCATCCAGGAAGCGGTGACGGCGAACGGCAAGCGCATTTCCATCCCGCCCGGGCAGGAATCCGGACAGAACCGCAGGCTCGCCGGCGAAGACCTGCAGAAGGGCAAGCCCGCGCTCCATGCCGGACGGATGCTGCGCCCCGCCGATATCGGCCTGGTCGCCTCGCTCGGTATCGGCGAGGTGAGCGTGCGTAGAAAGCTCAAGGTCGCGTTCTTCTCCACCGGCGACGAGCTCGTTTCAGTCGGGAAGAAACTGAAGGCCGGCGAAGTCTACGACTCCAACCGCTACACGCTCTGGGGCATGCTCGTGCGCCTGGGGTGCGAAGTGATCGACCTGGGCGTGGTACGCGACGATCCGAAAAAACTCGAAGCCGCGTTCCGCAAGGCCGCAGCGGTCGCCGACGCGGTCGTCACTTCGGGCGGCGTGTCGGTGGGCGAAGCCGATTTCACGAAACAGATGATGGCGAAGCTCGGCGAAGTCGCGTTCTGGAAAATCGCCATGCGCCCGGGCCGCCCGATGGCCTTCGGGCGAATCCGCGCCCGGGGAAAATCCGCTTACCTCTTCGGCCTGCCGGGCAATCCGGTCGCGGTCATGGTCACGTTCTATCACTTCGTGCGCGGCGCGTTGTTGCACATGATGGGCCGCAGCGACACCGAGCTGCCGTTGCTGCGCGCGAAAGCCGAAACGCCGATGCGCAAGAAACCCGGACGCACCGAATATCAGCGCGGAATATTGGAATTGAAGAACGGCGAGTGGTACGTGCGGCTGACCGGGGCGCAAGGCTCGGGGATACTGCGCTCGATGTCGGAAGCCAACTGCTTCGTCGTGCTCGGGCACGATCAGGGTGCGGTCAAAGCGGGGGACTATGTCGAGGTGATGGTGATGGATGGCTTGGTCTGATCCACTTCTCGGGAAGATCCATGATTCTCGAGGCAACCATCACTTGTCCTTTCTGCGGGCACCGGCGGGTCGAGACGATGCCTATGGACTTCTGCCTGCATTTCTACGAGTGCACCGCGTGCCGCGAGATACTCAAACCCAAGGAGGGCGATTGCTGTGTATTCTGCTCGTACGGCTCGGCAAAATGCCCCCCGCAGCAGGCGGCCTGACGAATAACGAGCACCGGGCGAAGGCCCGACACCAGAGGAGGATTGACCATGGACGCGCAAAACGAACCGAGACTGCTGTTTCCCAAGCTCAAACCGTTCTACGACTGGGTCGCCCCGCTCACCTGGCCGCTGATCCGCCTGACCGTGGGCTTGATGATCATTCCGCACGGCTGGCCGAAGCTGATGATGGGCGTCGGCGCGACGGCGCAGATGGCGTTGGTCAAGCGAGGCATCACGCCGGCCGAACCCCTCGCCGTCGTTCTCATCATCCTGGAAACCGTCGGCGGACTGTGCGTCGCCCTCGGCCTCTTCACGCGCTTTTTCGCCGCGGCCATCAGCATCGAGATGGCGGTGATCGCCTACCACCATCTGCCCAAATTCGGATGGACCGGCCCCGGCTACGAATACCCGCTGATGTGGGGTCTGATCATGCTCGCTGTGGCATTGCGCGGCGGCGGCCCCTGGTCGCTCGACCGCAAGATCGGCTGGCAACTCTAGCGGTCGCAAAAAAGGGTCGGGGTTTTCCAGACGGAAGGGGATTCCATGACAACGATCTCGAACATCGCAGTCGCGCTGGTGGCACTCCTGCATTGCTTCTTCCTGGTCCTCGAGATGTTTCTCTGGACCAAACCCCTCGGCCTTCGCACTTTCGGCACGACTCCCGACTTCGCCAGGGCCTCGAAGACGCTCGCCGCGAATCAGGGCCTGTACAACGGCTTTGTCGCAGTCGGGCTCGGGTGGGGCCTGGTTCTCGGCGGTGCGGGAACCTCGATCAAGATTTTCTTCCTCGGCTGCGTCGTCGTCGCCGGCGTCTTCGGCGGTTTCACGGCAAGCCGCAAGATTCTCTGGGTCCAGGCGCTTCCCGGCGCCGTGGCGCTCGCGCTGGTATTGCTGGCCTGAGCAGCAGGTTCAGCCGAGCGCGGCGATCTTGGCGAGAAGATCGGCCTCATCGACCGGCTTGACGATGTAGTCCTTGGCGCCCTGGCGCAGGCCCCAGACCCGGTCGGTTTCCTGTTTCTTGCTGGTGCACAGGATCACCGGGATGTGCTTGGTGGTGGCGTCGTGAGTGATGGCGCGCGTCGCCTTGAACCCGTCGGTGCCGGGCATGATGATGTCCATCAGGATCAGGTCCGGCTGCTCGGTCTTCGCCTTGGCAATGCCCTCGTCGCCGTCCTGCGCGGTCACGCATTGATAACCCTTCTTGCTCAACACTTCCATCAGGTACTGGCGGTTGGTGGCTGAATCATCGACGATCAAGATCTTCTTGATTGGCATGGCAAACCCTCGCGTGAACTTGGACCGGCATCGGGACCCGCAGCGCGGATTCAATAGGCTGCAGACGCCTTCGCAGTATAGGCTTGTCTGGTATCACAGCGACAGGCCGACTTGCGGTACCCTCGGATTTGAGAGGATAGGCGAAAGAGGAAGAGCAGAATGAAGACACTTCGCACGGTGACTGCGTTCGCTTTCGGGGCATCGCTGGTGCTGAGCGCGCTCGCGCAAAACGCACCGACGCCCGCCCGCCAGCAGCTGCGCGAAATTTACAAGGAGCTGGTCGAGATCAACACCACCGACTCCGCCGGAAGCTGCACCGCGGCGGCGGAGGCGATGGCCGCGCGCCTGAAGGCGGGCGGGCTATCCGCGCAGGACGTGCAGGTGATCGCGCCCCCGGGCGGACCGAAGAAGGGCAATCTCGTCGCGCGCTACCGCGGCACCGGCGCGAGGAAACCTATCATGCTGCTCGGGCACCTCGACGTGGTGGAGGCGAAGCGCGAGGACTGGCAGCGCGACCCCTTCAAGCTCGTCGAGGAGAACGGCTACTTCTACGCGCGCGGCGCAGCCGACGACAAGGCGATGGTCGCGGTGTTCGTCGCGAACCTCATTCGCTACCGGCAGGAAAACTACCGTCCCGAGCGCGATCTCGTCCTGGTTGCCACCTGCGACGAGGAGATCATCCCTTCGGATTTCAGCGGCATCGTTTATCTCCTCAAGAACCACCGCAATCTCATCGACGCCGAGTTTGCGCTGAACGAAGGCGGCGCGGGTCTCCTCGACCGCGACGGCCGCTATCAGCGCATGAGCATCCAGGCAGGCGAGAAGGTATTCCAGACCTACCAGCTCGAGGTGACCAATCCCGGAGGGCACAGCTCGCTGCCGGTTAAGGACAACGCGATCACCCACCTCGCCGGCGGTCTCGCGCGGCTCGGCGCCTACGACTTCCCGTTCGGGCTCTCCGCCACGACGCGCGCCTATTTCGAGCAGATGTCGCGCATCGAGACCGGGCAGACCGCCGCCGACATGAAGGCCATCCTGCGCGAGCCGCCCGACCCCGAGGCGATCGCTCGCCTGTCGGCGAGTCCGATCAACAACTCGACCGTCCGCACCACCTGCGTCGCCACCATGCTCGACGCCGGGCACGCGACCAACGCCCTGCCCCAGCGCGCGCGCGCCACGGTGAACTGCCGCATCCTGCCCGGCGAATCGGTGGCGGAGGTCCAGCAAACGCTCGCGCGGGTGCTGGCGGACGACAAGATCAGGATCGCGCCGACTCACGAGCCGATCCTCTCGCCCCCGCCGCCGCTGTCGCGCGAGATCCTGGGGCCGGTCGAAGCGGTGAGCGCGCAAATGTGGCCGGGCGTACCGGTGGTGCCGGCCCTGCTCGCGGGCGCGACCGACGGCCGCTTCACCATCAACGCCGGCATCCCGACCTACGGCGTGAACGGCATGTTCCGCGACCCCGACGGCTCGGGCGTGCACGGCCTGAACGAACGCATGCGCGTGCGCTCGCTCTACGAAGGCCACGAGTTCCTTTACCGCGTGGTGAAGCTGTACGCGGGCGGCAGCTAGAAGGCCGGCGCCGCTCGCCTTTCCTCATAGGAGATCCAAAATGATTCGACTTGCAACGATGTCTTTCGCTGCGCTCCTGCTGTCGTCCTGCGCGACGACGCCCGAAGCCCCCCTTTCCGCGAAATCCGAACTCGCGCCGACGGGAAAGCTGCGCGTCGGGATCAACGTGCAGAATTTCCTGCTCGTCAACAAGGAGCGCGTCGGCGGGGAACACAGCGGCATCGCGGTGGATATGGGCCGGGAGCTCGGCAGGCGGCTCGGCGTCCCCGTAGAGCTCGTTCCCTTCGACACCGCCGGAAAGCTGGCCGATGCGGTGAAATCGGGCGCCTGGGACGTGGCTTTCCTCGGCAACGAGCCCGCGCGCGCGAACGAAATCGCCTTCAGCGCGGCGTATCTGGAGATCGACGCGGGCTACCTCGTTCCGGCGGGCTCGCCGATCCGCACGATCGCGGAGGTGGACCGCGAGGGCGTGCGCGTCGCCGTCAACGCGAAGAGCGCCTACGATCTGTATCTCACGCGCAACCTGCAGCGCGCCAAACTGTTCCGCGCACCGACCATCGATGCATCGTACGAACTGTTCGTCAGCGACAAACTCGACGTGCTCGCCGGACTCAAACCGCGACTCGTGTCGGACGCGGCGAAGCTTCCCGGTTCGCGCGTGCTGGAAGGGCGTTTCTCGGCGGTGCAGCAGTCGATCGGCACTCCGCAGGGACGCCCGGCCGCCGCGAAATATCTCCGCGAATTCGCCGAGGACGCAAAGGCCTCGGGGTTCGTCGCCAAGGCGATACAGAGACACGCGGTGCCTGGGGTTTCCGTGGCGCCGATGGCGTCAGCCTCATAGAAGTGCCGCCAGACTCGTGCTATCTTCCAAGGCCATGACACCCTCTCCCGCCGTGCGCTCCGAACTGGCTCCGACAGGCAAGATCCGCGTCGGCATCAACTACGGAAATTTCCTGCTGGTGAACAAGGACCCGGCGAGCGGGGAATATCGCGGCATCGCGGTGGACCTGGGGCGGGAGCTCGGACGGCGGCTCGGCGTCCCGGTCGAGCTGGTCGCCTTCGAGACCGCGGGAAAGCTGGCCGATGCAGCAAAGGCCGGCGCCTGGGACGTCGCCTTCCTCGGCAACGAGCCTCAGCGCGCGAGCGAGATTGCCTTCAGTCCGGCGTATCTCGAGATCGAGGCGGGCTACCTCGTCCCGGCCGGCTCGCCGATACGCTCGATGGCGGAAGTGGACCGCGAAGGCGTGCGCATCGCGGTGGCGGCGAAGAGCGCCTACGACCTGTACCTCAGCCGCAATCTCAAGCATGCGGCGCTCATCCGCGCCCAGGGGATCGACGCCTCCTACGATATCTTCGTGAAGGACAAGCTCGAAGTGCTTTCCGGTCTGAAACCGCGCCTTGCGACCGACACCGCGAAACTGCCGGGATCGCGCGTGCTGGAGGGCCGTTTTACCGCCGTGCAGCAATCGGTGGGCACGCCGCAGGGGCGGCCTGCAGGCGCGAAATATCTCGGTGAGTTCGCCGAGGACGTGAAGGCCTCGGGATTCGTCGGACGGGCAATCGCCCGGCACTCGGTTCCAGGAGTCTCGGTCGCGCCCTAGAAGTCGCGCGGTAGCGCTCGCGGGCCTCGCAGAGTATTCTAGGCGTCCTCGCTGTCGCTGCAATCATTCTTGTTTGCTGGTTATCCAACCCTAGGAGGGTAAACAATGAAAAAGCATCTCGCTATATTCGCTGTTCCGCTGTTCATCTCGATCGGTATAGGCACGGGCTCCGCCTTCGCGGATGACCACTCCAACCGATTGTTCATCGATCGCGACTCGGACACGTTCGCGGTGCTGCCGGACGGAGTGCGGTTCCCGGAGGGGATTACCGCCAATCCGGATAACGGCGATATTTACGTCGGCACTTTCGATGCCCCGCCGGGCAATCATCCGAACAAGCTTCTGCGCTACGACCGCCACGGCAAGCTCATCGGACAACTCGACTTCGGCAATACGCCCCTGCTCGGCCTGGAATTCGATCGCGCCCACAAGAAGGTCTATATCCTCAACGTCGGCAACTTCGCCGGCGTCGATTCCAAGATCCAGCGTGTCGCGGCGAATCTCACCCAGCTCGAGGATGTCGCAATCATCCCGGGAATCGGGGCGCCAGCACCACGCACGGTGGGCAACCCGGACGGCAGCGCCGACACGATCATGTTCGGTTCCGGTGCCCGTGTCCCCAACGCGATGGTCTTCGACAAGGCTGGGAATCTTTACGTCTCCGACTCGTTCCAGGGCGCTATCTTCAAAGTCGCCAACGTGGCGGGATGCTCCAAGCCTTGTAGCGTGGAGACCTTCAGTCACGATCCGCAGCTCGCAACTCCCGGCTTTCCGCCCTTCGGCGCCAACGGGCTCGCCTTCAACAAGGACGAATCCGTGCTGTTCATCGCCAATACGGGCGACGACCGCGTGCTCAGCCTCGACATGGGAATGAGAGCGGTCACGGTCCTTGCCGAGAGCTTGAACGGCGCCGACGGCCTCGTGTTCGACAAGGACAGCGGGCTGCTGTGGGTCTGCACCAACCAGGCCGACGAAGTGGTCGCTCTGAACGCGAACGGCAAGATCGTCGCCAAGCTCGGCGAATTCCGCGGGATCAACCGCAACGGCACCCCGGACGGGATACTCTTCCCCGCGAGCCCCGTGATCGTCGGCGACGATATGTTCGTCACCAACCTCGCGATCGCTCTCACGCCGGCAGTCGGCGACGAGCCCGAGGAAGACGTCACCCGCTGGACGATCTCGCGGCTGAGGCTGCCGCACTGAGTTCTCCGCTTTAGCACGAAAAAAAGCCCCGCTCAGGCGGGGCTTTTTCTTTGCGGCTCGAGCGAACCTAACCCACGAATTATCGGGTCAGCGTGCCGAGGTTGCCGGTTCGACGCATACTCAACTGCCGATCTGCACTGCGATCACCGCCGCGCCCACGCCGCCTTTGCCGTCGGTGACGACGTAGACAAAATAGTCGGTCACGTTGTTCGCGCCGGCGGGCGGAGTGTAGGTCACCATGTTGCCGGCGAGAGACACGGCGCCTCCGCGACTCGTGGTGGTTTGCGACAAGGCGTAAGACAGGGGATCACCGTCCAGGTCGCGGGTCAGCGTCGCAAGATTGACTCGTTTCTGTACTCCTGCGGCTGTCGCGACCGTTGCGAACGCCGCATCCGGATGCTTGTTGCCCGCGAGAGCGGCGACCCGTCCGTCCAGCCACGCGGTGATGCGGCTTACTGCGGCCGGTTCGATAGCCATATAGCCGTGAAAGTCGAGCGCTCCGCAGATATCGCGTGTGTCGGGGGGAGGGAAGACGGTCACGGGTATGCCCCCGCTCACGGCGTCGATCGCTGCGTTGACTCCGGCGGCAGTCAGATTGTCGAAAAGCGCCTGCGAATCCACCGGCCTGGTGACGCCGCACAGGTCATTCGTATTCAGCAGAACGTGCGCGGGCCGCTGAACGAAACCCGGCTGCAGACTGGGGATGCCCGGTTCGTTGATGAACGGCCTGTCGGGAAAGAGGGCGGACCGCCGGGTGACCGCGCTCGAGATCGAAATGCCGGCGGCGATGAGGTTGTTCGCGACCACAGAGAGCGCGCCCGTGCTGGTGCCGGACAGAAACACATCCACGTTGTCCGTGTTCACCTGTTTGAGCACGGCCAGGATGTCGATGGCGTGGTCCACGGAGATGCGGTACTCGTCGACGTTCTGCACGGTTTCAACGGGGGTCGCCGTCGGCCGGTCCGACGGACGGTCCATGGCGATGGCGAGATAACCGGCCTGGGCAAAAATCTGCGACGCCCGCACGAGGAAGTTGCCACCGCTCGCGATGATCGCACCCGTTGTGACGTCGCCCGTGATCCCCATGTCGAGATCGGCTCCGCCGATCAGGAATACGGCGGCCTTGGGCGCCGCGCCGCTCGACGGGCGATGGACGATGTATTTGACGATGACGGGAGCTCCACTTTCCGTGGTGCGCGTCGCAACTTCGCCGTAGAAGCCGCAAGGCGTCGCGAGGGTCCGGAGACCGAGGGTGCCGTTGGCATTGACGGTGCTGGGGGACGTGCATCTCGACAAGCCGATCGAGCTGAATACGCGCACGAGAGCGGTGCCGTCGACGGTCAGGCCGGCGCTGTCGGTCGCGCGATAGGCGAAGTTGTCCAGCCCGATGACGAAACCCGGATTGGGCGTATACACGAGCTTGTTGCCGACGACAGATGCGATGCCATTGGCGGGCGCGCTCAGCAGCTGATAGCTGAGGGTGTCCCAGAGATCGGCGTCCTCGACGAAGGGAGTGACGGCGCTGCTTGGTGTCGCGGCGAACGCCGTGATGCCGGCGTGAGTGGCGCTCGGAGCATCGGCGACGGGGGCCACCGTCACGCTAGCGGTAGCGAACGCCGCGAGACCGCCGGAATCGGTCGCGCTGAAGCTGAAGCTGTCCTGCCCGTTGAAGTTTGCATCGGGCGTGTAGACCAGTTGATTGCCGACCACAGTCGCCAATCCGCGGCCGGGCTGGGTCACTACGGTGAGGCTGTGAGTGTCCCCGATGTCGGGGTCGGTTACCGCGGGAGTTACCGGTGCGCTCGC
>DATHHS010000041.1:0-2215 GCA_035317085.1 Burkholderiales bacterium
GGCGCTCACGGAAGAGCGCCGCCGCGAATTGATCAAGGTGATCAAGCACGAAGCTGAAAACGCCAAGGTGGCTGTCCGCAATCTGCGCCGCGACGCCAACCAGGCACTGAAGGAATTGCTGAAAAGCAAGGCGGTGTCGGAAGACGAGGAACGACGCGCGCAGGACGAGGTCCAAAAGCTCACCGACAGGCACATTGCCGATATCGACAAGATGATTGTGGCAAAAGAGGCCGAGCTGATGGCGGTTTGAGCCGCCTTTAGGGAATCTCCAAAATGAAATCCTTCACAAGCTCCACGCGCGAGATCCCGCCGGCCCGCGACGTCCCCAGGCATATTACGATCATCATGGACGGCAACGGGCGTTGGGCCAAGAGCCGGTATTTGCCCCGTATGGCCGGTCACAAGCAGGGCGTCGAGACGGTGCGGCGAGTCACGCGCGCATGCAGCGACCGCGGTATCGAATATCTGACCTTGTTCGCGTTCAGCTCGGAGAACTGGCGCAGGCCCGCCGAAGAGGTTTCGACGCTGCGGCAGTTGTTCATGGCCGCGCTCGAACAGGAGGCCGAGCGGCTGCACCAGAACAAGGTGCGCCTGAAGATCATCGGCGATATTGCACCGTTCGGCGCGCGCGTGGTCGAGCTCGCGCAGCGAGCCCAGGAGCTTACTTCGACGAATTCCGGACTGACGCTTACCATTGCCGCCAACTACGGCGGGCGTTGGGACCTGATGCAGGCCCTGGCAAAGCTGGTCCGCAGCGGGCCCTTGCCCGCGGAAGGATACACGGAGGAGCAACTCGCTCCGCATCTTGCGCTCAACTACGCGCCCGAGCCCGACCTGTTCATCCGCACCGGAGGGGAGCAGCGCATCAGCAATTTCCTGCTTTGGCAGCTCGCCTATACCGAGCTGTATTTCACCCCGACGCTGTGGCCCGACTTCGACGACGCGCAGCTCGATGCGGCGATCAACTGGTATCAGCAACGGGAACGCCGTTTCGGCAGGACCAGCGAACAGCTCGAAAAGGCGAAGCGCGAGAGCGGCGTCCGACGGAGGATCGCGTAAGGCTTCCTGCCCGGCAGGAAGCACGCGGGGATCCATGCTGAAAACCCGCGTGCTGACGGCGATCGTTCTGCTTGCCGCTTTTCTCGCGGCCCTGTTCCTGCTGCCCAGGTACGGCTGGATCGCGTTTTGCGCGGTCTTGGTCGGTGCCGCGGCCTGGGAATGGGGCGCGCTGGCGGCGCTCGCCGCAGGCGGCCGGTTCATCTACACTGCGATTGTGATCGGGCTCTTCGTTTTGCCCGGAATGCTCGGGGCTTCGTGGGGAAACGGCTTGTATGCACCGCTGTGGGTCTACTATGGGGCCGCGATTTTCTGGATCGTTCTGGTTCCTGCGTGGATGTGGCGCCGGCCGCGCGTCGAGGGGACGGTTCTGATTGCAGCGGGGCTGGTGGTACTGTTGCCCGCGGCGGCTGCCCTGGTGGATCTGCGGGTCGCGCATCCCTCGTTGTTGATCGCCGTCTTGGGCACGGTCTGGATCTCGGATACGGCTGCATACTTCATCGGCCGGCGCTTCGGTCGTCGCAAGCTCGCTCCGTCCATCAGCCCCGGCAAGACCTGGGAAGGCGTTGCCGGGGCGCTGTTGGCCGTCGGGCTCTACGCCTTTGCGTGGGCGAACCTCCCCGCGTCGGCCGGGTCCGGCGCGGTGAAACTGGCGCCGATATGGATCCTCCCGGTTCTGCTCGGCCTTGCCGTCGTGGGGATGATCGGCGACCTGTTCGAATCGCTGATAAAACGCCAGGCGGGAGTCAAGGACAGCGGCACGCTTCTGCCGGGCCACGGGGGCATACTCGATCGCATCGATGCGCCAGTGGCGGTGCTCCCGCTGGCAGTGCTCGCGTTCATACGGTGACCACTATCCAAAACATCGCGATACTCGGCGCGACCGGCTCGATCGGAGCGAGCACCCTGGATGTGATCGCGCGACATCCGACGCGCTTCCGCGTGGCCGCATTGACCGCCAACCGGCAGGTCGACGAGCTGGCGGAGCTCTGCAAACTCCATCGCCCCGATTACGCCTGCGTGGCGGACGCTTCGTTGGCACCGCGGCTGCACGAGCGCCTTGCCGGAGCCGGATTGAATTGCAAGATACTTGCGGGGGAAGCGGGACTCGTCGAAGTGGCTTCGCGATCCGAGATCGACTGCGTCATGGCTGCGATCG
>DATHHS010000042.1:0-2876 GCA_035317085.1 Burkholderiales bacterium
TCAACACCCCCGTATCGACCGCCTCGCCGAACCTTCGCGAACTCATCGCCGCGATCGAGGCCTCGCCCAAACCCGTGGTGGCGGCGATCCACGGCGTCGCGATGGGCGGAGGGCTCGAGCTTTCCCTGGGATGCCATTACCGCGTCGCCTCGCCCGGAGCGCAGCTTGCGCTGCCCGAAGTGAAGCTCGGGCTCATTCCCGGGGCAGGCGGCACGCAGCGGCTGCCGCGCGCCCTGGGCGCGGAGCGCGCGCTCGAGATGATCGTCACAGGCAACCCGGTCACGCCCGAGTCCGTGGTGGGAACGCTCCTTATCGACGCCGTCATCGAAGGCGATCTGCTGCAAGGCGCCCTCGCATTCTCGGAAAAAATCGTGGGCGACGCGCGGCCTTTGCGGATACTGCGCGAGCTGCCGGCGGAGCTTGCGGGTCCGGAGAATTTTTTTGCCGAGGCGCGCGCGCGAGTCGCGCGCGAATACCGCGGCTTCCCGGCTCCGGTGAAGTGCGTGGACGCGGTCGAGGCGGCGGTGAAGCTGCCCTCCTTCGAGGAAGGAGTGAAATTCGAACGCCGCTGCTTCGAGGAGCTCATCGTCGGCACCGAATCGAAAGCGCTGCGCCACGCATTTTTCGGCGAGCGGGCGGTAGCGAAGATCCCCGGCGTGCCGGAGGACACCCGGACGATCGAGATCCGCAGCGCCGCTGTGGTCGGGGCGGGCACCATGGGCGGGGGCATCGCCATGGTCTTCGCCAACGCCGGCGTCCCGGTGAAACTCCTCGAGATGAAACGGGAAGCGCTCGACAAGGGACTCGCGACAATCCGCAAGAACTACGCGAGCGCGGTCGCGCGAGGGCGGCTCGCGCAGGCGGAGATGGACAAGCGCCTCGCGCGCATTTCCCCGACGCTCGCTTACGAAGATCTCGGCGACTCGGACCTCGCGATCGAGGCGGTGTTCGAGGACATGCAGGTGAAGAAAGAAGTGTTCGCCAGGCTCGACCGCGCCATGAAGAAAGGCGCAGTCCTCGCCACCAATACCTCGACGCTCGACGTCGACGCGATCGGCGCATCGATCTCGCGCCCGGAAGCGGTGATCGGCATGCATTTCTTCTCGCCGGCAAACGTGATGCGCCTGCTCGAAGTGGTGCGCGGCGCGAAGACCTCGAACGAGGTGCTCGCCACCGTCATGAAGCTCGCGAAAACCCTGGGCAAGATCGGAGTCGTGTCCGGGGTGTGCGACGGCTTCATCGGCAACCGCATGGTCGAGCGCTACCTGCAGCAGGCCTTTTTCATGCTCGACGAAGGCGCGTCGCCTGAAGGCGTGGACAAGGCGCTGCAGGACTGGGGCATGGCGATGGGACCGTTCGCGATGTCCGACCTCGCGGGCAACGACATCGGCTGGCACATACGCCGGCGCCGCACCCTCGAACATCCGGAATTCGCCTACTCGAAAATTCCCGACCTCATTTGCGAGCTCGGCCGCTTCGGCCAGAAGACCGGCGCCGGATTCTACAAATACGAAAGCGACAGCCGCACGCCGGTTCCCGACCCGGTGGTGGAAAAACTGATCGAGAACTACCGCGGCAAAGCCGGCCTCCGGCCCCGCACCCTGAAGGACGAGGAAATCGTCGAACGCTGCATCTTCGCCCTAGCCAACGAAGGCGCGCGCATCCTCGAGGAAGGCATCGCCCTGCGCGCGGTGGACATCGATATGGTGTACCTCACCGGCTACGGCTTTCCGCGCTACCGCGGCGGACCGATGTTCTACGCCGACGCGGTGGGCCTGAAAAACGCCGTCGCGGCAATGCAGAAATACGGCAAGGGCTATCATGGCGAATGCTGGCAGGCGACGCCGCTGCTTGCGAAACTCGCCGCCGAAGGCAAGACGTTCAACTGAAATGAGCGTAAAAAAACTCCTCGATCTCACCGGCAAAATCGCGCTCGTCACCGGAGGCTCGCGCGGCCTCGGGCTGCAGATCGCCGAGGCCCTCGGCGAGATGGGCGCGAAGCTCGCGATCACGGCGAGAAAACCCGACGAGCTCGAAGAAGCGCGCGAACACCTCGCCCGCCAGCAAATCGAGGCGCTCTCCCTCCCCTGCGACCTGTCGGACCCGAAAGCGATCGAGCCCATGGTATCGAAGCTGCTCGATCATCACGGAAAAGTGGACATCCTCGTCAACAACGCCGGCGCCAGCTGGGGCGCCCCCGCCGAAGATCATCCGCTGGAAGCCTGGCAGAAGCTCGTGAACCTCAATCTCACCGGAACCTTTCTCGTGACCCAGGCGGTGGGAAAGCGCTCGATGATCCCCAACCGCTATGGCAGAATCGTCAACGTCGCGTCGATCGCGGGGCTGCGCGGCAATCCCGTGGGCATGCTGAAGACGCTCGCATACAACACGACGAAAGGGGGGGTCGTGAATTTCACGCGCGCGCTCGCCGCGGAATGGGGCGAGTACGGCATCACGGTGAACGCGATCGCGCCGGGATTCTTTCCTTCGAAGATGACGAAGACCGCGCTCGAGCGGCTCGGAGAGAAGATCGTCGCGCACACGCCCCTGAAACGGCTGGGCGACGGGGAGGACCTGAAAGGGGTCGTGGCACTGCTTGCCTCGGATGCTTCGCGTCATATCAGCGGGCAAATAATCGCCGTCGACGGCGGCGCAAGCGTCGCCTGAAGGACACTGGTGAGTTCATTTCCTCCCGGCATCAAGATCCCATTCACCGAGCACCTCGGCGTTCAACTCGTCGAGATGACCAAGGAACACGCGGTCGTGTCGCTGCAAAAGCGCCCGGAGCTCCTGAACAGCTGGGGCGCGACGCACGGCGGCGTGGTCATGACGATGCTCGACCTCGTCATGAGCTGGGCCGTGCGCGGGCACTACGG
>DATHHS010000043.1:0-9301 GCA_035317085.1 Burkholderiales bacterium
TCATCACCAGGAAGATGAGAGGCGAGTAGCTCGCCCGCTCCGGCGCCGTGGGCACGAGCCACAGCCAGCCCGAACCGGCGAGCGCCTGTTCGGACAGGCCCTGCCCGGTCAGCGAAACGCCGACCCGGTTCAGGATCAGTAGAAAGGAAGTCGGGAACAGCCCGAGCACGAAGCAGCCGGCGGCGAGCCAGGCCATGCCGTAGCGTTCCATCTGGCCCGCGTCGCCCGCGTGGGGCAGAGGCGAGTGATGGGCGGGCTCGCGCGGCCGGCCGAGAAAGGCGATGCCGTAGACCTTGACGAAGCACATCGCGGTGAGCGCGCCCGCGAGCGCGAGCGTCGCCGCGAAAAGCGGCAGCAGGCTGCGCACCACGCCGTGCTGAAGGATGGTCGCTTGCAGGGCGGTCTGGAAGGTGAGCCATTCCGAGACGAATCCGTTCAAGGGCGGCAGCGCCGAGATGGCAAGTGCACCGATGAGGAAATAGAACGCGGTCTTCGGCATGCTGTGGATCAGACCGCCCATGTCGTTCAGGTTGCGCAGACCCGTCGAGTGCAGGATGGACCCCGCGCCGAGGAAGAGAAGTCCCTTGAACACGGCGTGGTTGAGCGTGTGGTACAGGCCGGCGATGAGGCCGAGCGCTCCCGCCGCCGGATGGCCGAAGCCGATGAACACCATGGACATGCCCAGGCCGAGCAGGATGATGCCGATGTTCTCGACGGAGTGGTAGGCGAGCAGGCGTTTCAGATCGTGCTGCATGAGGGCGAAGAGCACGCCGAAGAGCGTGGTGCCCGCGCCCACCGCGAGCACCACCATGCCCCATTCCCAGCGCACGTTTCCGATCAAATCGAAGATCACCCGCACCATGCCGTAGATGGCGGTCTTGATCATGACTCCGCTCATCAGTGCCGAGACGGGCGAAGGCGCGGCCGGGTGCGCTTCGGGCAGCCAGGCATGAAGCGGGATCATCCCCGCCTTGGCGCCGAATCCGAAAAACGCGAGCAGAAAGGCTGCCGTCGCCCACCCCGGCTCCAGGTGGGCGGCGCGCAGCGCCTCGAAGCTGTAGTCGCCGCGTCCGCCGTGCAGCACGCCGAAGCACAGGAGGATCGCGAGCGCTCCCAGGTGCGCGATCAGCAGATAGAGAAAGCCGGCGCTGCGGATCGCCGGCTGCCGGTGGTCGGTGATGACCAGAAAATAGGATGACAAGGCCATCGTTTCCCAGGCCACCATGAACATGTAGGCGTCGTCGGCGAGCAGCACGAAGGCCATGCTCGAGAGAAACACGTGGTACTGGAAGGTGATCAGAGCGAGGCGCCCCGAGGGTTCTTCGCGAAAATATCCCGCGGCGTACACGGAGATTCCCGCCGACACCGAGCCGAGCAGCATCAGGAAAAATCCCGCGAGCGGGTCGATGCGCAGATGGAAAGGCAGGCCGGGCAGCCCGAGCGGCAGCGTCATGGACTGCGCCGGAAGCCACACCGCCTGCAGGCCGAAGGCCGCGAGCGCGATGCCGGCCGCCGCGCCCAGAGGGAAGGCGACCCGCCGCGCGAAGTCCGCGTTCCGCGCCGGAAGCAGTCCTGCCACTGCCACGAAAAGCCAGACCATCCCGACGAGGAGCGAGCCTGCGAGCGGCGACGCAGCCATTTTCTACTTCACCTTCATCCCGGCCTGCGCGCCGCTGTCGGGTGAAAGAATAAACAGACCCGGCCCGTCTCCGGAAGCGGCAAGCACCATGCCTTCGGACACGCCGAACTTCATCTTGCGCGGCGCGAGATTCGCCACCATCACCGTCAACCGACCCTCAAGCTTCGCCGGATCATAGGCCGACTTGATGCCGGCGAACACGGTGCGCGTACCGGTGCCGATATCGAGCGTGAGCTTCAGCAGCTTGTCCGCGCCTTCGATGTGCTCGGCTTTGACGATTTTCGCGACGCGAAGATCGATCTTGTTGAAGTCGTCGATGGATATAACCCCCTCTCCCGCTGCTGCGGGAGAGGGCTGGGGTGAGGGCGCGGTCATCGCAGTTTCCTTCGGTTCGAACAGCGCGTCGAGTTGTTTTTCTTCGACTCGAGTCATGAGGTGTTTATACGGTCCGATTTTGTTTGGCAGTGGCTCAGCATCAGACCACGAGAAAGGCCGGTCAAGCCCGAACAGTTCCTTTGCGACGCGGTGTGCCAAATGCGGTAGAACGGGCGCAAGTAGCACCGACAACAACTTGAAGCCATGCAGCGCTCGCGAACACACGTCATGTAGTTCATCGTGTTTGGACGGGTCCTTAGCGAGAACCCAGGGTTGACGAGCATCAAATTCCCGATTGATGCGATCGGCAACCGCCATTGCATCGCGTACCGCTTTGCCAAATTCGCGCGATTCGTAGCTTTCGCGTCCAAGAAAAGCTGAAGCGCGCGCTCCTTCGACCAGCGGCTTTGTGTCTCCGATGTACTTCAGTTTTCCATCGAAGTGCTTTGTGATCAAGGTTGCAGCCCGACTCGCGATATTGATGTACTTACCGATGAGATCGCTGTTGATTCGCGCGATGAAGTCATCAGGATTGAAATCGATGTCCTCGACGTTCGCATTGAGCTTCGCTGCTATGTAATACCGCAGCCACTCCGGATTCATTCCGATCTCTAGGTAGCGCAGCGGGTCTATGCCGGTGCCGCGCGACTTGGACATTTTTTCGCCCGAGACGCCGATGAAGCCGTGCACATAGACGTGGTCGGGTGTCTTGTAGCCGGCGAACTCAAGCATTGCTGGCCAGAACAAGGTGTGGAAGTAGATGATGTCTTTGCCGATGAAATGGATCATCTCCACGTCGCTGCCTGGTTTTACTATCGCGTCAAAGTCGAGTTTTTTTCTAACACAGTAGTTCTTGAGGCTGGCGAAGTAGCCGATAGGTGCGTCCAGCCAGACGTAGAGGTATTTCTCCTCGGCGATGTCCGGCACGCGAATACCGAAATAGGGCGGATCGCGCGAGATGTCCCAGTCGCCCAGCGCCTTGTCGCCTTCGCCGTCCAGCCATTCCCAAGCCTTGTTCAATACCTGCGACTGCAGTCGGCCCGGCACTTCCAACCATTCGCGCAGGAAATCGACGCACTTCTTTTCGGATAGTTTGAAAAAGAAATGGTCGGAGGACTTGAGCACCGGCTTGGCGCCCGAAAGCGTGGAGTAGGGGTTCTTCAGGTCGGTTGCCGGGTAGACCGAGCTGCAGTTCTCGCAAGCGTCGCCGTACTGGTCCTTGGCGCCGCAGACCGGGCACTCGCCCTTGATGTAGCGGTCGGCGAGGAACATGCCCTTCACAGGATCGTAGAACTGCTCGACCGGCTTGGAGTAGATCAGCCCGGCTTTTTTCAGCCTGCGAAAAACATCCTGCGACAGCGCCGTGTTCTCGGCGGAATGCGTGGAGTGCCAGTTGTCGTACTCGATGTGGAAACCGTCGAGGTATTGCTTGCGCCCCTTGGCGATTTCCCCGATGAATTGCTCCGGCGACTTCCCGGCCTTTTCCGCCGCGAGCATGATCGGCGCGCCGTGGGCGTCGTCGGCGCCGATGAAATGCACTTCGTGCCCCTGCATGCGCTGGAACCTCACCCAGATGTCAGCCTGGATGTACTCCATGATGTGGCCGATGTGAAACGCGCCGTTGGCGTAGGGAAGTGCCGTGGTAATGAACAGCCGGCGCGACATGCTGACTTTCAAAAAGCCATCATTTTACCGCCTCGCGCCGGTCTCTGGCGCAGCACTGCGCTTACAGCAGGACGATAAACGTGGCGATGACCAGCGCAAGGGCGACCGTGGCGATGAAGATCGTGTTCTCGCGCTGTCCCCACGGATACTCCCCCGGCTGGAGCGCCCGGTTGCGGGAGAAGGAAGTCGCGGAAATGGAGGATTTCGTCGAGACGAACTCCATCGTGCCGTCCGCGCCGATCTGGCGCATCAGGCGCTGCGTCGCTTCCTGGGAATCGAACGCGCGCGAAATGCCTTTGGTCGGCGAGGGAGGTTGCGCGACTTCCTCGTCCAGCCCCTCGCCGGGCGTCCCGGCGGGTGGGCTCGGGGCGGCCGCGCTCTGGGGGGCCACCGGGATCGGCCGCGTCACCAAGGATGGGTTGCCTGCGCCCGGCTGACCGGTTTCCATCTGCATTCTGCATTCGCGCAGGTCGTTCGCAAAATCGGCGGCGCTCTGGTAGCGCGCCTCCGGAGCCTTGGCGAGCACTTTGGCGATAATGTAGTCGAGCATCACCGGCACCTGCGGATTGGTGGAGCTCGGCGGCGCGGGATCGTGGTTGGTGATCTGATACATCAGGGCGCTCAGACCCTCTCCGTTGAAGGGGGTGGCCCCGGTCAGGCACTCGTAGAGGATGACGCCGAGGGAAAAGATGTCCGAGCGATGATCGGCGCGCTTTCCCACGACCTGCTCCGGGGAAATGTATTTGGGCGAGCCGAGGATGACGCCGGTCTGGGTGCGCGTCTCGGCTGAGCGCATCCGGGCGATGCCGAAGTCGGCGATTTTCGCGCGACCTTCGGGCGTGATCATGATATTCGCGGGCTTGATGTCCCGGTGTACGACGTGGTGCTGGTGCGCGTAGGCGAGACCCTCCGCGACCTGGGCGGCGATGTCTACCGCCTGCACGACCGGCAGGAATTGCCCCGGGCCGAGCATCTCGCGCAGTTCGCGGCCCTCGATGTATTCCATCGCCATGTACACCAGGTGCCCGCTCTTGCCGATGTCATAGATGATGATGATGTTCGGATGGTTGAGGCCGCCCGCCGCCTTGGCTTCGGTGTAGAAGCGCGCCTCGTACTCCGCCATGCCCTCGTGCCCGGCCTCCTCCGTGTTGATGGTCTTGATGGCGAGGACACGGTTGAGCATGGGGTCGTTCGCGCGGTACACCACCCCCATCGCCCCCTTGCCCAGTTCGGCGACGATCTCATAGCGGCCCAGCAGCCAGGGTTCGGTCATCGTCCGGCTATTTCCTGGGTTTCACGCTGCGGAATACAGGACCCCAGATCGGGTGTCCGGCCTCGTCGTCCCGGAGCTCGAAAGACGAGTCGATCTCCAGCGCCTTCCTGAATTCGTCGCGGCACTGCTGCATCCGGCTGGACGCGCAATGGATAAAGGCAAGATATTTGTGAGCCCTCACGCGATTGGATGTGCCGCGCACGCCGGCGTCGAGGCTGGCCTGCAGCAATCTCGCCGCGTAGGGATACTCGCCGTCTTCGTAGGCTCTTATCCCGAATTCAAGTTCCGTGTCGCCCTTGCTCGAGAATGTCCCGCATCCGGACATCACCAAGCAAACGAACAAAAACGCGAGCCTGCGGTAAACGGCCATAACCCCTCTTTAGCGGCGGAATCGGTGCGTGATGCTGATCTCTGTTCCCGGCTTCAGCTCGACCGTCTGGACGTGCGCAGGAAATGACGTATTGCGCAACTCTACCCGATGCCTGCCGGGCCTGAGAGGGATCGATCGTAGCGGAGGACTGACCCCCAGTCTCGCCCCGTCCACGAAAACCTCGGCCCAGGGCAAGGCAACGATATTGAGGGTGGTCTCACGCGCGGGGGCTGTTGCGATGACCTCCGTTTCCCTCGGCCTCGGCGGTGCCGCGACTTCCTTGGGTGCCTCAGCCTCGTTCGCCCTTGCCGTCACGGTGGGTGCGCCGCCTTTTGGAGCTGCGGCCGGCTACCTCGGCCTGCGAGAGTTCCTGGACTCCTTTGTCCGCGCCTCCTCCTCCGCTTTGGGGGCCTTCTGCTCCTGCGCCTGAGGCGGCGGCGCGGATTCCCCGGCCCCAAGCTTGACCAGCGGCGGTTCGAGCTTGGCCGCTACGGTCAGGGACTCGGCCGTTTTCGCTTCGCTTCCGGGGTTCCGGTGACCGCGCGCAATCACGCCGGTGCCGACGATCAGCGTGAAGGCAAGCGGTGCCGCGACCAGAAGCTTGGGATTGACTGAGAGCGCCCCCGACAGGCGTCGCGCACTCAGCCTCGGAAACTTCGGGATACGCAGGCTCGGGAGGCGCATGGCCGGCTTCGGCGTGGGTAGAGGGACGGTGCGCTTCAAATTGCTCGGCGCCGAGCTGATCCTGTAGACCTTGTGCTCGCGCACGTGCTTGTCGGTCTTTGCCCCCTCGTACTCGAACAGATTGGCGTAGTCTTCCGACAGGCGTGCCATCTGGTCGTAGTAGGAGCTCGAAACAAGGATCTGCCCGGGCTCGGCGAAGCTCATCACGCGCTGTGCAACGTTGATTCCGTCGCCGATGATGTTGGGCTGGCCGTTGATGTCCTTGACGAGCTTTACCAGCCCGAGATTGATGCCGACGCGGATTTGCAGTCGCGGACCGTTGCCCACTTCCTGGTTCGCAACGGAGTCGCGCAGGCTCATGCCTGCGAACAGGGGATCCTCGGGATCTCCGAGAAAGCTCACGGCTGCCCCGTCTCCGGTGTCGAGGATGATGCGGTCGTCGGTGGGGACACCCGTGATCGCTTCGGTCAGAACGGCGTTGAAGCGTTCCTTCAGCGCGATCTGCTCGGCGACCGAGCGCAGCGAATAGTCGACGATGTCGAGGAACAACACGCTGCAGATGAATGTTCGATTGGTATGCTCGGCCATCTTTGTCCGCCGCAGTCTTCCTGCCCGGCCCTCCGCACGTGTGCGGTGAGTGTCCTCCCGAGCGCCCATTCTACCGCGGTGGGGCTCGGCCGGTACCGGAAAGTTGCTAGAATATCAACCCATTGCCACTCCGGTAGCCTTTCCACGCGATCGATTCGCGTGAACCGCCATGCCAGTCACTCAGGAACAAATTCACAGCGCCCTCAAGGAACTCCTTGACCCGAATACCGGCAAGGATTTTTTCGTCACCAAGTCGGCGAGAAACATCAGCGTTGAAGGCGGCAACGTGTCCGTCGAGATCGAGTTGGGTTACCCGGGGAAAACGCAACTCGATCCGATCCGCAAGCTCGTCGCGGGAAAGCTGCGCGGCCTCCCGGGGGTGAGCTCGGTCAACGTTAGCGTGGTGAGCAAGATCGTTTCGCACTCGGTGCAGCGCGGGGTCAAGCTCATTCCCGGAGTGAAGAACATCGTCGCAGTAGCCTCGGGGAAAGGCGGCGTGGGCAAATCGACCACGGCGGTCAACCTGGCCCTGGCGCTTGCGGCCGAAGGAGCGAGCGTCGGCATTCTCGACGCCGACATCTACGGACCGTCGCAACCGATGATGCTCGGCATCAGCGGAAGGCCCGAGTCCAAGGACGGGAAGACGCTCGAGCCGATGATGGGCCATGGCATCCAGGCGATCTCGATCGGCTTCCTCATCGACGTCGACACCCCGATGGTCTGGCGCGGACCGATGGTGACGCAGGCCCTAGAGCAGCTCGTAAAGGATACCCGCTGGAGGGATGTCGATTACCTCGTCGTCGACATGCCGCCCGGCACCGGAGACATCCAGCTCACGCTCGCGCAGAAAGTGCCGGTCACCGGGGTTGTCATTGTGACCACCCCGCAAGACATCGCGCTCATCGATGCCCGCAAAGGCCTCAAGATGTTCGAGAAGGTGGGCATCCCCATCCTCGGAGTGGTGGAGAACATGAGCACCCACATCTGCTCCCAATGCGGGCACGAGGAGCACATTTTCGGCCAGGGCGGGGCGGAACGCATGTGCAAGGAGTACGGTACCGAGCTGCTCGGGGCCTTGCCGCTCGACATTGCGATCCGCGAGCAGGCGGACTCGGGTAAGCCGACCGTGGTGGCCGATCCGGATGGCCGCGCCGCGGAGATCTACCGGGCGATCGGTCGCAGGCTCGCGGTCAAGATCGCGGAGTCCGCCAGGGACATGACTTCGAAGTTTCCGAACATCGTCGTGTCCAAGAACACCTGAACTGGCTCACCCCGAATGACCATCAAGTCTGACAAATGGATCCGCCGAATGGCAGCCGAGCACCGCATGATCGAGCCGTTCGAGCCGGGGCAGGTGAAAGAGGTCAAGGGCAAGCGCATCGTTTCGTACGGCACGTCGAGCTACGGCTACGACATCCGCTGCTCGAGTGAATTCAAGCTCTTCACCAATCTCAACTCGACCATCGTCGATCCCAAGAATTTCGACGACAAATCCTTCGTGGATTTCAAAGGCGATTTCTGCATTATCCCCCCCAACTCCTTCGCCCTGGCGCGAACCGTCGAGTTCTTCCGCATCCCCCGGAACGTGCTCACCATCTGTCTCGGAAAATCGACCTACGCCCGCTGCGGAATCATCGTCAATGTGACGCCCCTCGAGCCCGAGTGGGAGGGGCACGTGACGCTGGAGTTCTCCAATACCACGCCGCTGCCGGCCAAGATCTACGCCAACGAGGGCGTGGCCCAGGTCATCTTCATCGAGTCCGACGAGGTCTGCGAGACTTCCTACAAGGACCGCGGCGGGAAGTACCAGGGACAAAAGGGTGTGACGCTCCCCAAGATCTGAGCAGCACGGGCGAGAGCTCTACTCCCTATTGCGTTTCAGTTTTACCCGGCCTACCATACGTTGTGGTGCCTCGTGGTGGCGAAGCGAGCCGCTGGCGCGCGGGAGGCGTGCGAAATGCCGAAAATTCCGCTTGATTTCGGAAACGCAGTCCCTATAATCGGGCGCATACGGGCTCCGGTTCGGTTGTCTGCAAAGCGGACGGTCAAACCCGGGCCCGATGCTTTTGGAGATCGGATTTTGAACTGCAAACCACCCGCAAAGGAGGTCATCATGACAAGCAAGAGAGAGAACCACGGCTCGCAGGACTTTTTTGCACTCGACATTCCCGTAACCTAGGTTCCTCCTGGGAGGCCCAAACGATGCAGATGCGTGCCGGTGTAGCTAAAAAAACCATCCGATCCATCCGACAGCAGGCATTCGAAGCAACTCACCTCTTCGACTCGCACCCCGAGTCGAGCCTGGACTTCGAAACAGTCCGGGCGGCAGTCAAAGACGGCTACGAGAAGCCGTTCCTTCTGATCGATTCCGCCATCGTCCGCGAGAAGGCTCGTCGCTTTACGGCAGCGATGCCGCGCGTGCGGCCTCACTACGCGGTCAAGGCCAATCCGGATCCCCGCCTGCTCAAGGTCATGCTCGAGGAAGGCGCCGGATTCGAGATCGCTTCCGTCGCCGAGCTGGACCTCCTGCTCGGGCTGGGCGTTCCCGGCGCCGAGATCTTCTACTCCAATCCGGTCAAATCGCGCGACCAAGTCGCCTATGCCGCCTCGAAGGGCGTCCAGTGGTACGTGATCGACTCGACCGAGGAACTGAAGAAAATCCAGTCGATCAAGGCGGACGCGAAGCTCTACCTGCGGATCGATACGC
>DATHHS010000044.1:0-12854 GCA_035317085.1 Burkholderiales bacterium
TGCAGTCGATCTACCGCTTCCGCGAAGCCGAAGTGTCGCTCTTCTTGCAGGCCAAGCACTCCGGGCTCGGGTCGGTGAAGCTCGAGCCGATCGAGCTCAGCACCAACCGCCGCTCGCAGGAAGGCCTCGTGAAGTGGTTCAACGAATCGTTCCCGCGCGTGCTGCCCGCGCAGGAAGACCAGACCTCGGGCGCCGTGCCGTACCTTCCCGCGTCGCCGCACGAGCCCGCGCTTCCCCGCGCCGCGATGAGCTGGCACTGCGGTTACGACCGCGAAGAAGAGGCGCAGAGAGTCGTTTCCATCGTCCAGTCCTCTCCCGGCTCGAAAGCGATCCTCGTCCGCAACCGCGCCCACCTCGACGAGATCGTCCCGGCGCTCAAGGAGGCGGGCGTGCGCTTCAAGGCGCTCGACATCGAGCAGCTCGGCGAGAAGCAGGTCGTGCAGGACCTCTACGCGCTGACGCGCGCGCTCCTGCACCTCGGCGACCGCATCGCCTGGCTCGCGTGCCTGCGCGCTCCCTGGTGCGGCCTCACCCTCGCCGATCTCCTCGCGCTCTCCGTCGGCCCGTCCGACAAGGGCGGCACCGAGTTCACGAGCGTCGGGTTCCTCATCTCCGACCTGCTGAACGACGTCGTCCACCTCTCCGCCGACGGCCAGGCTCGCGTCGACCGCGTCCGCTCGGTCCTCGCGCCGTTGTGGAAGAACCGCCTGCGCGGCTCCCTGCGCGAGCGCGTCGAGGGCGCGTGGCTCGCGCTCGGCGGCCCCGCGTGCGTCGAGAGCGAGACCGACCTCGAGGACGCCGAGATCTTCCTCGACGAGCTCGAGCGCCTGGAAGAGGCGGGCGAGGTCGATCTCGCCGCGCTCGAGGACAAGATCGACCGCCGCCTCTACGCCCAGCCGGACGTCCAGGCACCGAAGGACGCGGTCGAGATCATGACCATCCACCGCGCCAAGGGCCTCGAGTTCGACACCGTGATCGTCCCCGGCCTCGACCGCCTGCCTCGCTCCGGCCCGAAGCCGCTCCTCGTCTGGAAGTCGCTCCTTCCCTCAGGCCTGCTCCTCGCGCCGATCGACGAGACCGGCGCCGGCGAGGACCCGACCTACCAATATGTAAGGGAGCTCGACAAGGACGCCGACGACATCGAATCCGGCCGGCTCTTCTATGTTGCCGCCACCCGCGCCAGGCAGCGCCTGCACCTCCTCGCCTGCGCGAAGGCCGACGAAGACCTCAGGCCCAAGGAACCCTCGCGGCGCTCGCTCCTCGCGAAGATCTGGTGGCAAGCGCGCGAGCATTTCGGCGAAGCGCCCGCCGATGCCATCGCCGAGCCTGAGCGCATGCCGATCCATGATGTGCTGCATCGCCTTCCGGCCGGCTTCGCTTTTCCGAAGGCGCCTGCTTCGGTGAAGTGGACGGCGCCGGACGAGGGACGGCAGGAAGAGGAGATCGAGTTCTCATGGGCCGGAGAAACGGCGCGTCATGTCGGAACGATCGTGCATCGCTGGCTGCAGCGCATCGCCGATGATGAGTTGCGCACGTGGGACGCCGCGCGCACCGACGCGCTGAGGAGCCGCTTTGCAAAGGAACTCGAGCGGCGTGGCGTTCCGCCGCGTTACCTGAAGGCTTCCACCGAGCAGGTCAGCGTTGCCCTGAAGAACGCGATCTCGGACGAGCGCGGTCGCTGGGTTCTCGGTCCGCATCCCGAAGCACGCAGCGAGCATCGCATCCGCGTAACAGGCGCTGCCGGGATGAACACCTACATCGTGGATCGCATGTTCCGCACGGCGGAGGATGTGCGGTGGATCGTTGATTACAAGACCAGCCGCCACGAGGGTGCGGACCGCGAAGCTTTCCTCGACCGCGAGCAGGGGCGCTACCGCGCACAGCTCGAGGCGTACGCGCGTGCGCTGGCACCCGGGGAGGCGATGCTCGGGCTCTACTTCCCCGTGCTCGCCGCCTGGAAGCAGTGGCGCTTCGAGTCCTGAGCGATGGAAAGCAGCACAGCGCTCGCGCTGGTGTCTTCCGCGTTTCTCGGCACCGCGGTCGTTCTTGCGAACGTCGGTCTTCGCTACCTGGATCCGGCACGCGGGGCACTCGTCAGTATCCCCACGACGACGCTCTTTTTCTGGCTGCTTGCCGCTTTCCTCTTTCGTGGGGAAGGTTGGAACGCGACGGCGCTCGCAATCTTCGCGGTCGTCGGGCTGATTTTCCCCGCGCTGGTGACCTTTCTCAATTTCGCTTCGAACCGCATGACCGGGCCGACGGTTGCCGGAACGATCTCGAGCACGACTCCGCTGTTCGCCGTGCTGGGCGCGATCCTTTTTCTCGACGAGCCCCTCTCGCCTGTCGCGGTGGCGGGAACCGGGGCGATCGTGCTCGGGGTCGTCGCGCTCACCATGCGCGGCGCGGACCGGCCGCGCAGTTGGGCCGCCTGGGTGATCCTGCTGCCTCTCGCCGGCGCGGCGATCCGCGGCGGTGCGCAAGCGGCGGTGAAAGGAGGCTTGGCGCTGTGGCCCGATCCTTTTGTCGCGGTGCTGGTCGGCTACACCGTGTCGTGCGCGACGATCTTCGCCGCGAACCGCGTATTTGTTTCGCGCACGGACGCACCGCTCGGCCGGCGCGGCATCCTCTGGTTCATCGCCGTCGGAATCTGCAACGGCCTCGGAATGCTGGCGATGTACGCGGCGCTCAACCGCGGGCAGGTGAGCGTGGTCTCGCCGCTGGTCGCGACCTACCCGATGGTGACGCTCGCCTTAAGCGCGATGTTCCTGCGCGACGAGAAGTTCGGTCCGCGCGTGCTGCTCGGGGTCGCGCTGACGGTCGCCGGCGTCGTCGTGCTGGCGCGCGCCTGAACGTCCTGAACGTCTATTCCAGGTTCTTCGCCGGCGGTACGTCGCGCCCGTAGAGCGGGCCGGCGAGGAACTGCTTCGGGTCGTAGGTGAAAAACTGGCTGACGTCTTTCACGGTGTCGATCGTCGTGTTGACGAGCTGTCCGTCCTTGCGCTCGACCTTGCGCACGTAAATATTGAGGATCGGCTTGCCGTACTCGTCCAGGCGGATTGGGCCCATCGGGCCGTGGTTCAACCTCACGTTGTGCAGCGCCTTCACAAATGCGGCCTTGTCCTCGAAGCGGCCCTTGATCGCTTTCATGGCTTCCTGGAGCCACAGCCCGGCGGTATAGGTGCCCGCGGTGTAGAAGCCCGGCGTGACTTTGTATTCATTCCGGATCGCCTGGACGAAACGCTTGTTGTCCGGCGTGTCGCGGTCGACCGTGTACCAGCTCGCCGAGTACACGCCGAGCGCCTCGTCGCCCATGTTCTTGAGGATGCCCTCGTCCACCAGCGTGGGATTGCCGAACACCGGCATCTTGAGACCGTACTCCCGGTAGGTGCGCAAAAAGCGCAGCGGGTTGCTGCCGGCGAAACCGGCGTAGACGCCGTCGACGGTGTTCTTGATCTGGCCGACGTAGGAGCCGTAGTCCGCCACGTTGAGCGGCGGCCAGAGCTTCTGCACGATTTTTCCACCGTTGTCCTCGAAGACATGGTGGAAGCCCGCGGTCCCCTCGTGGCCGTAGGTGAAATCGTCGGCGATCGTCGCGACGCGCTTCAAGCCGAGCTTCTTCGCCGCGTACTGGCCGAGGACATGCATCGGCTGCGCGGCCGTGCCGTACACGTGGATCACGTAGTCGCTTTTCTTCTGCTGCGCCAGGTCCATCTGCGCCGCCGAAGTCGGCGTGATGAGCGGAACCTTCGACTGCAGTATGTAGTCGTCGATCGCGAGCGCTTCGAAGGTGGCGAGCGGCCCGATGATCACGTGGACCTTCTCCCGCTCGATCAACTCCTGCGTTTTCGTTTTCGCGAGAGCGGGCTGCCCGGCCGTGTCGGCGAAGATGATGTCGACTTTGCGCCCGGCGAACGCGTAGTTGCTCTCCTTGAGAAGCAGGTTGATGCCTTCTTCCATTTGTCGCCCGCCCGCCGCGAGCGGCCCGGTGCGCACGGTGAGGAAACCCACGCGCAGGTTTTCGCTCTGCGCGAGCGCTTCGTTCAACGGCAGGAATACGGCGCAGGCGAGCGCCGCGAGCAGAAACCTGCGTGGCAGAGTCATGGTTCCTCCAGTGGATTTTTGGTGCGACAAATCGTCGCCGGTATCCTACCAGTATCGGCGCTTCGCCGGTCGCCTCGCGTGATCCGGAGGCGACCCTCGTACTCCCCGGCGCGAAACATAACAGTCGTGCACTTCATGGCATACAATCGACCGGGCGTAACCGTGAAATCGCTCTCCATGACCCCTTCTCTCGCTTCGCGGCGGGCCGTGACAGTGTCGCTTGCCGCCCGGGTTCTCGATCCGGCGACGCTGGTCGGCGCAGTCATCCTGATCTTCGCCGTCGTCATGATGGCGGGTTGGCTGCTGCGCGTCCGGGCCATCGTCGGAATGTTCCCGGGCGATCTCTTGGTCTTCAACACCGCGTTGTGCTTCGGCTTGATCGCGCTCGCGCTGCTATGCGAGCACCTTGCGCCCAGGCCGCGCCGGATGGCCGGGTTCCTGCTCGGCGGTGCTTTGCTGTTGATCGCGGGCACAGTGCTCCTCCGGCACGCGTTCGGCGTCGGTCCGGCCCTGGACGCACCGGAACTCCACGGGTGGTACCCAAGCGACAATCCGAATCCCGGACGCATGGCCCTGATGACCAGCGTCGGGTTCCTGTGCATCGGCGCGACCCTGATCCTGATGCGCCTCGATCTGCGCCCCGCGCTCGTGTTGTTGCTCCGCAGCCTTGCACTCGCCGCGGGATTTGTCGGCGCAGTCGCCTTGCTCGGCCACGTGCTCGATCTGGACGAGATGTTCGACGTCACCCTCTTCGAGCATGTCGCGCTGCTGACCGGGTTTGGATTTATCCTGGCCAGCGTCGCGCTTTGGTCGGTGTGGAACAAAGCCGCATGGAACCGGCCGCTCTTTTTCAAGTCCGACGACGCCCGCCTGATGCTCGCGAGCGCGCTGATCCTCGTGACCATCGTGTTCGTATCCGAGCTCGCCGGCTTCGTGATCATCGAGAAGAGCGTCGACCAGTCGCTGTCGAAGAACCTCCTGCTGACGCTGAAAAGCCGGGCCGACCTGTTCTCCAGCCGGATCGAGCAATACATCGAAAGCGCGTCCACGATCGCGCTGCGCCCGGGCATCCTGCAATCCTACAGCCTGCTCCCGCGCGACCCGCGATCGGCGCGCGGCCAACTCGCCCTCCGTGCAGACGATCTCCTCCGCGACGAGGGTTATTCGGCGGTGGCATTCAGGGACACGCGCGGCCTCGAGATCGCCAAGAGCGGCGCGTTCGTCGAAAACGCCCCGCTTCGATTCGAGCTCGCCGGCCCGCAACGGCGTGCTCTGATGTGGAGCGCGGGCTTCGTGCTGCGTACCGAAACCGCGGTGCGCAATGACGCCGGACAGTTGGGCACCGTCCTCAGCGAGCGGCCGGTCCTCGGTCTGGAAAAGTACCTCGTCGAAGTGGGCGATCTGGAAGCGAGCGGAGAGATCGAAATCTGCGCGGCCCACGGCGCGCAGCTGAACTGCGCGCCCACGCGCTTCAATCCGAGCCCCCATCTCGCGCCCCGCGTCCTTCGCGGAACGCGCATGCCCATGAGTTACGCCGTCGACGGCCTCACTGGAACGGTCGATACCCTGGACTATGACGGAAAGAAAATCTTCGCCGCCTACATGCCCGTGGGGACCGGCGGACTGGGGATGGTCGTCAAGATCAGCACGGTCGAATACTTCAGGCCCATCCGCGAACAAATCCAGGTTCTGATCCCGGCGATCGTGGCTCTGCTGGGAGCGGGGTTTTTGCTGCTGCGCGCGCGGATCCTTCCGCTCGCGCGCCAGCTGGTGATCGGCGAACAGCGCCTCAAGCTCGCGCTCGAAGCGTCGCGTCTGGTGCTGTGGGATTTCGACACCCGCAGCGGGGAGATTTACCTCAGCGAGCAATGGCAGGCGATGCTCGGCGGTGAGCCGCGCGCAACGGTCACCACGCTCGGGGCATTGCGCGCACTGGTCCATCCGGAGGACGGCGCCGATCTCGATCGGAATCTGCGGGACGTGTTGAGTGGCGCAGCCAGCGGGTACGACATCGAGCACCGCGTGCGCAAGATGGACGGTCAATGGCTCTGGATACGCAGCCGCGGTGAAGTCGTGGAGCGTGACGGGAGCGGGCGGGCCCTGAGGTTGACCGGAACCAATGCGGACATCGCGGCGCGCAAGGAACAGGATGCGCAGCTCGTCCATCAGGCGACCCATGACGCGCTGACGGGTTTTCCCAACCGCGGCCTGTTCTACGATCGCCTGAATCAGGCGATCGCGCGCACCCGTCGCAACCGCTCGCTCATGGCGGTAATGTACATCGACATTGACAAGTTCAAGGTCGTCAACGACAGCCTGGGGCATGACGCCGGCGACGCGCTCATCAAGGCGTTCGTCCAACGACTTGCGAGCTCCCTGCGCAACACCGATACGGTGGCGAGGCTTGGCGGGGACGAGTTCGGCGTGATACTCGAAGGCCTTCGCGGACGGGACGACGGCAGCCGGGTGGCGGAGAAGATCGTGGCTGCCATACGTGCCCCGTTCGAGCTCGGGCGGCACAGCTCGTCGGTCACTACCAGCGTTGGAATCGCCTTTTACGATGGCAGCGAGAAGACCGACTCTGACCGCCTGGTGAAAATGGCGGACGAGGCGCTCTACGGCGCCAAGGGCGCGGGACGGAACAACTACCGGGTCGCCGCATGAGAATGCCCGGCGTGATTTGGCATAATGCCCGTTTGGCCTTGGGCGCGACCGGTCGAGTCCGACCGCGCGACAAGCATGCGTCCTGATTTGCTCGCCCTCGCCTCGAACCTCGCTGCCCGCGAAGAGCGCTTCGCGCTGATCACCGTGGTGCGGCGCGAGCCGCCGAGCTCGGCGCGCGTCGGGGACGCCGCGGTGGTGACGGAAAACGGCGAGTATCACGGCTGGGTGGGCGGAGGTTGCACGCGCTCGACCGTGCTGCGCGAAGCGCTGCGCTCGATCGCCGACGGCGAGCCGCGGCTGATCAGCCTCTCGCCCGAACCGGACGAGGGCGAGCGTGCCGGAGTCCTCGCCTTGCCCATGACCTGCGACAGCGGAGGTACCGTGGAAATTTACGTCGAACCTGTACTGCCGGTTGCCCGGCTGCTTCTCTTCGGAAGCTCTCCCGCAGTCCGCGTGCTGGCGAGGATCGGCCACGCGATGGGATACCGTGTCGAAGTCGTGGATCCGGACGCTGACAAGGCCTCCTTTCCCGATGCCGAGCGCGTGCTGCAGTCGATCGCCGCGGATGCGGTGCCGCGCGGCGCGCACGTGCTGGTCGCCACCATGGGCGAGCGCGACCTGGAAGCGATCGAAGCGGTCGCCGGGCGCGCGCCCGCCTACCTCGGCGTCATCGCGAGCGGGAAGCGGTTCGCGCAGCTTCGCGATGCCTTGCGCGCGCGCGGGGTTTCGCGCGAGGCGCTGGAGGGAATCACCGCGCCCGCCGGCCTGGACATCGGTGCGCGCACGCCGGAGGAGATCGCCGTCAGCATCATGGCGCAGATCGTCGAGCGGCGCCGGCGACAGACGGCGAACGCACCGAGGATTGCGGAGCCGGCGGAAGCGCGGCGCGAGGCGATCGATCCGGTATGCGGCATGAGCGTGACGACCGCCGGCGCACGTCACACGGCCGAGGTGAACGGAGTCAAATACTACTTCTGCTGCGCGGGTTGCCGGACCAAGTTTCTGGCCGAGCCGGCGCGCTATTTCGCCGCGAGCGCGCACGGATCATGAACGAAGACATCCGCGCCATGCAGGCGGCAATGGAGCGCCTGGGCTACATCGCCGAGCCCGCCATCGCGACCGCCGTCTATCTCGCGAAGGAAATGCAAAAGCCGCTTCTCGTGGAGGGCGACGCGGGAGTGGGCAAGACCGAGATCGCGAAGGTCCTCGCCCGGATGCTCTCGACCGAACTGGTCCGGCTGCAATGCTACGAGGGCCTGGACACCAACACCGCGCTCTACGAGTGGAACTACCAGCGTCAGCTCCTGCGTCTCAAGATCGCCGAGCGCGAAGCCCGCGACCCGGGAGAGCTCGAAGATCTGATCTTCGGCCGGGAATACCTGCTCGAGCGCCCCTTGCTCCGCGCGATCACGCGCCGCGAAGGGCCGGCGGTGCTGCTGATCGACGAGATCGACCGCGCCGACGAAGGCTTCGAGGCTTTTCTCCTCGAAGTGCTGTCGGATTTCCAGATCACGATTCCGGAGCTGGGCACGATACGCGCCGAGCACGTGCCCCTGGTCGTGCTCACCTCGAACCGCACCCGCGAGATCGGCGACGCACTGCGGCGGCGTTGCCTGTATCTGTACGTCGAGCACCCCGGCTTCGAGAAGGAGTTGCGTATCCTGCACAGCAAGGTGCCCGAGGTGAACGAGCAGCTTGCCCGGACGCTCACACGCTTCGTGCAGCAGCTGCGCACTCAGGAGTTGCGCAAACTGCCCGGCGTCGCCGAGACGCTCGACTGGGCGCAGGCGCTGGTGCGATTGCACTGCGACGCGCTCGACGCCGAGACCGTGCGCGCCACGCTCGGCTGCCTGCTCAAGGACGAGCACGACATCAAGGCGACCGGGGAAGAGACGGTGGCCGAGCTGCTCGCCTACGCTACGGCGCAGGAATGAGCGCAGAGGGACACGGCGCGCACGGTATCGTCGCGCAGCTGGCGAAGTTCGCCGCCGCGCTGCGCGACTGCGGCGTGCGTGTGGGGCTGACCGACGAGGTCGACGCCGCCGCGGCGCTCGTGCTGGTCGACCTGCTCGACCGCGCCGAAGTGCACCGCACTCTTCGGATTGTTTTCAAGTTGCCGCGCGACGCGTGGGAAGCATTCGACCGGCTGTTCGAGGAGTACTGGGACGGGCGCCGTGCGCCCGAACACCCGGCCCTGCGCGAGGCCCAGCAGCGCGATCGCCGCGAGCCCGCGCGGTGGCGCTGGGACGGCGAGCGCGTGCGCATCGCCCTTCCCGATGAATTAGAGGACCCCCAAGGGGAGCAACCCGGCTACAGCCCCGAAGCCGTGCTGCGCCGCAAGCCGTTCGATCAGTTCTCCGAGAGCGAGCTTGCGGCGATGGAGAGGCTGCTCGCCCGGCTCGCGCTGAAGCTCGCCACGCGAAGGAGCCGGCGCCGGGTTCCGACGCTCACCCGGGGCACAGTCGACCTCCGCCGCAGCTTTCGGAGCGCGCTCGCGAGCGACGGCGAATTCCTGAAGCTTGCGCGCCGCGCCCGCCCGCTCGACCAGGCGAGCCTGGTGATCCTGTACGACACCAGCGGCTCCATGGATGCGTATACACGAGTATTGCTCGCCTTTGCGTTCGCGCTGCGCCGCGTCATGAAGCGCGTCGAGATATTCGCCTTCAACACCACGCTGGTTCGCGCTACCCGCATGATCGCCCCGGCCGGCATTCCCCAAAGCCTGTCGCGGCTCGCCGCGGGCGTTCCGGACTGGTCGGGCGGCACGCGCATCGGCGGCTGTCTCGCCGAATTCGTAAATCTATATAAGGAAACGTTGATAGACAGGAACACCACCGTGATTTGCGTGAGCGACGGCCTGGACCACGGCGACTCCGATCTGCTGGAGGGTGCTATGCGCGAACTGCGGGCGCGAGCGGGCAAAATTATCTGGTTGAATCCGCTACTTGGAGATTCGCGCTACCGTCCCGAAGCGGCTGGAATGCGCGCCGCGCTGCCCTTCGTCGACCACTTCGGACCGGCGCATAACCTGAAGGCGCTCGAGGGCTTGCTCCGATTCGTGGGCTAGAGTATCGTCGGCTCCACTAGAAATAATTTCCTGCCGGCAGGTGTTTGTGCAGGAGATGCGGCGCTCCGGTCCGGCTGCGCTGTTCCGTTACGGTCTGTAGGACTTGCGACGCGCGCGAGCGCGACAAGCGCGAGCGCGACAAAAAAGGGAGAAGACCGATGATTCCCGCGTCATTCGACTATCACCGACCCGGTACGCTCGACGAGGCAGTGAAGCTGCTCTCCAGTTACGGCGACGAGGGCAAGGTGCTCTCCGGCGGCATGAGCCTGCTGCCGATGCTGAAACTGCGCCTTGCGTCGTACGAGCACCTCGTCGATATCGGCCGCATTCCGGGGCTCGAGTACATCAAGGAGGAGGGCGGATTCCTGAAGATCGGGGCGAGGACGCGGCAAGCGATGCTGCAGCGTTCCGACCTCATCCAGGCCAAGTATCCCATCCTCGCAGACGCGATTGCGCTGATCGCCGATCCGCTGGTGCGCAACCGCGGAACCATAGGCGGCAACGTGGCGAACGGGGATCCCGGGAACGACCAGCCGGCGATCATGCTGGCGCTGGGCGCGACGCTGGTCGCGCGTGGTCCCAAGGGCGAGCGCAGCATCGCGGCCAACCAGTTCTACAAGGGGCTCTACGAGACCGCCCTTGCGCGCAATGAGATCCTTGTCGAGATCCGGATTCCCGTTCCGCCCGCGAAGAGCGGCGGCGCCTACTCCAAGCTGAAGCGCAAGACCGGGGACTTCGCGGTCGCGGCTGCGGCCGTCCAGCTGACGTTGAATGCGAAAGGAGCGATCGAGCGCGCCGCAATCGGCCTCACCAACGCCGCGCTCACGCCGGTCGAGGCGGCGGACGCGGCGAAGTTTCTCGTCGGCAAGATGCCGGACGAGAAGACGATCGCGGAGGCGGCAAAGATGGCCGGGGCGAAGAGCGCCCCCAGCGCCGATCGGAAAGGAACGATCGAATACAAGAAGGAAATGGCCCGCGTGATGGTAACGCGCGCGCTGCGCAAAGCGGTGCAGCGGGCGGGGGGGAAATAGCTATGGCGATGCACAAGATCAGCGTAACCATCAACGGCGCGGTGCGCGAGGCGGAAGTCGAGTCGCGCCTGCTGCTCGTCCACCTGATACGCGAAAATTTCCGCATGACCGGCACCCACGTCGGCTGCGATACCAGCCACTGCGGCGCCTGCACCGTGCACCTGGACGGCGAGCCGGTCAAATCCTGCACCGTGCTCGCGGTGCAGGCCGACGGAGCCAAGATCACCACGGTCGAGGGCCTGGAGCAGGCCGGCAAGCTCCATGCGGTGCAGGAAGGTTTCACCGAGAAGCACGGGCTGCAATGCGGATTCTGCACGCCGGGCATGCTGATGACCACGAGCGCGCTCCTCGAGCGCAACAAGAATCCGAGCGAGCAGGAGATCCGCGAGGCCATCTGCGGGAACCTGTGCCGCTGCACGGGCTACGTCAACATCATCAAGGCCGTGCAATACGCGGCCGAGAAAATGCGCTGATGCACGTCATTCCCGCGGAAGCGGGAATCCAGGAATCGTTGATGCGCCCTGGGCCCCCGCTTTCGCGGGGGTGACAAACAAGGAGAGAACCGATGAACGAACCCAGAACCGACGCCAAGATCTGCGGCATGGGCCATTCGATGAAGCGCAAGGAGGACCCGCGCTTCATCCGTGGCCAGGGCCACTATATCGACGATCACGTGCTGCCTGGAATGCTCTACATGGATATCGTGAGGAGCCCCTACGCGCACGCGAAGATCAAGAAGATCGATACCTCGAAAGCGCTGAAGATTCCCGGCGTGCTGGCGGTGATCGACGGGCCGACGCTCGCCAAGTACAACCTGCACTGGATGCCGACCCTCTCCTCGGACACGCAGATGGTGCTGCCGATCGACGAGGTGATGTACCAGGCGCAGGAAGTGTGCGCGGTGATCGCCACCGAGCGCTACATCGCCGCCGACGGCGTCGAGGCGGTGGAAGTCGAGTACGAGCCGCTTCCGGTGATGATGGATCCGCACAAGTCGCTCGCGCCCGGCGCTCCGATCCTGCGCAAGGACAAGAAAGACAAGAAGGACAACCTCGCCTTCCACTGGGAGGCAGGTGACAAGGCCGATGCCGACCGGGCGCTCGCTGCCTCCGATGTCGTGGTGAGCGAGAACATATACCTCCCGCGCATCCACGTCGCGTCGATGGAAACCTGCGGCTGCATCGCCGACTTCGATACCGCCCAGGGCAAGCTCACCGTATACATGACCACACAGGCCCCGCACGCAGTGCGCACGGTGCTCGCGCTCGTTGCCGGCCACGTCGGGCTGTCCGAGGAGAAGATCCGCATAGTGTCGCCGGACATCGGCGGCGGTTTCGGCGGCAAGGTGCCCGTCTACCCCGGTTACGTGATCGCGATCGCCGCCTCGGTGGTGATCGGCAAGCCGGTGAAGTGGATCGAAGACCGCATGGAAAATCTCCAGGCGGATTCCTTCGCGCGCGACTACCACATGAAAGTGGAGCTCGGCGCGAAGAAGGACGGCACGATGACGTCGCTGAAGATCAAGACCGTGGCCGACCACGGCTACACCAACGCCTCGGCGAACCCCTCCAAATTTCCCGCAGGCCTGTTTTCCATCTGCACCGGCTCGTACGACCTGAAGCACGCCTTCTGCGAAGTCGATGCGGCCTACACGCACAAGCCGCCCGGGGGCGTCGCCTACCGCTGCTCGTTCCGCGTCACCGAAGCCGCGCACGCGATCGAGCGCGCGACCGACGCGCTCGCGCAGAAGCTGAACATGGACCCGGCCGAGCTGCGCATGAAGAATTTCATCAAGCCGAACCAGTTCCCGTACAAATCGGTGCTCGGCTGGGAGTACGACAGCGGCAACTACGCCGGCGCCTTGAAGTTGGCGATGGACACCATCGGCTACGACGCATTGCGCAAGGAGCAGGCGGAGAAGCGCAAGAAGGGCGAGTTGATGGGCATCGGCATCTGCAGTTTCACCGAGATCGTCGGCGCCGGCCCGTCGA
>DATHHS010000045.1:0-10811 GCA_035317085.1 Burkholderiales bacterium
CGCGACCTATTCGACCAGGTGCAAGGCCATGGGCTTAGCGATGCCGAATCCTTGAGCGAAGTTGACGCCGATCTTGCGCAGAACCGGCAGGGTTTCGGTTTCTTCCACGAATTCAGCGATGGTTTGCATGCCGAGCTTCTGGCAGCAGGTGTTGAGCTCCAGCAGTTTCGACAAGGCCTCCGGATTTTTATGGATGTTCCGGACGACGCTTCCCGAAAGCTTGACCAGCTGCACGCCGGCGTCCTTATAGCCACGGGCGACCACTTCGACACTTGAAAACCCCGAGACCGCGATGGCGCACCCCAGCGTCTTCAGGCGGCCGATCGTCTGCTTCGCCTCGTCGGGAAACCTGGCCATCTGCTGCGCCGTCATCTCGAAGCACAGCTTGTTGGGCGGGACTTTCGTCGCCTTGAGCTGATCGCGCACCTGTCCCGCGAAGTCCTTGTCGCGAACCGTGTCGTCGGCGAGATTGAGGTTGAAGCGCGGGATCTGCCAGTTGGGCTGGGCGCCCTGCTTTTCGGTCGCCCACTTGAGAACCTCGCGCACCACCCACCGGTCCAGCAGCGCCGTCAGATGGTTCGCTTCGAGGACCGGGAAAAAAGAGCCCGGCGGCGCCAGCATGTCCTCCTCTTCGCGAAAGCGTACGAAGATCTCGAGATGCTTGTAATCCACCTTCGCCGACTCGACCGGCACGATCGGCTGGCAAAACAGCGTGAACGAACCTTTTTTCAGCGCTTCGGTGAAGTGCCCGGCGGTCCGGAACCGCGCTTCGATTTCGGTGGCTTTGGACATTTTGGCGTTTCGATCTAGACTTTCCGGGTGCGCTCGCGCGCGATGCTGATCGGCGGGATCCAGGGCTTGTCCGCCCAGGCGACGCCCATGCGCGCCACCTGCGCGTCGATCAGATAAGGCCTGCCTTCCACCGTCGCCTTCCGCGCGCGTGCGAGCGCCGCCCGCAGTTGCTCGGGCGACTCGGCGACTTCGGCCTCCACCCCGAAACCCTTCGCGATGTACGCCATGTTCATATCGGGGCTGCCCAGGTAGTCGTGCACGAATTGCCCATTCTGCACCATCTTGCCTCCAGCGACCTTCTCGATCACGCGGCTGTGCGGGCCGCTGTAGGCGTGATTGTTGTAGACGACGGTGATGACCGGCAGCTCCAGGCGCGCCATGTTCCACAGCGCGGTGGGTCCGAACACGAACGATCCGTCGCCAACCAGGCAGATCACCTGCCGGTTCGGGCGCGCGAGCTTCACGCCCGCGGCCGTGCCCACTCCCGAGCCGAGGTGCGCACCGTAGTAGAAGAAGAGCTCGCGCCCTCCCATCGGGTTGAAGTCGAATCCGTGCAGCACCACCGAACCGGCTTCGTGGACGATGATCGCGTCGCGGTCGGCGAACTGGGCGATCTCCGAAGTCACGCGATCGGCGAGCATCGGGCTGCGGTTCCATTCGGGGTTCTTCGCCACCAGGGCGCGCAGCGTCTTCGCGCGCTCGCTGAAGCGCCGTACCTCCTGCGCACGCTCCTCGGCCTTCTTGCGGATCGCCGGCGTTATAAGGCCTTCGACCGCGGCGGTCAGGTCGTCCAGGCCGTGGGCGACATCGGCGACCAGCGGCACTTCGGTGTTCATCACGTTGCCCATGCTCCAGCTGTCGTTGCGCATGTCGATGAACTTCGCCTCCCGTCCCACGATCGGCTGCGGGCTGTTGTGCTGTAATTTGTTGCCGACGTTGATGACGACGTCCGGGTTCTTCGGAAAATCGAGCGATGCGATCCGCGTCGCCGGCGGGCCGCCGACCCACAAGGGGTGCGTCTCGGGGAAGTTCGCGTAGATCTGGCGCACCAGGGTGACAGGCATGCCGAGAAGCTCGGCGAGCTTCACCGCCTTGGGCACGGCCTTGGCGCGATAGACTTCGTCGCCGACGATCATGAGCGGCATCCTGGCTTCGACCAGCAGCTTCGCCGCGCGCTCGACTTCCGCGGGATTGGGACGCACGCGCATGCGCGGATCGACCTTGTCCTGGGTGACGATCTCGGCGTAGGTCTTCTCGTCGTTCAGGTCCGAATGCCAGGAAACGTAGGTCGGGCCGTAAGGCGGCGTCCACGCGGCCTTGAAGCCGCGGCGCACCGTCTCCGGGATCATGTCCGCCCGGCGCGCGAGCCAGGAGTACTTGGTCATCGGCTGGACGATCTGCTCCTGGTTGGGGACTTCCTCGAAACCGTCGCGCCCGGCGCGGCGGCTCTGGTCGGTGCGGTAGCTGTAGAAGACGAGCGGCGTCTGTTCCTTGTAGGCGTTGAACATCTGCCCCATGGCGTTGACCAGGCCCACCACCGCCGCCTGCATCACGATGGCCGGCTCGCCGGACGCCTTTACGTAGCCGGCGGCCATGGCGGCACCGGGTCCTTCGTGCGGTGTGAGGATGTACTTGAGCTGCGGGCGGTCGACGAGCGCCTCATAGAACTGCGCGTCTTCGCTCGCCGAATTGCCGAAGACGTACTTCACCCCCGAGGCGATCAGCTGCTCGGCGAAGCACTCGCCGCCCGTTCCCTCGACCATCTTGACTGCTTCGGGCGCGACGCGATCCGTTCCTTGAGCGTGGGCGATCGGCACGAGCGATTCGAGAATCGCCTGCGCAGAAGCGAGCGAAACGCCCGCCGTGGTCAGGCCTTTTAAAAACCCGCGCCTTGAAATCGAGCGCGACAGATAACGCGCGACCAGTTCCCTCATGATGTCCTTCTTCCATGAGCTTTACCGGACATCGTGACGCGCGTAACCCACGACGTCGCCATCCACGATGTCGTCATTCCCGCGCAAGCGGGAATCCAGCGATGTACGATGAGAGTCACTGGGTCCCCGCCTTCGCGGGGACGACGGCAACTGGCCGGACCGCCTGCCTTCCGTAAGTCGCTGCGAGATAGCCGGCCATCGTCTTCACCTCGTCCTCGGTCCACAGTGCGCCGCGCCCGACCATGCGGTAGAGCGTGCTCTCCCAACCTCTGCGATCCTGCCGGTGATCCTGCCACATCGTCGGGGCGTGACACTGAAAGCATTTTCCGACGAGCACTTCCTTTCCGGGAGCGTCGGGGAACCCGGCCGGCGCGGCGCGCTGCGCCTGCGCCGCCAACGGCAGTAGCAGGCCGCAGAGAAAAACCGCGAGGACGGATTTACGAGAAAACCGCATCGGACAGCCTCCTAGTCGTTGCCGGCACGATAAGCCGGGCTTCGCGCGGGTGTCAATCTTTGGCAGATGCCGGCACGCTTCGCGCGCGGTTTTCCGACTCCTAGTCCAGGCTCGAGATGTAATGCGCGAGATCCTCGATGTCCCGCTCGGTGATGGTCTGGGCGACGCTGGTCATGCTGCCGGCGTCGTTGGTGCGCGTGCGCGCCTTGAAGGCTTTGAGCTGCTTGATTACGTACTCGGGGTGCTGGCCCGCGACGCGGGGGATCTCGTTCTGGCCCTTCATGCCTCCCAGGTGGCACATGGTGCACAGGACTTCGTCGGCCTTCTTCTTCCCGCGGGCGACGCGCGCCGCGTCCGGCCGGAACGCAAGCGGCTTGGGCTTCTGGGCGGCGAAGTAGTCGGCGAGATCGAGCATATCCTCGCGCGAGAGCTTCGCGACGAACGGCGCCATCGCCGGCTCGCTCCGCCGGCCCTCCTGGAAGTCCTTCAGCTCGAGGTAAAGGTAGCGGGCTGTCTGGCCGGCGAGGACCGGGAACTGGCTGCTCGCCGAATTGCCGTCCGCGCCGTGGCAGGCCGCGCACGGCCCGGCCTTGCTCTTCCCCGCCGCAGGATCGGCGTGCGCGGTGTGCAAGAGAACCAGGAGAGACAAAAAGGCCGCCCCGCGGGCGGCCTTTCGAGCGTGCATGCGTCAGGGCAGCGTGAATACGATAACGCTGTTGCCGCGCTTGAAGTCGATCTGCGTATTGCCGCCCGCGGCGACGGCGACGTACTGTTTGCCCTTCACCGTGTAGGACACCGGAGGCGCGTTGACGCCGGCTCCCGCCTGGTACTGCCACAGCAGGTTTCCGGTGGTCGCGTCCAGCGCCTTAAAAAACCCGTTGCCCTCGCCGAAGAACACCAGACCGCCGGCGGTGGCGAGCGCGCCGCCGATCAGGGGCTGCTCGGTGTCGTACTTCCACGCGACCTTGCCCGTGTCGATGTTGACCGCCGAGAGCCGCCCCCACTGCTTCTCGCTCGCAATGGTCTTGAACGCGCCGCCGAGCCACAGCTTGCTGCCGCCCGGATAGTTCGCGGCTTCGACGTGATAAGTCATCGGCTGATGCAGGTTGAGCGCGTAGGCGAGGCGCGTCTTCGGGCTGAAGGCCATCGGCGACCACTCGACCCCGCCGTTCGCGCCCGGCAGCATGCGCGCGCCTTGCGCGGTCGGCTGCACCCACATGTTTTCCTGCGGGATCATCGCTTCTGAAAAGCGGATCAGCTTGCCGGTGCCGCGATCGTGCACATAGATATGGCCGGTCTTTCCGCCGTGGATCACGACGTCGACCATCTTCCCGTCCGCGTCCTTGGCCTGCGTCAGGATCGGCGGGCTGACCGCGTCGAGATCCCATACGTCGTGCGCGATGTACTGGAAGTGCCATTTGTATTTGCCGGTGTTCAGGTCGACGGCGACCATCGAATCGGTGTAGAGGTTGTCGCCGGGGCGCTCCGCGCCGTACAGGTCGGGCGAGGGATTGCCGGCCACGAAAAACACTGTCTTGGTCTTGCGGTCGATCGCGGGCGTCATCCATACGCCGCCGCCGAGGGTCTGGTAGAAGGCGCCGCCCTTTCCGGCGAGCTGCTTCTTCTCCGCTGCAATGTTCCGCTTCATGTTGCGGCCGGTGGCGTCGTTCTCCGCCCATACGCCTTCGTGCCCCTTGTCGGGAATCGTATAGAACGTCCACAGGAGCTTGCCGCTCTTCGCGTCGAACGCCTTGAGAAAGCCGCGGATGCCGTACTCGCCGCCGTTGGTGCCGATCAGCACCTTGCCCTCTACCACGGTCGGTGCCATGGTTTCCGAGTAGCCCTTCTCCGGATCGGCGATCTGGACTTCCCAGGCGACCTTGCCGGTCTTGGCGTCCAGCGCCACCAGCTTGGCGTCGAGCGTGCCCATGTAGAGCATGCCCTCGTAGGCGGCCACGCCGCGATTGTTCGGGCCGCAGCAGAACGTGGTGATCGGCCCCATCTTGTGCTTGTAGTGCCAGAACTCGCGTCCGGTCACCGCGTCGATCGCGTAGACGTGGTTGAACGAAGTGGTGAGGAACATCACTCCGTTCACCACCAGCGGCGAGGTTTCCATCGACTCGAGCACCGCGGTCTGGAAGATGAACGCGGGCTTGAGCTTGTCCACGTTACCCGCGCCGATCTGCGTCGCAGGGTAGTAACGGGTCTGCTCGTAATTGCTGTTCGGATGCAGATGATTCATGCCGTCGCTGGCGGACGCATCGAGCATCGCCTGGGTCACCGGTACGAGCGAGGGCGACATCGGCGCTCCGGTGGTGGTGGCGCCGCCCTTGACCTCCTGCGCCTGAACCGCGGTCAATACAAGCGAACTGAGAGCTGCGACAATGAAGAAACGAAGACGGGTGCTGTGCGAAGCATGCATGGAATCCCCCTTGGTCGACCGTCGATTGCCGTTCACGCTCGGGTTTGGACTACCGAAACGGGTGCGCGGCACGATTACTATAGAAACAATGTCGCGATCCGGCAAGGCGGAATTATGACGGAAGCATTCCGCGTAAAATCCCGGGAAATGCTTGCGACGCGCAAATGGGTCTTGGCGCTCGTGCTGCTGCTCGGTCTCCCAGCGCGGGCGCAGGACCTGTCACCCAATGCGCAGCTTCTTGTTGCGGCGCGGCAAGGCGACCTCGCCGCGGTGACCCGTCTGCTGGATGGCGGCGCGGCGGTGGACTCGCGCAACCGATTGGGCGACACGCTGTTGATGGTGGCGCTGAAGAACGGCTATAAAGACATGGCGAGGCTCGCGGTCGAAAGAGGCGCGAACGTGAATCTTGCCAGCGTTTCGAACGTGACTCCGCTGATGGCGGCGAGTTTCTCGGGTAACACGGAGCTCGTGAAGAGTCTGCTGAAAAAAGGCGCTGCGCGCGCGCCGGAGGACCGGGTCGGAAAAACCGCCATGGTCTATGCCGCGGGTCTTGGGCACACCGAAGTGGTCGGACTGCTCCTCGCCGACGGCGAAAGCTCCCGCGCTGCATACAAGAACGATCTCACCGCATTGATGTGGGCGGCAGCCTACGGCTACACGGGAACGGTGAAGCTGCTCCTCGAGCGCGGCGCCGATGCAAGCGCGCGCGACAACCGCGGCGAGACCGCGCTCGCGATGGCGATCGAGGGCGGACACAAGGAAACGGAGCAACTGCTCCGCAAGGCGGGCGCTACGAAATAGACGAGCGGACCGCCGCGCTCCTCAATCCGGCATCAGCGCGAATGCCCACACCGATCCGCCGCGCGGCACATTGCGGAGCTGCTCGCCCATGCGCAGCACGTTCACTCCGCCCAGGCCCGATTGCACCGCGACGTACTGCCGGCCGTTGCGGGTGAAAGTGATCGGCTGCGCGTTGATGCCCGAGCCGGTCTGGAATTGCCACACCGTCTTGCCCGTGTCGATGTCGATGGCGATGAACTCGCCGGTCTCCTTGCCGGTGAACAGCAGCCCTCCCGCGGTGGCGAGCACCGCCGAGTAGTGCGGGATGTCGTCGATCGGCGCTCGCCACTTGTGCTGCGCGGTCATGGGATCGATGGCGTCCACGTGAGCGATCGGCTCGCCCGGCACGCGCGGCGCCGGGAGATTCTGGAATCCCACGTAGCGCTGCCCCGGCTTGTATTCCACCGACTCGAATTTGACCAGCCGCGAAGCGTGCATGGTGTTGGCGTAGAGGAGCCCGGTCTCCGGGTTGAAGGCCGCGTGCGACCAGTTCTTCCCGCCCCACTGTCCGGGCCACAGCTCGACCTGCTCGCCCGCGCGCACCTTCTTCGCGATTTCGGACTCCACCGGCCGCCCGGTCGCCATGTCCACGTGCGTCGCCCAGTTGACCTTCTCGAAGGCCTTCGCCGAAAGGAGCTTCCCGTTGATGCGGTCGAGCACGTAGAGAAATCCGCCGCGGCTGAAGTGCATGATGACCTTGCGCTTCGCGCCCTCGACGTTGATGTCGGCGACGATCCACTCCCAGTTGGCGTCGAGATCGAACATTTCGTTGGGCACGAGCTGGTAGTGCCAGACGAATTCGCCGGTCTTCGGACGCAGCGCGACGACCGAAGCGGTATAGAGATTGTCGCCCTGCCTGCCCGCGGGATTCCAGGGTCCGGCGTTGCCGATGCCCCAATAGACCAGGTCGAGCTCGGGATCGTACGAGCCGGTGACCCAGGTCGAGCCGCCGCCGTGCAGGTAGGCTTCCGACGGCTGCCAGGTTTCGTGGCCTTTCTCGCCCGGCGCCGGAATGGTGTAGCGGCGCCACAGATGCTTGCCCGTGTCCGGGTCCCAGCCGTCGAGGAAGCCGCGGATGCCAAATTCGGCGCCCGAGATGCCGCTGATCAGCACGCCGTTCGCCACGAGCGGCGCGCCGGTGATGGAGAAGCCTTCCTTCCATTCGGCGGCTTTCTCCTTCCACACCTGCTTTCCGGTTTTCGCATCGAGCGCGACGACGTGCGCGTCGAGCGTGCCGCGGAACACCTTGCCGTTGTAGATTGCGGGGCCCTTGTTGGAGACGCCGCAGCAGACCACGCGCGGCGTCGCCGGATCCCAGTCGACCGGAGTGCGCCAGAGCTGCTTGCCCGTGTCGATGTCGATCGCCACGGTGTACTCGGCGTTGGTGGCGAACAGGACGCCGTCGTGGACGAGCGGCTGCGCCTGCTCGCCGTAGTTGCTGGCAAGCGACACGTTCCACACCGGCACCAGGCGCTTGACCGTCTGTTTGCTGACTTGCTTGAGAGTGCTGTAGCGGTTCTGGTTGTAGCCCATGCCGTAAGTCAGCACGTTGTCTGTGTTCTTGCCGTCGTTCCTGAGCTCATCGAGCGTCTGCGCGCCCGCGGGCAGGGCGAGAGCGGCGGCGAAGAAAAGGGGCGCAAAGCCGGGAACGCAGTATTTCATCTTGTCCTCCCTGGTTTTCACTGCGAGGCCGGGCAATCATAGCAGCTTGCGCGGCGTTCCAAGGCGGCACCGCTGGTCCGGTCTCGGATTGATATTCGACTTGTCCCGGAAGCCGGTATCATCCGGCGGGATCGAATCCTTACTGGAGATCATGAGATCTTTCTTGTACGCCGGGGCAGCGGTCCTCCTTATGTGGGGACTCAGGGCCGAGGCGCAGTTCGTGGACCCTTCGCTTCGCTGGCGCACGCTCGACAGCGAGCATTTCTCGGTGCACTTCGCCGAGCACAACCGCGCGGAGGCCAAGACCGTGGCGGAGGTCGCCGAATCCGTCTATCCCCGCGTCACCGGCTGGCTGAACTGGAAACCGGAGTCGCGCACGCAGATCGTGGTGCTCGATTCGCTCGATTTTCCCAACGGCTACGCCTCGCCCTACCCGTTCAACTTCATCGGGATCATTCTGTCGCCGCCCGACGAAGGCGAGCTGCTGCAAAACCGCGGATGGCTGGAGCTCGTGCTCACGCACGAGTTCACCCACATCGTTCACCTCGATCAGGCGCGGGGCCCGGCGGGCGTGTTGCGGCAGATCTTCGGCCGCTACCTCATACTGCCGCTGCCTTTCGCCTTGGTCTTTCCCGCCGGATTTCCGAACCTGCTGGAGCCGAATTGGATGATAGAAGGGCTCGCGGTCTATTCCGAATCCGATTGGAACAAGGGCTACGGGCGGCTGGGGCAAAGCCATTTCGAGGGGATGATGCGCGCGGAAACCTCGCGCGGACTGCGCTCGCTTCGCGAAGTGAATGCCGAAGGACGCGGCTTTCCGCTCAACCGGGATTACCTCTACGGCAGCTACTTTTTCCTGTTCCTCGCCGAGCGCTACGGGCCGGATGCGATTCCAAAGTATGTCGAGACCTACAGCGGTCGCTGGTTTCCGTTCCGGGTGCACAGCACCCCGCGCCTGGTCACCGGCAAGGCGATGGACGAGCTGTGGGTCGAATACCACGCCTGGCTGAACGCGCGCTTTGCCGAAAAACCCGCGCAGCCCGGCAAGGAGCCTGACGAGGGCGGGGAGGTCGTCGTCCACGACTGGTCGATCAGCAGTCCCCTGCGCACGCACGCGGGAGATCGCTGGTACGTGCAGGGAAACGGCTACACCCTTCCCAGGTTGATGCGTCAGACTCTCGGCGGCGAAGTCGAAAGCGTGCGCAACGTCGAGTCGGGCACGCGGCTTGCGGCCCTGCCCGACGGGGCGCTCCTGCTCTCGCAACCGGAGATCTGCAATAACTACAACTATTACTACGATCTGTACCGACTCGACCCGGACGGGACACTTAGCCGCGTCACCGAGTGCGGGCGGTTCCGCTTCGCTGCGCCGCTCGACGACGGCCGCATCGTCGCGATCCGAGTGGTGAACGGCGAGGCGGAGGTCGTCCTGCTGAATTCGCGCGGCGAGCTCGAGCGCTCGCTTTATCGCGCCGCGCCGGGTGAGGCGCTCACCGGGCTTGCCGCCATGGGCGAGATTGCGGTCGTGACGAGCCTGAGGAACGAACGTTGGTCGCTCGTGCAAATCGCCGGGGGCAAGTCCTCGGTGCTCGTCACCGACCGGACGGTCAAACACTCGCCGCGCTTCGGCGATTCCACGGACGAGATCTACTTCGTCGCCGACTACGGCAACGTGGACAACGTCTGGTCGTGGCGGCGCGGCGACCGCAGCCTCGCGCGCTGGACCGAAGCGCGGAACGGCGTCAAGGAAATCAGCGCGCCGGTGGGCGGTGAAATGCTGGTGACGACGCTCGAAGCCGACGGAGACGTGCTGCGCGTGCGCAGCCTTCCCGATGCGCCGCTCGAAATTCGCCAGGCGGTTGTGGAACCCTCGACTGCGTCCCCGTCGGGCGGTGGTGTACCGCCGCTGGATACGAGTGATGTGCCGCCGCAGAGCCAGACAAAGGGTGCGTCGCTCCCGACCGTGGACCGGCCTTATTCCGCGTGGTCTTCGCTGCGGCCGCGCTACTGGCTGCCGAACGGCTATGTCGCGGACGGCGCTGTCGCGCTCGGCGTCGCGACCAGCGGCCAGGACGCGCTCGGGCTGCACCAGTATGCGCTCGCGCCCCTGTATGAGATCACCCAACACCAGGCGCTCGGCAGCGCCTCCTACATCTACGACAACCGGCACGGACTGCTTCTCAACCGGGCGATGACGGTCAAGGCGAGTACGGCGGACGATCAGAAGTCCACGGGCAGGGACATCCAGGCCTACAACATCGATGAAACCGCGCAGTGGGTTTCCCTGTGGCGCCGCCTCAGGTTCAACGTCAGTTATTACTGGGGACTGGGCGGGGCTCTGGACCGGGAAATTCTTCACGATCTGGCGGCGGGGACATCGACACCGCGCAACGAGCGCGTCGGTGGACTGGTAGCGGGCGTGGATACGCGCCGCGAGCAGTTTCTCTCGGAGGGTCCGAGTCAGGGACAGCAGCTGCGGCTTTTCGCCGAGACCTCGAATGGATTGCGCGGCGCCTACTCGGGCAATTTCTACAGAGGAGACTGGCGCGCTTACCTGCCTGCCGGCAAAACCGTGCTTTCGCTGCGCTGGAACCAGGCCTATTCGCAGCCGCAGGCCGAGGCGATCCAGCTGGGCGGCACGGGCGCGAGCTATCTGGAGGAAGCGTTTGCGCTGCCCGTGCTCAACCAGCGCGCATTTCCGCTGCGC
>DATHHS010000046.1:0-4979 GCA_035317085.1 Burkholderiales bacterium
CGACCGCTTCCAGTACTTCAAGGAAAAACCGGTCTACTGAATCCCTTCGAACGAAAAAAAACGGCGCTCTCGCGAGAGGGCGCCGAAAGCACTACGGAGGAGACGGGTGTCTTACCGGCTGTTGCGCGCCAGGCGGCGGAAACCGGTTTCGAAATCGTTCGCGGCGGCGTAGCTGAAGCGTTGCAAGTTGCGGCTGCTACGCTGCATCAATTGGTAGAAGGACAGGGCGCTGCCGTAGGCAAGGCCGGCCAGGCACAGGGTCTGAAACACTACGATCAGGTTTTCCATTGTCTCTTTCCTCTAAGCAATTTGACCGGGGGTCCGTTATCTATGTCTTATATAAAGCAGGAAGCGGACCAGGCCCGGGACGGCAGCCGGGATACCATGTAAGTCAATGATGTGTATGGCTCTTCACCGCTCCAGGCCCTCCGAGGAAAGCCCGTGACCGGACAGTCCGTCGACACCGTACCGGTACAGGAGCGTCACCGCTTCGACGTCGGGGCCTTGGAGCGCTATCTCCGGGCTCACGTCGAAGCTTTCTCCGGACCGTTCGAAGTCGAGCAATTCAAGGGCGGTCAGTCCAATCCCACCTATCTGGTCCATGGAGGACGCCAGGCCTTGGTAGTGCGTTCCAAGCCGGGACCGGCGGCGAAACTCCTCCCCTCGGCGCACGCGGTCGAGCGCGAGTACCGCGTCATCACGGCGCTCGGGCGAGCGGGGATCCCGGTGCCGCGGACCTATTGCCTGTGCGAGGACGAGAGCGTCATCGGACGTTCGTTCTATGTCATGGAATACGTCGAGGGCCGCGTGTTGTGGGAGCAGTCTCTTCCGGACATGGCGCAGCCCGAGCGCGCCGCCATCTACGGCGAGATGAACCGGGTCATGGCCGAGCTCCACCGCATCGACTACGCCGCCGCAGGACTGTCTGACTTCGGCAAACCGGGCAACTATTTCGCGCGGCAGATCGGCCGCTGGAGCCGGCAATACCGGGCCTCGGAGACCGGGCGAATCGAGGCCATGGACCGGCTGATCGCCTGGCTGCCGGAAAACATTCCGCCGGGAGAAGAGACGACCGTCGTGCACGGCGACTACCGCATGGACAACCTGATTTTCCATCCGCGCGAGCCGCGCATCCTCGCGGTCCTGGACTGGGAGCTTTCCACGCTCGGCCATCCGCTCGCGGACTTTTCCTATCACTGCATGAGCTGGCATATCCCGCCGGGTGCGTTTCGCGGCATCGCCGGGCTCGACCTCGCGGCGCTCGGCATACCGAGCGAGTCGCAATACCTTGCGTCATACTGCGCACGTACCGGGCGCGAAGGGATCGCGCACTGGGATTTCTATCTTGCGTACAACCTGTTTCGCATCGCCGCGATCCTGCAAGGCGTGATGAAACGCGCTCTGGAAGGCACGGCCTCGAGCGCGCAGGCGCTCGAAGCGGGCCGGCGCGCCGGGCCGCTGGCGGAGCTGGGCTGGAAGTACGCGGAGAAGGCGATGACAGCGAGGTAAAGCGCATCATTCCGTCACTCCCGCGCAAGCGGGAGTCCAGTGACTTTCGGCAAACGCCGCTGGATTCCCGCTTGCGCGGGAATGACAACAGGCGTAGACGCGGGAATGACAACAGACATCGACGCTGGAATAACAACTCGGGACTGAGCATGGACTTCGCATATTCGGACAAGGTCAAGGCGCTGCAGGCGAAGCTCGCGCACTTCATGGACGCGCACATCTATCCCAACGAGGGGCGCTTTCACGACGAGGTCGAGGGAAACCGCGCCAGGGGCAATCCTTGGATTCCGACCAAGCTGATCGAGGAGCTGAAGCCGAAGGCGCGCGCCGAGGGGCTGTGGAATCTTTTCCTGCCGCGTTCGCCGCGCGCGCCTGAAGGCCTTGCCAATCTCGAGTACGCGCCGCTGTGCGAAATCATGGGCCGCGTGCACTGGGCGCCGGAAGTGTTCAACTGCAATGCGCCCGACACCGGCAACATGGAAACGCTGGAGCGCTACGGCAGCGAAGAGCAGAAGAAGCAGTGGCTCGATCCTCTCCTTGCTGGCGAGATCCGCTCGGCTTTCCTGATGACCGAGCCGGACGTGGCGTCCTCCGATGCCGCCAATATCCAGTGCCGCATCGAGCGAGAAAACGGAAAAGCGGGCGGCGACTACATCATCAACGGCCGCAAATGGTGGTCATCGGGCGCGGGCGATCCGCGCTGCAAGCTTTTCATCCTGATGGGCAAGACCGATCCCGGCGCGGCGAAATACGCACAGCAGTCGATGATCCTGGTGCCGCGCGATGCGCCCGGGGTGAAGATCCTGCGCCCCTTGAGCATTTTCGGATACGACGACGCGCCGCACGGGCACATGGACATCGCCCTCGAGAACGTACGCGTGCCGGCGTCGAACATGCTGCTCGGCGAAGGCCGGGGCTTCGAGATCGCGCAAGGGCGGCTCGGACCGGGCCGCATCCACCACTGCATGCGCCTGATCGGCGTCGCCGAGCGCGCGCTCGAACACATGTGCAAGCGCAGCCTTGTGCGCGTGACTTTCGGCAAGCCTGTCGCCGAGCGCACGGTAACGCAGGAACGGATCGCGGAGGCGCGCATCATGATCGAATCGGCGCGGCTGCTGGTGCTGAAAGCCGCCCACATGATGGACACGGTGGGAAACAAGGCGGCGCGCGCCGAGATCGCGATGATCAAGGTGCTCGCGCCGAACGTCGCATGCAAGGTGCTCGACTGGGCGATCCAGGCGCACGGCGGCGGCGGCCTGTCGGACGATTTTCCGCTCGCCTACATGTACGCGCATTCGCGCACGCTGCGCTTCGCCGACGGACCCGACGAAGTGCACCGCAACGCCGTCGCGAAGTTCGAACTCTCGAAACACATGGCGGCGCCGAAGCGCTGAGCGGCTACCTCGTCGTCCCCGCGAAGGCGGGGACCCAGCGGCTTTGGAGCGACACTGGATTCCCTGCGAGGGGAGAAGGGGCCCCTCCCCCTTCTCGGCGCGGGAATGACGCCGCGGCTGCTACTTGCTGCGCATCGAGAAAGACCACAGGGTGAGGGTGGCTGCGAGGAGCGCAAGCGCGGAGAGCGCGAGCGACCAGTGGACGCCGATCAGGCTGCCGACCAGCCCGACCGTCACGCCGCTGAAGGCGCGCATGCCGTTGTTCGCGGTGTTGTAGAGACCGATCAGGCGCCCGCGCAACTGCGCCGGAGCGTTCAGCTGCACCAGCGTCTGCGACATGGCGCTGAAGGCGAGATTCAGGAATCCCGCGATGAACATCAGCGCGACCGCGAGGGGATAGTTCGTGGCCGCGGCAAAACCGGCGATGACCAGGCACCACAGGGCCGTGAAGACGATCGCCGTTTGCGGACGCGCCTGGAGCAGTCCTCCGCCTTCCAGGATGAGGCCGCCCGTGAGAGCGCCCGCGGCATTGGCTCCAAGGAGGATGCTGTAGCGCACGCCGGCGTCGTCGGTGCCGAGGTCGTGCGCGTATTCCGGCATTTGAGCCTGGAACGCATTGCCGACGAAGAGCGAGGAGACGCCGGCCAGCAGGATCATCGAGAAAATCGTGCGGTTGTCCGAGACCTGGCGCAGCAGCGCGATCGTATCGGCGAGGCCGGCCGCGCGCCGTTGAGCGCCCAGCGCCTGGCGCCGGTGCCCGTCGTTGGGGACCTTCCACAGCCACAGGAAGAGGGGCAGGTAGATCAGCGCGTTCGCCAGAAGGCCCGCCGGCGGTCCGAGCCACAGCATCAGTCCGCCGCCCACCGCGGGGCCCATCAGGAGGCCGAGGTAGCGGCCGGTCGCGGAGAGCCGCACCGCGCTTTGCAATTGTTCGGGTCCGACGATGTCGTAGATCAGCAGCTGGCTGGCGGGTCCCCAGATGACCCCGGCCATCCCGTGCACGGTGAGCAGGACCGCCGCGTGCCACATCTGGATCGTGCCGGTGAGAAAGAGCACGCCCCAGGCGAGCGACACGCCCATGAAGAGCACGAGCGCGAACTGGATGATGCGCCTGCAGTCGTAGCGGTCCGCGAGCGCTCCGAAGTAAACCGAGAACAGGAGAAACGGCAGCCAGTGGCTGAGCACCGCGAATCCCGCCAGCGCCGGAGAGTGGAATTTCTGGAACATCACCCAGTAGCTGATGACGTGCTCGATGTTGTCGGCCATCATCGCGACGGCCGAGGTGACGAAATAGGCGCGGAAGCTCCCGTGACGGAGCGCCGCGAAGGCCACGGGCGCCCGGGCGGCCGGGTCCGTCATCGGCTGGGTTCGGGGAGCGGCGGGACGGAGCGCGGCTTGCGGTCCGGGCCGGTCGCGACGTAGGTGAGCGTCGCCTCGGTGACTTTGACGGTTTCGATATCGGAAGGATTGCGCTGCGCGTACACCTCGACATTGACGGTGATCGAGGTGTTGCCCACGCGCACGATGTCGCCATAGAAGGAGAGCACGTCGCCGATGAATACGGGCTGCTTGAACTGGAAGGAGTTCACCGCGATGGTGGCGACGCGGCCGCGCGCGCGCCGCGCGGCGAGCACGCTGCCGGCGAGGTCCACCTGCGCCATGATCCAGCCGCCGAAGATGTCGCCGTGCTGGTTGGCATCGGCCGGCAGGGGCATGACGCGGAGAATGGGGTCCTTTCCTTCCGGCAGCGAAACGGTGTCGTTCATGACCGGCGAGGCTAGCGGAATTCCCCGCGAGCCGCAAACGCCCCGGGCTCCTCGACGTCGAAGGACTGCGGCGGCCCGCCCGAGTCATGAATGCGCCACATCTCCTGATAGGCGCGCTCGAGGTTGCGCACGAGGCGTCCGGTGTCGAACAGCGGATGGGTTTCGCGGTTCTGCGCGAGTTTCGTTTTCAGGGCGCGAAGTCTTTCCGGGTGCGTGGCGAGCCCGATCGCGAGCGCCTCGTATTCCTCGAAGCTTTTCACCGCAAGTTCATCGAGGCCGATTCCGTGCAGCAGACTCGCGCCCAGTCGGG
>DATHHS010000047.1:0-9700 GCA_035317085.1 Burkholderiales bacterium
CGCATGCGCACGCCGCCGACCTCGAACTCTGCCGCCGCGACCGCCGAAGTGAGGCGTTCGGGTTTGCTCATGCCGTGCTCCTCGCCGGACTCCGGCGCTGCGGCGTTATTCTACGCCGCGATGCGCCGGCATTCCGGGCACTCCCATCGCGTGCCAGGGCCGCCGCCCGCTTTTACGGCTTTCGTCCGAACAGCCCTACCAGCCCCGCAGCGCCTTTGGTGTGGCCCTGCAGCTTCGTCACGACCTCGTCGCGCGTAAGGCCGGGTGACAACTCCTTCGGATCGAGATCGGTCGCGATCAGCGTGAAGGTGTAGTGATGCATGCCGGTCGCAGGAGGTGTGCAGGGCCCGAAGTAGTGGCCCAGACCTTGCGTGCTCTTGCCGCCGACGTACTTGTCCCCGAGCTGGCTCACTTCGTTTTCGGCGAATCCCGTGACGCTCGTCGGGATGCCGTAAGCGACCCAGTGATTCACGCCCAGCCCCTGCCGACCTTCGGGGTCGACCATCAGCAGCGCGTAGCTGCGCGTGCCCGCGGGCGGATTCGACCACGACAGCGGCGGCGACACGTTCTCGCCGATGCAGTTCGGGTTCTTGGGATTGTTGCCGGCGTTCTTCTTCTCGAGCATCGTTCCGTCCTTGAAGGCGGACGAGGTGAGCGAGAACACGTTGTCGCCGGTCGACGGCGGGCCCATCATCGCGCAACCGCCCAGACCGAGGGCGGCGATGCCAGCCGCGAGCAATGCGTTTTCGAGCTTGTGCTTTACGAACATGGATATCCTCCAGAAGGGTTGAGGCCAGGGCATTGTATCCCCGTACGCAGCCGCCTGCGCTTGACAAGGGGGTGGGCCGCTTCGAGAATGAGCGCGCTCGAAGTTCCCTGCGGCTCCTCCGAAACTCTCATGGCGAACGTGCTGATCGTGCTCACGCTTCCCGAAGCGGTGCGCATGCAGTATTTCAATCATGTGAAGAACCATTTCCCCGAGGTCAGGCTTGACATGGTCGACCACCATGCGAAGGTCGATCCGTTCATCGCCGCGGCCGAGGTCCTTATCACCTTCGGACCGCACGTCGCGAATCACGTGTTCGAGAAGGCGAAGAACCTCAAATGGGTGCAGGCGCTGGGCACGGGCGTCGACGGCATCGCCGACCAGCCGGGACTGCGCAAAGATGTCCTGCTCACCAACATGCAGGGATTTCACGGCGCTCCGGTGTCGGAGGCGGCGCTGATGGCGATGCTCGCGCTCGCGCGCGACCTGCCGCGCTCACTCCGCCAGCAGGCCGGGCGCCAATGGGACCGCGTTCCGGTGAAGCTCCTCAAGGACAGGACCGTGGGGATTTTCGGCATCGGTACCATCGCCAGGGAGCTCGCACCCAAGTGCAAGGCGCTGGGGATGAAAGTGCTGGGCGTCTCCTCGGCTGCGCGCGAGGTTCCGGGGTTCGACGAGATGGTCGGGCGCGATGAGCTCGGGGAGGTCGCGAAGGAGTTCGACTACTTCGTGCTGCTCACGCCGTTCACACCCGAGACGAAAAACATTGTCGATGCGAAAATCTTCGCCGCGATGAAACCCACGAGCTTCTTCATCAACCTCGCGCGCGGCGGCGTGGTGGACGAGGACGCGCTGCTGGATGCGCTCCGGACCAAGAGGATCGCGGGCGCCGCGCTCGACGTGTTCTCCAGGGAGCCCCTCCCGGCGGACTCGCCCTTCTGGGAGATGGAGAACGTCATCGTCACCCAGCACCAGGGCGGGTTCTTCGACGGCTATCCGCGGTTCGCGCTTCCCGTGGTCGAGGAAAACATGCGCAAGTATCTCGCCGGGGACTTGAAGGGCATGATCAATGTGGTAAAACGCTAGAGATGGCCGCGAACGAACGCATCAATCACCCCATCTCGACCGCCGAGCTCGAGCGGCGCTGGGCCGCGGTGCGCGCCGCGATGGCCGAGCAAAAAATCGACGCACTTCTCATGCAGTCGAACAACGACTTCATGGGCGGCTACGTCAAGTATTTCACCGACGTGCCGGCGACTAACGGCTATCCCGTCACGGTGATTTTTCCGAAGGACGAGCGCATGACGGTCATCGGCCAGGGGCCGATGGGCGTGGTGCGCGAGTTTCCGCCCCAGGGCGATCCCCTGCGTCGCGGCACGGCGCGCTTCATGGGCATGCCCTCTTATGCGTCCTGTCCGTACACTGCCGAGTACGACGCAGAGCTCGCCGAGAAAGCCCTGGAGAAGTATTCGGGCGGGACGATCGGCCTTCTCGGGCGGGCGGCGATGTCCTTCGCGCTCGGTGACTACTTGAGGCGAACCCTCGCGCGCGCGAAATTCGTCGACGCCTCCGACACGGTCGATCGCATCAAGGCGATCAAGAGCCCGGAAGAGCTGGAACGGATCCGCCGCACGGCGATGATGCAGGACAAGGCGATGGAGGAAACCTTCGCGGCAATCAAGCCCGGCATGCGCGAGCTGGAGGTCGCCGCGATCGCCGAGCACGTCGGCCACAGGTACGGCAGCGAGCAGGGCCTCTTTCTCGCGGGCTCGGGGCCGGTCGGCAGCGCCGCCGTCTTCGCCAACCGCTACCAGCAGAACCGCGTGCTGCGCGAAGGCGACCAGTTCACGATCCTGATCGAGAACAACGGGCCGGGAGGCTTCTACACCGAGCTCGGGCGCACCTGCGTGCTGGGCAAGGCTTCGCAGGAGATGAAGGACGAGTTCGCCTTCGTGCTGGAAGCGCAGAAATTCACGCTGGACCGGATGAAGCCGGGGGCGAAGTGCAGCGAGATCTTCGCCGAGTACAACGCCTTCATGAAGAAGAACAAGCGTCCCGAGGAAAAGCGCCTGCACTCCCACGGACAGGGCTACGACATGGTCGAGCGGCCCCTGGTCCGCCACGACGAGACCATGACTATCCAGAAGAACATGAACATGGTGTGCCATCCCACCTACGTCACCGAGCGCACCTACAGCTGGTGCTGCGACAATTTCCTGATCGGAGACTCGGGCGTGGCCGAGAAGCTGCACAAGTTTCCGCAGAAGATCGTGGAGCTCGGATGACCCTCACCCCGGCCCTCTCCCGCAAGCGGGAGAGGGAGAAGACATGGGATCCTCTCTCTCTCTGGGAGAGAACGCGGGATTCCCTCTCCCTGTGGGAGAGAACGCAGGATTCCCTCACCGTCTTTGAGAGAACGCGGGATTCCCTCTCCCTCTGGGAGAGGGTTAGGGTGAGGGCGGATTGAAGCAAAAGGAGGAAACATGAAACAGACATTGCGTACGCTGCTGCTGATGGTGCTGACCGCAACCATCGGCCACGCCGCCGCGCAGGAATTCCCGAGCCGGCCGGTGCACTGGATCCTGTCGCAGCCGCCCGGCTCCTCGCCCGACATTTCCGCGCGATTGGTCGCCGACGGCCTGTCCAAGAGATGGAACCAGCAGGTCGTCGTGGACAACCGACCCGGCGGCCAGAATGTCATCGGCGCACAGGCTGCCGCGCGCTCGCCGGGCGACGGCTACAACTACTACTTCGCCACCACGGCCGCGCTCGTCAGCAATCCTTTCACCTTCAAGTCGCTGCCCTACGACCCGGAGCGCGATTTCGTTCCGGTCGCGCTCATCGGAAAATCTCCGATGGTGGTGGCGGTCAACAATTCCGTCCCGGCGAAATCGCTCGCCGAGCTGATCGCGCTCGACAAGAAGGACCCGGGCAAGCTCGCCGCCGCCAACGAAGGCGCCAAGACCTTCGGCGGGCTGATGAGCCAGCTGCTCAACGTCGCAACCGGCATGCATCTCCTGCAAGTGCCGTACAACGGCGTGACGCCGGCGCTGCAGGACACGGTCGTGGGCAGGACGCAGGTGGTCCTGGTGAGTTCCGCGGCGATGAGCCCCTTCATCAAGCGCGGCGACCTGCGGCCGCTCGCGGTTACGGCGGGAAAGCGCGTGACCGGCCTGGAGAGCGTGCCGACCCTGGCCGAGAGCTATCCGGGCTTCGAATACGTCGGCTGGTTCGCGCTGGTCGCGCCGGCGGGCACGCCCGACCCCATCGTTCGCAAGGTCAACGCCGACGTGAACGCGGTTCTGGCGAGCGCAGAGGTGCAGCACCGCCTGCTCGACCTCGGTGCGACCAACGAAGGCCCGGGCACGCCGCAGGACCTCGCGCAATTCCTGAAAGACGAGCGCGCGCGCTGGGCGAAGCTCGTGAAGGACATCGGCCTGCAGCCGGAGTGAGCATGAAAACCTTCGTTCGCGCCTTGTCGCTCCTGGAGTAGACGCAGAAGGAACATGCGCTTCCTATTGATTGCCGCGCTGATGCTGGTGGCGCTCGCCGCGCAAGCGCAACCGTATCCCTCCAAACCGGTCCACGTGATCGTCCCCTATCCGGCGGGCGGCGTGGTGGATGGCCTGGTGCGTAGCGTCGGGCAGCCGCTCGCCGAAGCGCTCGGCCAATCGGTGATCGTCGACAACCGTCCCGGGGCGAACACCATCATCGCGCTGGAGGCGTGCGCGAAGGCGGCGCCCGACGGCCATACGCTGTGCACATCCTCGAGTGACGGCATGTCGTTCAACCCGCAGCTTTACGCGAAACTCCCCTACGATGCGGAGAGCGATTTCGCGCCTATCACCCAGCTCGTGTGGGTGAACGGCGTGATCGTGGCGGGCGCCCAGGTGCCCTACGGCAGCGTGCGCGACATGATCGCGTTTGCGAAGCTCAACCCGGGCAAGATCAACTTTGCCTCCTTCGGGATTGGCAGCACGCCGCATTTCTTCGTCGAGTGGTTCAGGAAAGCGGACGGCGCCGATATCGTGCACGTCCCCTACAAGGGCTCGGCGCAGATCATCCCGGCGCTGCTCTCGGGCGAGGCCGACGTGACCTTCATCGCCATGGGCATCGTGCTGCCCATGATCAAGTCCGGGAAGATGAAAGCGCTCGCAGTCACCCAAGCGCAGCGCTCGCAATACCTGCCGGGGGTGCCCACGCTCGCCGAGCAGGGATCCGACCCGCAGCTGCACAACTGGTTCGGTATCTTCGCTCCGGCGCGCACGCCCAAGGAGATCGTCGATCGCCTCAACGCGGAGTTCGTCAAGGCGCTCCGCAACCCGCGCTTCGAGGAACAGTTCCTCAAGGTTCAGGCGTTCGACGCAGTCGGCAATTCGCCCGATGAATTCGTGCGTTTTCTCAAGGCGGACCGCGCCCATGCGAAAGAGGTCGTGGCGAGAACCGGCATCCGGCTGGAAGCCGTACCGGCCCGGTGAAACCGATCCGGCACAGGCGAGTGGTCACCGGACACGACGCGCAAGGTCGCGCCGTCGTTCTCATGGACGGGGATTCGCCGCACAGTTTTTTCCTGGAGAAAGCGGGCGGCCTGCAATTGACCGAGCTGTGGGAGACGCGCTCCTCGCCCGCCGACAATTCGGGCGCGAAAGACGCCGCCGAGCACGAGCGGCGCATCGAGCCGGTCGGCGGCGGCACCGTGTTCCGCATCATCGCGTATCCGCCCGACAGCGTGCGCTTGAAGACGCTGAACCCCGAAGCATTCTTTCCGGAAATGGGCGCGCAGGCCGCCGATCCGGCGAATCGCCGCCACCCCGGAATGCACAAGACCCGCACCCTCGACTACTGCATCGTGCTCTCCGGAGAAATCCACGCGGTGCTGGACGAAGGCGAAGTGCTGCTGCGCGCCGGCGACTGCCTCATCCAGCGCGGCACCCGCCACGCCTGGAGCAATCGTACCGAAAAGCCCTGCGTCATCGCGTTCGTGCTGATCGCCGCAAAGCCGCTGCCGTGATCGCGAAAGCGGCGCATGGCGCTCGACAAGGACGCCGGCGCCTCTAGCGCCCGGCCAGCTAGTCCGCATCGATGAGCACGAAGGCGACGCGGCAGTTTTCCTTTCCGCGATTCACCCAGGCGTGATTCGTTCCCCGCTGCACCAGCACGTCGCCCGCTCTGAGATGAACTTCCGAATCGTCGAGCAGCATGTCGATCTCGCCCGAAATCACGACGGCGTAGTCGACGCTTTTCGTACGGTGCATGGTCGCGCGGCCGGCATCGCCATCGCCGGAACCGCCCTGCCCCAGTCCCATTTCGCGGAGCATCGCCGCGTTGTCGACGGCGCCGAAATCCGCGGCGGGCGGAAAGTCCACGACACGGAAGATCGAACCTCGCGGCGGAGGGGCCACGCCGGTCTCGCGCTCAGCGCGGTCTGCGTTGCCGGACACGTCGGCCGGCGATTCCTCTGTCACCCACAGAAGCGTCGAGGTGAGGCCGGTGGCCTTTCTCAGTTTAGCGTTGGGTGCATCACCGTCGATCAGGACGACCGCTCTGCCCCTTGCGTCGTGGCCGGTGACCACGCGTCTTGTCGGCTGCGCCATGCCCTCAGAGCACGGAGAACTTCAGCCGGCGAGAGGCCGGAAGCGGAATTTTCGCTCGGCCTGCGATATCGCCGCAGCATTTCGGGCGGAAACGCCCCAGTGGTCGCTGCGGTTGGGAGGCCATTTCCAGTCTTCGGGCGTTCCGACTTTGTACGAGTTTCCGACGCGCTGGACTTCCGAGGTGTATTCCACCATCGCGCCGAACGGCGCCACGAAGTAGGCAAAGACGTTGTTGCCGGGCCCGTGACGCCCGGGACCCCAGAAGGTTTCGAACCCGGCGTCCTTCAGCCTCCCGATACCGCGCATGACCGCGTCGATGTCGGTCATTTCGAACGCGATGTGATTGAGCAGCGAGTTTCCCGACTGGGCGTAGGCAATCGCGTGATGGACGCGGTCGCAGCGTACGAAGTTCATGAACCCGGTGCGATCGGAAAGGCGGAAGCCGAGCACGCCTGTCGCAAATCGCGTGCATGCCTCCCGATCCTGCGCGTTGAGGACGACGTGCGTGACCTGCAGCGGCCGGTCGCCGTCCGGGCGCAACTTCTTCACGCGCTTTCTTTCCGTGACGAACCGGAACACGTGACCCTCAGGGCCCTGGAGAAAATATCCCGTACCGCCGCCGGGTTCGTCGAATTCGCGCAAGGCGCTCAACAACGCGCCCGCCGCCACGGCGCGCTTGCGGATTTTTGCGAGCTCGGGCTTGGAGCCGGAGAAGGTGACCGAGGCCACCGCGGACTCGTCCGCCTCGGCAAGCGAGACGACATACGGAATGTCTTCCGTGCCGCGAAGATAGGAAGTCCCGTTTCGCGTACCGGCCTCCACTAGACCCCAGGTGTCCCGGAAAAACCGGACCGCAGAATCGCGATCGGGTACTTCAAGCTCGACGCTACGTAGCCTCATGTTTTCCGTCTCGCGATCATGATTGTGTTGTATTCGAATCGACTTATTTTTAGTGTAGGGACAATCGAAATACTCCGCAAGGCGATTGCGCCGCGAGATGGGCATGCCCCCCGGACCTGCGCTTCTTACGGGAGGCTTTCACCCGAAGCCCGGCCACCCGGGATACAATCTGGCACATACATGGGAGAGGCATGAAAAAGGCGAGGAACCTCGGGCCCGCGGAAGTCGATCACCGGAAATCCCTGTCACTGCTCCGTGCGACGCTCGAGTCCACGGCAGACGGCGTTCTGGTCGTCGATAACCTCGGAAAAATTTCCACGTTCAACCAGCAGTTCGTGGAGATGTGGCGCATCCCGCCGCAGATCCTCGCATCGGGGAACGACGAGGAGGCACTCAATTTCGTCCTCGACCAGGTGAAAAACCCCGATCAATTCCGCCGGAAGATACAGGAACTCTACTCGCATCCCGGACAGGAAAGCTTCGACACCATCGAATTCAAGGACGGCCGCACTTTCGAACGCTACTCCAGGCCTCAACTCGTCGAGAAACAGACGATCGGAAGGGTTTGGAGCTTCCGCGATGTGACCGAGCATCGCCGCGCCGAGGAAAAGTTGCGCGAGAGCGAGGAACGCTTTCGCCTGATCGCGGAAAATGTCGGCGACTTGGTTGCCCTGGTCGACACCGAAGGCCGGCGGATCTACAACAGCCCTTCCTGGCGGAGCGTCTTTACCGACGACAGGATTCAGCCGGGAACGGACTCCTTCAGGGAAGTCCACCCCGACGATCGCGAACGCGTCAAGACGGTTTTCCGCGAGACGATCGCAACGGGTATCGGGCAGCGGATCGAATTTCGTTTTCTCCTTCCAGAAGGCAGCCTTCGCCATATCGAATCGGAAGGCCGCGTCATCCGGGACGCCGCCGGCAAGGTCACGAAGGTGGTCCTGGTTTCGCGCGACATCTCCGAGCGCAAGCGCTCCGAGCAGCGCGAGCGGATGGAGCATGCAGTCACCCGCGCGCTCGCCGAGTCGGAAACGCTCGCCGAAGCCATCCCGAAGATCCTCCAGACCATCTGCGAGACTCTCAGCTGGGACTGCGGTGCGCGCTGGAGCATGGACGAACGCAAGAAGGCCATCAGTTGCGTCGAGACCTGGAGCATCCCCACCGGAGCGGTCGCTGCATTCATGGACGAAGTGCGCCAGCTCACGCTCCAGCCGAGCCACCAAGGCCTGGTCCGGCAGGTGTGGGTGAGCGGCACGCCCCACTGGATACCAGACGTGAGCCGCGACGAGGGCTTCCAGCGCGCGCAGCTCGCGGCCAAGGCGGGGCTGCACGGCGCGTTCGCCTTTCCGGTCCTGGCGGGCAATGTCACGCTCGCCGTACTGGAATTCTTCAGTCGCGAGATCCGCAATCCCGATCCGTCGCTCCTGCAGATGGTTCGCGTGATCGGCAGCCAGATCGGCCAGTTCATGGCGCGCAAGCAGGCCGAGGAAAACCTGCTGTACGTCGCGACGCACGACACGCTGACCGGGCTGCCCAACCGCTACATGTTCAACCAGCGCTTCGCCCACGCACTGAACAATGCCCAGCGCTATCACAAGACGATGGCGCTCCTGTTCCTCGATCTCGATCGCTTCAAGTTCATCAACGACACGCTCGGGCATCCCTTCGGGGACCGCCTGCTGCAGGAAGCGGCGGCCCGCCTCAGACTGTGCCTGAGGGAAAGCGACACCATCGCGCGTTTCGGCGGTGATGAATTCGTCGCGTTGATCGAGGATTTTACCGCGCCGAGCGACGTGATCAGCGTCGCCCAGAAAATCCTGCATGCCTTGCGCTGGCCGTTTCTGCTGGGAGGCGAGACCTGCCACCTGACCGCAAGCATCGGGATCAGCCTGTATCCGAACGACGGCGCGGATCTCGCGGGTTTGCTGAAGAACGCCGATATCGCCATCTACCGCGCCAAGGAACAGGGCAAGAACAATTACCTGTTTTATTCAGGGGAGATGAACGATCACCTGTCCGCCAGGATTGCCAAGGAAACCCGGCTGCAGGGCGCTCTGGAGCGAAACGAATTCATCCTTCACTACGAACCCAAGGTCGAGATCAATACCGGCCGGATCACGGGCATGGAGGCCCTCATCCGGTGGCAACATCCCGAGCTCGGGCTCCTCCCTCCCGTGGAATTCATCGGGCACGCCGAAGATTCGGGGCTGATCGTTCCGATCGGAGCCTGGGTGCTCAGAATCGCGTGCGCGCACAACCAGACCCTTCAGAGCCGCGTTGCGACTCCGCTCACCGTTTCAGTGAACCTGTCCGCGCGACAGTTCGAAGACAAGCATCTGCTGCGCGAGATCGAGCGGGCCTTGAGCGAAAGCGCGCTCAAGCCAAACTGCCTCGAGCTCGAAATCACCGAGAGCATGGTGATGCGGGACGGCTCGAAGAA
>DATHHS010000048.1:0-13950 GCA_035317085.1 Burkholderiales bacterium
CGAATACATTCTTTTCTGGTTCCTTGCGGTGGTCCTGGTGGTTGCGGCGGCCTGTGTCATCACCGCGCGCAACCCCGTGCACTCGGCGCTGTTCCTGGTGCTCGCCTTCTTCACCGCTGCGGCGCTGTGGATGCTGCTGCGCGCGGAGTTTCTGGCGATCGCGCTGGTGCTCGTGTACGTCGGCGCCGTGATGGTGCTGTTCCTCTTCGTGGTGATGATGCTCGACATCAACCTCGAACGCCTGCGCGAGGGGTTCTGGACTTATCTGCCCCTCGGCCTGGTGATCGGAGCCCTGATGGTGGTGGAAATGGCCGCGGTGCTGGGCGGCAAGTATTTCGACCTGCAGGCGCTTCCCGACCCGAAGGATCCCGGACCCGGCTACAGCAACACCAAGGAACTTGGACGGGTGCTCTATACCGATTACGCCTATCCGCTCGAGCTCGCCGCGGTGCTGCTGCTGGTGGCCATCATCGTCGCGATCGCGCTGACGCTCAGGAAGCGCAAGGACACGAAGTACCAGGACCCGGCCCGGCAGGTCGCGGTCAAGCGCGGCGACCGGGTGCGGCTGGTTTCGATGCCGTCGGAGAAGAAGGACTGAGGATGGACGGCGCGTTGCCCAGCCTTCGATCGTAGAAACCAACGGGAGGAATATTTGCTTTCGCTTTCGCATTTCCTGATCCTCGGCGCGGTGCTGTTCGCGATCAGCATCGTCGGGATCTTTCTCAACCGCAAGAACGTGATCATCCTGCTGATGGCGATCGAGCTCATGCTGCTCGCCGTCAACATGAACTTCATCGCCTTTTCCCACTACCGCGCCGACATCGCCGGCCAGGTGTTCGTGTTTTTCATCCTGACCGTGGCCGCCGCGGAATCGGCGATCGGGCTGGCGATCCTGGTCGTGCTGTTCCGCAACCTGCAGACCATCAACGTTGACGACCTCGACAGCCTGAAGGGCTGAAATGACGAACCTGCAACTCTACCTGATCGTGCCGCTCGCCCCGCTCGCAGGCGCGCTCGTCGCGGGACTTGGAGGTCGGAGAATCGGACGCGCCGGCGCGCATTGGGTGACCATCGCGGGCGTGGCGATTTCCTTCGCGGCTTCCTGCGTTATTTTCGCCGACGTGCTGAACGGCAATGTCTTCAACGGGCCGGTGTACACCTGGCTGGTTTCGGGCGAGACGCGTTTCGAGATCGGTTTCCTGATCGATCGCCTGTCCGTCCTGATGATGGTGGTGGTGACCTTCGTGTCGCTGATGGTGCACATCTACACCATCGGGTACATGGCCGACGACCCGGGGTACCAGCGTTTCTTCGCCTACATCGCTCTCTTCACCTTCTCGATGCTGATGCTGGTGATGGCGAACAATTTCCTGCAGCTCTTTTTCGGCTGGGAGGCCGTGGGGTTGGTTTCTTACCTGCTTATCGGCTTCTGGTATACGCGGCCGACCGCGATCTACGCGAACCTGAAGGCCTTTCTCGTGAACCGGGTCGGGGATTTCGGCTTCCTGCTCGCGATAGCGCTCGTGCTTTCCCACTTCGGGACGCTCGACTATGCGGCCGTTTTCTCCCGGGCTCCGGCCCTGGCAGGAGTCAGCATCGAGGCCATTCCCGGTGCGCCCTGGCTCGTCCTCTCGGCGATCTGCATCGGGCTTTTCGTCGGCGCGATGGGCAAGTCGGCGCAATTTCCGCTGCACGTCTGGCTGCCCGATTCGATGGAGGGCCCGACGCCGATCTCGGCCCTGATCCACGCTGCCACTATGGTGACGGCGGGCATCTTCATGGTGGCGCGGATGTCGCCGCTCTTCGAGCTTTCCGACAGCGCGCGCTCCATGGTGCTGATCGTGGGCGGCATCACGGCCTTTTTCATGGCGCTCATCGCCATGGTCCAGTACGACATCAAGCGCGTCATCGCGTATTCGACGCTCTCGCAGCTCGGCTACATGACGGTGGCGCTCGGCGCCTCGGCCTATTCAGTGGCGATGTTCCACCTGATGACGCATGCCTTCTTCAAGGCCCTGCTTTTCCTCGGCGCGGGCTCGGTGATCATCGCGCTGCACCACGAGCAGGACATGCGCAAGATGGGCGGCCTGCGCAAGTACCTGCCGGTCACCTACCTCACCGTGCTGATCGGCGCGCTCGCCAACGCCGGCTTCCCGCCGTTCTCGGGCTTCTTTTCCAAGGACTCGATCATCGAGGCGGCGCACGCCTCGCATACCTTCGGCGCCGGCTTCGCCTGGCTGATGGTGCTCGCCGGGGTATTCGTCGGCGGGTTCTATTCCTTCCGACTGGTGTTCTACGCCTTCCACGGCAAGGAACGCTTCGAGGCGCACGATCATGATCACGACCACGATCATTCACACGATCACGGGCATGACGATCATCACGGCCATGCTCCGCACGAATCGCCGCTGGTCGTCACGATTCCTCTGATCCTGCTTGCGATTCCTTCGATCGTTTCCGGATGGGTCATCGGCGACGTCGTGTTCGGCAGTTACTTCGGCAGCTCGATCCTGGTCTCGGAAGCTCATCCCGGCGTAAAGGAAATGGCGGAAGAATTCCGCGGCATCCTGCCGATGATGCTGCACGGGTTGACGGCGTTGCCGTTCTGGCTTGCGCTCGCCGGCGCCGCGACCGCGTGGACCCTGTATATCGCGCGGCCGGAATGGGCCGCGGTGGTACGGCGCAAGGCCGGAATACTGGTGACCATCCTCGAGGAGAAATACGGCTTCGACCGCTTCAACGACTGGTTCTTTGCGGGCGGCGTGAGGAAATTCGGCAGCGGGCTGTGGCGCTATGGCGACGTGACCGTGATCGACGGCCTGATGGTGAACGGCTCGGCGAGGCTCATCGGGTGGTTCGCGGGGGTGGTGCGCCTGATCCAGTCCGGACGCATATACCAATACGCATTTTTCATGATCTTCGGGGTTGCCCTGATGCTCACCTACTTCATCTTTTTCAGAGAGGCGTTCCCCCGCTAGGGAAAAAATGCCGGCCGCTTCTCACTGGTTGAGCCTTGCCATCTGGGTCCCGATCATCGCGGGGCTCATCGTCCTTGCCGCGGGCGACAGGAATCTCCGCGAGGCGCGCATCATCGCCTTGCTCGGCGCGGTGATCGGATTTCTCGTCACCATTCCGCTCGTCGCCGGTTTCGACCCCGGCACGAGCGAGATGCAATTCGTGCAGAAAATGCCGTGGTTCGCGCGCTTCAACGTCAACTACCACCTCGGAGTGGACGGCATATCGGTCCTGTTCATCCTGCTGAACAGCTTCATCACCGTGCTCGTGGTGATCGCCGGCTGGGAGGCGATCCGGACCAAGGTGGCCCAATACATGGCGGCCTTCCTCGTCATGTCGGGGTTCCTGAACGGAACCTTCGCGGCGCTCGACGCGATGCTCTTCTACGTCTTCTTCGAAGCGACCTTGATCCCGATGTATCTCATCATAGGGATCTGGGGCGGGCCGAACCGCGTCTATGCGGCGGTCAAATTCTTCTTGTACACCCTGTTGGGGTCGCTCCTGATGCTGATCGCGTTTCTGTACCTCTACGGGAAGTCGGGCGGAAGCTTCGCGATACTCGACTATCACAACCTGCCGCTGCCCTTGAACGCGCAGATCCTGCTTTTCATCGCCTTCCTTATGGCGTTCGCCGTAAAAGTGCCCATGTGGCCGGTGCATACCTGGCTGCCGGACGCCCACGTCGAAGCGCCCACCGGCGGCTCGGCCGTGCTCGCGGCGATCCTGCTGAAGCTCGGCGGTTACGGCTTCATCCGGTTTTCGCTGCCGATACTTCCCGATGCGAGCCGCTACCTCTCGGGCTTCATGATCGCCTTGTCGCTCGTCGCGATCGTGTACATCGGTCTGGTGGCGCTGGTGCAGACCGACATGAAGAAGTTGATCGCGTATTCCTCGATCTCCCACATGGGCTTCGTGACGCTGGGTTTCTTCATCTTCAACGTCTACGGCATGGAAGGGGGCCTGGTGCAGATGATTTCGCACGGCTTTGTGTCCGCGGCCTTGTTCCTGTGCGTGGGCGTGATGTACGATCGCATGCACTCGCGCAACATCGCGGATTATGGCGGCGTGGTGAACACCATGCCCAGGTTCGCCGCGCTGATGATGCTCTTCGCCATGGCCAACTGCGGCCTCCCGGCGACCAGCGGTTTCGTCGGCGAGTTCATGGTGATCGTGGGCGCCATGAAGTTCAATTTCTGGATCGCCTTCCTCGCCGCCACGACCCTCGTCTTCGGCGCCGCCTACACCCTGTGGATGTACAAGCGGGTGATCTTCGGCGAGGTGGGCAACAAGCACGTCGCGGAGCTGTCGGACATCAATGCGCGCGAGCTCCTGGTCCTGGGATTGCTCGCGGTCACGGTGCTTTGGATGGGTGTTTATCCCGCGCCGTTCACCGACATCATGCACGCCTCGGTCAACGATCTTCTGAAGCACGTCGCGGCGAGCAAGCTGTGAAAGGCGCAAAGGCATGCTGAGCGACCTGCCCATCATCGCGTACCCGGAAATCTTCCTGCTCGTCGCCGGGTGCGCGATTCTGATCATCGACCTGTTCCTGAAAGACGGGATGCGGTGGGTGAGCTTTGCGCTGTCGCTCGCGGCCCTGCTCGGCTGCGCCGCGCTCACCGCAATCGTCACCTACGCGACGAGCGGGCGGCTCGCGTATACCTTCCACGACATGTTCGTCTCCGACCTGATGGCGAGCGTGCTCAAGATGGCCGTCTATATCGCGGTCGCGTTGTGCCTTGTGTATTCGCGCACCTATCTGGCGGACCGGGGGCTGTACCGCGGGGAATATTTCGTGCTGGCGTTGTTTGCGGCGCTCGGAATGATGGTCATGATCTCCGCCAGCCACTTCCTGACCGTGTACCTGGGCCTGGAGCTGATGTCGCTGTGCCTGTATTCCATGGTCGCGCTGAACCGCGACTCCGCCGCCTCGACCGAGGCGGCGATGAAGTACTTCGTGCTGGGCGCGCTCGCCTCGGGCCTGCTGCTCTACGGCATGTCGATGATCTATGGGGCCACGGGCACGCTGGAGCTCGCCGAGGTTGCCAGGGGCGCGGCCCGCATCCTCCGGAGCGACGATCCTTCGAAGCTCGTGCTCGCCTTCGGGCTGGTGTTCGTCGTGTCGGGCGTCGCCTTCAAGGTGGGCGCGGTTCCGTTCCACATGTGGATCCCGGATGTATATCACGGCGCGCCTTCGGCGGTGACGCTCTTCATCAGCACCGGACCCAAGCTCGCTGCGTTCGCGATGGCGATCCGCCTGCTGGTGAACGGGCTGCATCCGCTCGCCGGCGATACGCCGCAGTTCCCCAGCGGATGGCAGGACATGCTCGTCATCCTGTCGGTGCTGTCGATGGCGGTCGGGAATCTCGCCGCGATCGCGCAGAGCAACATCAAGCGCATGCTCGCTTACTCGACCATTTCGCACATGGGCTTCATGCTGCTCGGTCTCTTGTCGGGGATCGTGAGCGGCAATGCGCTCTCGGCGGCGGAAGCCTGGAGCTCGGCCATGTTCTACGCCGTCGTCTACGTGCTGATGAGCCTGGGGGCGTTCGGCATGGTGGTGCTCCTGTCGCGCTCGGGCTTCGAGGCCGAGCGCATCGAAGATTTCAGGGGGTTGAATGCGCGCAGCCCCTGGTTCGCCTTCATCATGCTGCTGCTGATGTTTTCGCTGGCGGGGATTCCGCCCACCGTAGGTTTCTACGCGAAGCTTTCGGTGCTCCAGGCGGTCATCGGGGCCGGACAGCTGTGGCTCGCGGTGGTTGCAGTGCTGTTCGCGTTGATCGGGACCTTCTACTACATCCGCATCGTCAAGCTCATGTACTTCGACGAGCCGCTGGATGTGGAGCGGATCAATGCGAAACTCGATATGGGTATCCTCCTGTCGGTGAACGGGCTGGCGGTGCTCGTGCTGGGTATCCTGCCTCAGCCGTTGATGCAACTTTGCTTCCAGGCGATCAGGGGCCTGTGAGCGCAGGCGCCGGGACGTGAAGGACCTGAGCGAACGCCGGCTCTCGAGCAGGCTGGTCTACGACGGCAAGCTGCTCAAGGTTCGCAGCGATACCGTGCGCCTGCCCGACGGAGGAACCGCCGAGCGCGAATTCATCGAGCATCCGGGCGCGGTGGCGGTGATTGCGCTCACCGACGCGGGCGAGCTCGTGATGGAGCGGCAATTCCGCTATGCGCTGGGGCGCGACATGATCGAAATCCCGGCAGGCAAGATCGATGCGGGGGAGGACCCGCTTGCCACCGCCCGGCGCGAGTTGAAGGAGGAAACCGGCTATACGGCCGCTCATTGGCGGCACGTGGCGACGATCCACATCGCGATCGGGTATTCGAACGAGCGCATCGAAATCTATATCGCAAAGGGTCTCAAGGACGAGGGCGCGAAGCTCGACGACGAGGAATTTCTCGAGGTGTTCACGCTTGCTCCCGCCACGGCGCTCGCCTGGGTGCGCGAAGGCAAGATCACCGACGCCAAGACCATCGCGGGCCTGTTCTGGGCGGAAAAAGTTCTAGGCGGGGAGTGGAACGGCCATCCCTGAAAACCCCCGGCGACGCCCCACTGGCGCGGGATCGAGGCTGAGGGGCGAATAAAATCCCCGGGACTCGCTCATCGGCGCGAATCGACGAGCTTCCGATACTGCGCCATGTGCCTTATCGCCCGCCTGGGATCGTTCAGCTCCTTGCACAAGAGCGCCAGGTTGTAGTGGCAATCCGCCATGCGCGGATTGCCGTGCAGCGCCTTTTTGTAGGCATCCATCGCCTCGTTCTTGCGGTTCATGTCCTCGAGCAGAACGCCGAAGTTGAACAGCAGCAGCGGATCACCGCCGCAGGCCGTGATGGCCTTGCGATAGATGCGCTCCGCGTCCGCGAGTCCCGAGGATTCGTGCAGCAGCCTTCCCAGGTTGATATAGGCGCCGAGATGTTTCGGGTCGGCTTCGATCGCGCGCTCGTACGCTTCCCGCGCAGCGGCGGCGGCGCCGCGCTCCAGGCCGCGCCCGCGCTCGAACCAGTCCTCGGCGCTCTCGGCCGTGGCCTGGTCGTTCCGCTCGATCACGCTCAGGGAGCCCTCCGCCGGGTCGCCTTCGAAGGCGAGCAGGTATTGTCCGGATTCCGCCTGCCAGCGACTGGCGCCTTCCTTGACGACCACACGGTCGCCGACGGCGCCGATCGACAGGCCCGACAGCGGCATGGCATCGGGAAGGCGGCGTCGCAGCTCCTTCAAGGACTTCGTGATACGCCGGGACGGGACCTGGGACGCGGCAAGCGCCTGGGCAGTGCGGAGCACGATCAAGTCCTGGAACGAAAAGAGGTAGGACCTGCGCGGGCCGCGCGCGGGCGAAACGAAACCGGCGTCGATCAGGCTCTGGATGGTGCGGCGGGGGAGGCGAAGGAGCCTCTCGACGTCGCGCACGCCGTACCGGTGCATTGCGGACGGAGCGGCGCGGATTATTTCTTCGCGGCCTTTCGCGCGGCAGGTACGGATTGCAGGGCACGCTTGGGCGGTTTGCGCGTTTCCGCTTCGGCTGCCTTCGCGGGGACAGGTTTCCGGTCGAGACTCGCGCGCAGCGCTTCCATGAGATCGATGACCTGCGCGCCGCCTTGGGGCTCCTCGGACATCGTGATCTCCTGGCCTTCCACCTTTTTCTGCACCGCGGTTTCGACCCGCGCGCGCACTTCGTCGGTGTAAGAGGCGGGATCGAACTTGTCCGAGGCCTGCTGCTCGATCAATAGCTGCGCGAGCTTCAACTCCGCGTCTTTCACTTCCGTCTTCGGGATCTCGATCTCCTTGATCGACCTGACCTCCCCGGCGTAGAGCAACTGCTGCATGACGAGGCCGTCTGCATTTTCGCCATTCGTCGGGCGGATCATCACGATGTACTGCTTGCCGCGCGCGGCCCAGCGACCGAGCGCGCAACGGCCGGATTCGCGCAGCGCCTTCGCGAGCAGCGCGTAAGGCTTCGCGCCGCCCTTGTCCGGGGCGAGGTAGTAGGCCTTGTCGAAGTACACTGGGTCGATCGATTTGATCGGCACGAATTCCGCGATGTCCGCGGTGTGCGTGCCCGCCTCTTCGAGCGCCTTCAGCTCCTCGGGGGAGAACATCACGTACTGGTCCTTGGCGAATTCATAACCCTTCGCCATGTCCTCGCGGGCGACCGGGATCTCTTCCTTCACGCACATGTACTGCTGCTTGAGCCGCGATCCGCAAGTCTTGTGCAGCAAGTTGAACGAGATGGCTCGGCTCGCCTCGGTGGCGGGGTAAAGCTTCACCGGAATCGAGACCAGCCCAAACGAAACCGTCAGCGACGCGATCGATCGTGCAGCCATGCCTGCCTCCAAGCTTATTCCCCCTTTTCAAGGGGTTGCGGCCGCGATTCTACGCTTTCGCGCGCTCGAGCGCACGTTCCAGGCTTTGCTTGCGGGCGAGGGCGTCCTGCCAGCGGTCGCCGGTGCCCGCCAGGCGCTCGGCGGCGTTGGTGATCCTGAAGTCGAGCGGGTGCGCCTTCGCAAGCTCCTCCCAGGTGAGCGGCATCGACACCGGAGCACCGGGCGCGCCTCTCGGCGAATAGGCGACGTTCAGCGTCTTGCCGCGGACGTTCATGTTGTAGTCCATGAAGATCTTGCCGGTGCGCTTGGGGACGCTCCACTCCACCGTGACCTCTTTCGGATGCAGGCGCACGAGGTGCCGCCCCACCATCTCGCTCACCTTGCGCGCGGCGTCGAAGTCGAGCGTGCGCTCGATCGGCACGAATACATGGAGTCCCGTTTTTCCGGAGGTTTTAACGATCGCGTTCAGCCCCATGCTTGCCAGCAGTTCGCGCAGCCGGAACGCGACTTCCTTTCCCTTTTCGAAGGCGACTGTGTTCAGCTCGGGCTCGTCGCCAGGCGCTTCCTTGCCCGAATAGATATAGGGATCGATGTCGAAGACGACGTAGTCCGGATAGCTGAGCACCGAGCTCTCCAGCGCCGCGAGCGAGCCGGAGTAGTCGGTGCTTTGCGCTTCGGTGTCCGGCCCGGGTTTCGCGCGCGAATGCCAGACGTGAAATTCCAGCGTACCCGATTGAGCCAGCCACAAGAGCGTCGCCAGGTTGTTGCACACCAGATAGTCGTGGCGCTCGTCCTTGTGCTCGGAGAACACGGTGATCGTGTCGGCGAACTCCGGAAGCTCGTGATCCCAGTGCTTCTGGAAAAAGCGCTCGCCGCCAATGCCTTCGGGCATGCGGATCATGGTGAGCGGCCGGTCGGCCAGGTGGGTGAGGATGAAAGGCGAAACCTGCGCAAAGTAACGCAGCAGATCGCGCTTGGTCACGGCCGGCTGCTTGAGCGCCGGGTCCGCGGGCCAGTACACGCGATCGAGGTGCGTGAGCCGGATCTGGTGCGATCCGACTGCAATGGGGAATGCCGTCTTCTTGTTCTCCAGCTGCCGCAGGACGTCGTCCACTACCGTGTCGGTCGAGCGTGTCGCCGCTTGAACGCCAGTGCGCGGGTCCGTGCGCTTCACGGACTTCGGATCGACGTCGTCGCGCAGCCTCAAGAAAACCGGAGCCCGAAGCATCCCGTCCGGGGTCCACTGCTGGAACTCCACCTCCACGACGAGCTCGGGCCTCACCCAGGTGGTTGGGCTGTGGACCTCCGGCGTCTCGGCGAAGGGGCACGTATCGGTTTTCAGCTTCTCGCTCCGCGCCTTTACCTGCGGGAGCGTGCGATCGTCGAACCCGGAGCCGACGTGTCCGCAGTAGCGTAGCCTGTCTTCGTCCCAATAGCCGAGGAGCAGCGCACCGAGCGGGGCGCGCGATCCCTTTCCCTTCGTGACCCCGCCCACGACGAACTCGGCGCTCTTCGTCGGCTTGATCTTGAGCCAGGAGGGCGAGCGCTTTCCCGCTTCGTAGCTGCTGTCCCTGCGCTTGGCGATGACGCCCTCGAAGCCGCTCGCGAGCGCCGCCTGGTAGAGCTGCTCGCCGTCCTCCTCGGCGTGGACGAGCTGCACGTGAGGAGAGGGCAGGAGGCATTGCTCGAGCCAGCGCCGGCGGTCCGCGTAGGGCGCCCCGCGCAGGTCGGCACCGGCAAAGTGCAGCAGATCGAAGCAGAAGAACACCGTCGGCGTGGTGCGGTCGGCCTGCGCGATCTCGCGCTCGGTCTTCATCTGCACGCGCTCCTGGAGCGCGGCGAACGAGGGCCGGCCGTCGGCGCCGAATGCCACGATCTCGCCGTCGAGCACGATGCCTTTCGCTGCCTGCAGCGTCAGCTCCGCCGCAAGCTTCGGAAAGGACGCGGTCAGGTCGAGGCCGCGGCGCGAGCGCAGCTTCACGTCCCTGTCGTCGATGAAGGCGAGCGTGCGGTAGCCGTCGAGCTTGGGCTCCCACATCCAGCCGGCGCCGGCAAATACGGCATCGCGCGATTCGGCGAGCATGGGAAGCAGCTTGACCGGCAGCGCTTCCTTTTTCCCGGAAGGGACGAGCTGCGCCGCGGGCATGCGGCGTACGGGCAGCGCCTTGAGGTCCTCGACCGCAAGGCCCGAGAGCACCGAGCGACTCTTCTCCGCGATATCGGCGTCGGAGACGAACCGGTCCTTGTGCTTGATGAGGAGCCAGTCCTTCGGGTTCCTGGAGGTGCGCACCAGCGCAAAGGAGCCTTTGAGCTTGGCGCCGCGGAGCGTGACGCTCAGCTTTCCCTTGGCGAGGCCTTCCATGATCTGGCGCTCCGCCTCCCCGCGGTCGTGATACAGGTGTTGGTCGTGATGTAAGTGCTTCTTGTCCTCGTCGGGGGTATACACGCCGCAATCCCAGACGATCACTTCGCCCGCGCCGTACTGCTTGGGCGGGATCACGCCTTCGAACGACGCGTAGTCGTAGGGATGGTCCTCGGTCTGCACCGCAAGCCGCTTGTCGCCCGGGTTGAGCGACGGGCCCCTGGGAACGGCCCAGGACTTCAGGACCCCTTCGCACTCGAGCCTGAAGTCGTAATGCAACTGGCGCGCCGAGTGCTGCTGCACGACGAAGAGCAAAGGCCCGGTGCCCGGCGCGGGGGCGGGCGCGGGTTCGGGCGTCGCGTCGAACGCGCGCTTCGCCGAGTATTCGTCGAGCAACGCGGTGGCTTCGGCGGCCGCGGTGGATTGGCGGGGCGAGTCTGCGCGCTTGCCTTTGGGCATGCGCGAATTCTAGGAGCAAAGCCGAGTCAGGTGTTGCAGGGAACTTGCTACCGACCGCACGGGTGCAGGACAATCGGCCCATGACCCAACTCCTGGCCGGAACGAGCGGCTTCTCCTACAAGGAATGGCTGGGCAAGTTCTATCCGGAAAAGCTTCCGGCGAGCGGGATGCTGCGCTTCTACGCCGGGCATTTCGACACGGTCGAGATCAACAACACCTTCTACCGCATGCCCGATGAAACCATGCTCGCCCGCTGGGCGGAGGAGGTGCCGGAGAACTTTTCCTTCACCCTCAAGGCCCCGCGCCGCATCACCCACGAGCTGCGCCTGCGCGAAGCCGAATCGAACGTCACGGAGCTTCTGCGGCGCGCGCAGGCGCTCGGCGGGAAACTCGGGATGTTCCTGTTCCAGCTGCCGCCGTACCTGAAGAAGGATCTTCCCCGGTTGAAGGATTTTTTGGCTTTGCTGCCTCCGGGGCGGCGCGTGGCCTTCGAGTTCCGGCACCATTCCTGGCACGACGAAGAGGTGTACGAGGCGCTGCGCGCCGGTGGCGCCATTCTTTGCGTCACCGATACCGACACCGGCGATACGCCTTTCACTTGCACGTCGAATTGCGGCTACCTGCGTCTTCGGCGGACCCACTACGACGACGCTGATCTGCGCGCCTGGGTCGCGACAATCGCCGCGCAGCCACTGGAGCGCATTTATGTCTACTTCATGCACGAAGACGACGCGCTGGGCGCCGTGTTCGCTCGACGGCTCATGGAGCTTTGGCGCGAGGCGCAGACCTCGGGTTCAAATCCACCCGGGGCGGCTGCCGCGCGCTAGTTCAAAGCGGAGATTGACGGGTATCATCGGACATTCACGCCGCCAGACGTGCCACCCATCAGCCGCCCATCAGCCGACCCGAAATGACAGAGCCCGAAGCAATTGCAGTATCGCCCGGGGCGGTTGGCCGCCTCAAGCTCTACTACGAAAAGAACGAGCAGAAGCTTGCGATCTTTTCTTTCATCTGCGGGTTCTTCTTCGATATCCTCATGGTCGATCGCGCCGATTCCTGGCCCGCAATCGGTCAGCAGGTCCTCTATCTCGCCGTGATTCTCGCGGCCCTGGTGCAGATGTTTTTCGAAGAGGGCAAGCCGCCGTCCGACCCCGGCAGCTCGTTCGTCCTCAAGCGCTGGTACTATCGGTACCGGACGGCGATCGTCCACTTCTTCCTGGGAACCCTGCTCAACGTCTACACCATCTTCTTCTTCAAGAGCTCGTCGCTGCTCGTCTCGTTCTCCTTCCTTGCGTTCCTCGTAATCCTGTTGTGGGCGAACGAATCCGCGCGCGTCAAGTCGCTGGGGCTGTCTTTCAAGTTCACCCTGCTCGCCCTTTGCATGCTGTGCTTCTCCGCCAATGTGGTCCCGATTTTCGTCGGATCGATCGGCCTCACGGTCTTCCTCGTTTCGATGTTCGCCGGCTGCCTGCCGCTGCTCGGTGTGGTCTGGTGGCTCCGCAGGCGCTCGCCCGACCTCTTTCCCCGGGCGAGGAGACAGATGCTCGTGCCGCTGGGCGGGGTGCTGGTCGGCTTTCTCGTTTTTTATTTCTTCAGGCTGATTCCGCCGGTGCCGCTCTCGATCCCGTTCATCGGGATCTACCATGCCGTCGAGAAGACGCAGGATACCTACCGCTTGAGCCACGAGCGTCCGGCGTGGCGCTTCTGGCAGCACGGAGACCAGGAGTTCCTCGCCCAGCCCGGGGACAAGGTCTACGTGTTTTTCCGTGTTTTTTCGCCGACGCGCTTCTCCGACCAGGTGCAGGTGCGCTGGTACCTCAAAGACGACACCCGCGGCTGGACGGCGCAGGACGCGATTCCCATCAAGATCGTCGGCGGGCGCGCGGAAGGATTTCGCGGCTACGGCTTCAAGTCGAACTACCAGCCCGGCGAATGGAAAGTGCAGGTGGAAACCACCGACGGACGCGAGATCGGCCGCGTGTATTTCAGTCTGGAGACCCGCCCCGAGTGGCCGCGCAGCTTCCAGATCGATCTCGAGTAGCGGTTGCACAAGGCGCGACGCGCGCGCGAGCGCGCCCTCGCTCCCTCTCGGGGATTCAACCGGGGGCCGCGAGCGAGGCGAATCTCCGCTTGAGCGTGTTGACCTGCGCGAGGTAGCCGGCGAGGTTCTGGGCGCCGCAGCGCTGTCCCGCGCCCGGCCGGAAGTCGCGGCGCGCGTAGGCTTCGCCGCGCGCCGGTCCGCACAGGTGAATCACGGCGGCCAGGTCCTGTTTCTGCTGCAGCGTGGCGGCGGCGACTCCGCGGCGAGCGAGCGTGTTCGCGACGCCGCGGTCGAGCAGGGCGGCGGTCATCTCCACGGCGTGGCTCGGCACCACGCGAGTGTAGAAAATATTGAACCAGCACGATTTCAGGTCGTACCAGGGGCCGTCCTCGCTCACCGCGTGCTCGTGGATGCAATAGCGCTTCGCATCGCGGAACGCCGCGTCGGTGATCTGGAACATCCCGACCGCGCTCGAGGACGGGCGGTACAGCTCGAACGGATTCCAGGCGAGGCGCCAGCTCCAGGGCGGTCGCGCCACCGGATTGCCCGCCCCTTCGATCTGTGCGATCGCGGCGAGCAGCTCCGGCGCGATGACGGCGGTGGAATGTTCGCGAAAGAGCGATCCGTACTTCCGCCAGGTCTCGGCCGGTGTCTTCGCGAGCGCGCCGCCCACCGGGAAAAATGCCTCGGATGGCTTGCGGGCCAGCTGGACGACCCAGTTTGCCGCCGCCCAGAGCGCCAGGAC
>DATHHS010000049.1:0-9298 GCA_035317085.1 Burkholderiales bacterium
CTGGTGAGGTTCCGCTCGCGTGACGTCCCTGCCCTTCACTCTGATTTCTCCACGCACTTCCCCGACAGGCGGGCGCACCAGGCCCAGCATGCTTTTCAGGAGCGTGGTCTTGCCCATGCCGTTTCGGCCCATCAGACCCACCGTTTCGCTGCGCCCCACCGCGAAATCGATTCCGTGCAGAACGTGGCTCACGCCGTAATGGGCGTGGATTCCTCTGGCTTGCACGAGAGCCTCCCTCATACCGCATCCTCCGATCCCAGGTATGCCTCCTGAACTGCAGGGCTGGATCGGATCTGCGCGGGAGCCCCCGATTCGAGCACCATGCCGTTCACCATCACCGTGAGCACGTCGGCGACGGCAAACACCGCGTCCATGTCGTGCTCGACCAGCAGCACGGCATGATCGGCGGCCAGCTTCCTCAAGAGCGCGACGATACGCACCGATTCTTCCGAGCCCATTCCGGCGAGCGGCTCGTCGAGCAACAACACCCGGGGTCTGGTGGCAAGCACCATGGCGATCTCGACCTGGCGTTGTTCGCCGTGCGAGAGTTCTGCGACCGGTACAGAGCCTCTTCCGTCGAGCCCGACGGCGGCGAGGGCGCGCTCGGCGGCGGCGTTCACCTCCCGGTCGGCGAGCGCCGGCCGAAAAAACCGCATCGACCCTGCCAAGCGGGACTGTGCCGCGAGCCGGCAATTCTCGAACGCGGTCAAGGGAAGAAAGACGTTCGTCTTCTGGTAGCTGCGCCCCACGCCGAGCCTGGAAATCCGGTGCGACGGAAGCCCGGTGACGTCGCTTCCTTCCAGGAAGATGGAGCCGGAGCTCGGGTGGAGGTCGCCTGAAAGCATGTTGATCAGCGTCGTCTTTCCCGCACCGTTCGGGCCGATCACGGCGTGAACCTCGCCCGTGCGGCACTCGACGGACACGTCTTTCACCGCCACCAGTCCGCCGAAACGGCGCGTGAGCTCCCGCGTGCGCAGGACCGCCGCTTCAGCCACCGATTCCGCCCTTCCGGTTGCGCAACACCGCGATCATGCTCACGAGGCCATTGGGCAGCAGCAGCGCCGCAAGCACGATGAAGCCGCCCATCAAGAGCTGCCAGTGCTTCCCGAAATCCACCCCGCCCGCAGAGGGCAGGCTCTGCAGGCCGAGTTCGAGCAGCATCCAGATCGCCGCGCCGATCGCCGGGCCGACGAGGGTTCCCATGCCGCCGAGGATCACCATCATCATCACCGCCGCGGAAAGGTGCCAGCCGAGCATTTCCGGATTGACCACCCCGAACTGCACCGCCGAGAGATAGCCGGCAATGCCCGCGAGCGCCCCCGAGATGACGAAGCACGCGAGTTTGTAGCGGAAGGTCTGATAGCCGAGGGACAACATGCGCTGCTCGTTCACGCGTATGCCGGCCAGCACCCGGCCAAAGGGCGAGCGCAGGATCAACCGCAGCAGCGCGTACGTCAGCACGAGCAAGACCAAAGCGAGGTAATAGACGTGGGTGAAGTCGTCCAGCCTGAAAGGCTGCCAGTCGCCGATTTTCGCGACCGGCCGCACATCGATGTAGATGCCGTCGCTTCCGCCCGCGATCTTGGTGTCGAAAAAGAGGAAAAACAGCATCTGCGCGAACGCGAGCGTCACCATGATGAAATAGACGCCGCGGGTACGCACGACAAAAAAACCGATGACGAGCGCGAGCAGCGCGCTGGCGGCGACCGCCAGGGGAAACGAAGTCCAGAAATTCGCCGCCTGGTATTGCGGCGTGAGAAGCGCGAGCGCGTAACCCGCGGCGCCGTAGAAAGCGGCGTGGCCGAAGGAGACGAGCCCGGTGTACCCCAGCAGCAGGTCGAGGCTCATCGCAAGGATCGCCATGATCATGATCTTGGCGAAGAGCTGCACGTAGAACTTGTCGGCCGCGAGCGGAAGCACCGCGAGCGCGACGACCACGACGAGGAATGCGGCGATTGCGATGCGGTGCGCGTTCACAGCCGCCGGCCGTAGATGCCTTCCGGCCGCCAAAGCAGTATCACCGCCATGAGCAGATACACGGTCATGCTCGAAAGTTCGGGCAGGAGCTTCAGCCCGCCGATCTCAAGATGCAGGACCTTTCCGAAGGTGTCCACCAAGCCGATGAGAAGCGAGGCTACCATCGCGCCCTTGACCGAGCCCATTCCGCCGATCACGATCACCACGAAACAGACGATCAGCACCTGGTTGCCCATCCCGGGAAATACCGCCGAAACGGGGGCAGCGATCATTCCTGCCAATCCGGCGAGCGTGATTCCAGCGGCGAACACCACGCGGTATACGAGCTCGATATTCAGGCCGAGCGACTGCACCATTTCGCGGTTAGCCGCCCCCGCGCGGATCGTCATACCCAGCCGCGTTTTCTGGATCACCCAGACCATGAGTCCCGCGACGAGAAGGCAGACGGCGGAGATCCAGAGGCGATAGACCGGATAGGAGAGATTTTCGGTAAGCGGGATCGATGCCGAAAGAATTGCGGGGATGGAGACGCCATGAACGTCGTCGCCCCACAGGATGCTTCGCGTCTCCTCGAACACGAGGATGAGCCCGTAGGTGAGCAGCACCTGGTACAGGTGGTCGCGCTTGTAGAGGCGCTTGATGAGGAGCCACTCGAGCGCGAGGCCGATCGCGACCGTCAGCGCGATCGCCGCCGGAAGCGCCACCCAGAAACTTCCAAGCTTCTCCGAAAGCGACCAGGCGAAATAGGCCCCGATCATGTAGAAGCTGCCGTGCGCGACATTGATCACGCCCATGATGCCGAACACGAGCGTGAGACCGCTCGAAACGAGAAACAGCAGCAGGCCGTACTGTACCCCGTTCAAGACCTGGATGAGGAAAGTGAAAAAATCCACGCGAGAGTCCGGGGCTGAGGCTAGAGGGCTGGAGAGTTAGACGCCGGGGAGCCGGAGGTTGGGGAGCTGGAGGCTGGAGAGCGTAGCGAAATCGACGGTGCGGAAAAAGAAAAAACCGGCTCGCGCCGGCTTTCTTTCGATTTCAGAAAGAATCCAAAGAAATCCTGGATCGTTCGCTCCTGCGTGCGTCCGCCACGGCTCAGCGCATATTGCAGGCGCTGATCGAGCCCGGGTCGTCGTCCAGGCCTCGCACCGCGACACTCGAATACTTGTTGTCCACGCCCGTCACTTTGCGCAGATAAATATCTTGGACCGGGTTGTGAGCCTTGGAAAGATGCCATTTGCCGCGCGGGCTGTCGACCGTCACCTTCTCCATGGCCGTGATGAGATCTTTCTTCCTCGACACATCGCCGTTCACGGCTTTCAGACCGGCGGCCAGCAGCAGTCCGGTGTCGTAACCCTGCACCGCGTATACGTCCGGTTGCAGCTTGAAAGTCTTCGCATAGGCGAGCCGGAATTCGTTGTCGCGCTTGGTATTCAAATTGTCGGCGTAGTGGAGCGCCGTCTCCACGCCCTGCGCAGCGCCGCCCACGGCTTCGAGCACGCCGTCGGTCAGAAAGCCCGGGCCTACCAGCGGAATCTTGTCCTTCAATCCCGCCTGTGCGTAGTCCCTCAGGAATTTGGCCGCTCCGCCTCCGGCGAAGAACGCGTACACGGCATCCGGCTTGGCCGCGGCGATCTCGGTGAGCAAAGGCTGAAACTCCACGTTCGGGAAGGGAAGCCAGAGCTCTTTTGCAACCTTGCCGCCGCCCACAGCGAAACCATCCCTGAAGCCCTTTACCGTCTCCTCGCCGGCGGCGTAACGCCAGGTGATCGTCACGACGTTCCTGACGTTCTTGCGATGGGAGAGTGCCACGCCCATTCCGTAGCCGGGCTGCCAGTTGGAAAACGAGGTGCGAATGATGTTCGGCGCGCACAGCTGTCCAGTCGCCACGCCGACGCCTGCGTTGGGAATGAGATGCAGCGTCCCCGATTCGCGCGTCACTCGGATCATCGCTGCGGCGACGCCGGAGTGAACCGTGCCGACCACCACGTCCACTTTGTCGCGGTTGACCAGGCGGTTGACGTTGTCGGTCGCCTTGGAAGGCTCGGATTCGTCGTCCACTTTGAAGAACTCGATCTCGCGGTTACCGAACTTCCCACCCGCTTCCTGCAGCGCGAGGCGAAAACCGTTCTCGATCGCCACGCCGAGAGGAGCGAAGGTGCCCGTGTAGGGCAGCATCAGCCCGACTTTGATTTTTGTTTCCTGTGCGAAGGCGAGTCCTGGAAACCCCGCGCTGGTGACAACGAGAGCCCCTCCTGCCGTTGCCTTCTTGAGAAACTCTCGTCGGCCGATTCGTTTGATTGTCATTTTCCCCTCCTCCTCGAATAAACCCGCGCGTTGAGCGGCGAGCTTCTCGTCCGCTCCAACGCGCGGAGTTAAAGCGGCGCTACGCGTCCGCTTTAACGGCTATTCTACGAGAACCGGCCCCTGATAGGCCAATGCGGTCTCCATCGCAAGGCCCGCCGAAAGAACTCTCTCGTCCTCGCCGGAAAAACCGACCACCATCAACCCGACAGGTGCCTGCCGCGGTGCATGGATCGGGAGCGTGAGCGCGCAGCCGTCCAGGAAATTGATCAGGCTGGTATTGCGCAGCATATTGCCGTTCGCAAGGCGAAAGGTTTCGGGATTGCGCTCCAGATCCTCGATCCGGGGGGCGATCCGCGGCACCGTCGGCATGACCAGGACGTCGACGTCGTAATTCGCTCGCGTGAAACGCCGCATGAGACGCGTCCGCGTTGCAAGCAGCTCGATATAGTCGGCCGCCAGCACGAATCCCCCGCGCAGGATGCGCTCCAGCACGCGAGGATCGATTTCCTGCTCGCGGTCGATCCATTTGCGGTGAATGGCGTAGGCCTCTGGCGGGGAAATCCCACCGCCGACGCTCGCCTTTGCCGCCTCGTCGAACTCCGGCACCGGAAGCTCGACAATCTTCGCGCCGCGGCGCGACAGGCGTTGCATCGCGGACTCAAACGCCTCCGAAACTTCGATGTCCAGATCCTCCAGCATATGATTCTTCGGCACGCCCAGGCGCAACTCAGGAAGAGCGGCAGGTGCGAGCAACTGCCCGGATTCGTCGGCGAGCACCTGGAAGATGGTGGCGCAGCAAGCGACCGTGGGCGCGAGCGGCCCCACCGAATCGAGCGTCGTGGAAAGAGGAAAAGCTCCGGCGAGCGGGACGCGCGATCGAGTCGGTTTGAAACCCGCGATGCCGCACAAAGCGGCCGGAATGCGCACCGAGCCCCCAGTGTCGGTGCCGAGCGCAAATGCCGCCATGCCTTCGGCAACCGAAACCGCGGCGCCGGAGGAGGATCCGCCCGGAATCCTGCGCGCGCTCCGGTCATAGGGATTGGCCGGCGTGCCGTAGTGCGGATTGAGGCCGACCCCCGAGAACGCGAACTCGGTCATGTTGCTGCGACCGACGACCACCGCCCCGCTCGAGCGAAGCCGCGCGACCGCAGCCGCGTCCGCGGTTGCCGGAGCCCTGTCGCGCAGGATCTTCGAGCCGGCGGTCGTCACATCGCCTGCGATATCGAAGAGGTCCTTGATTGAAACCGGAAGACCTGCGAGCGGCGAGGGCACCACGCCCTCTCTACGCAACCGGTCGGAAGCGTCGGCCGCCAGGAGCGCGCCTTGGGCATGCACCTTTGTGAAAGCGCGCCCGCCTTCTCCGCCTGCGTCGGCGATTCGTACCAGCGCGGCCTCCACGAGTTTCCGGCTCGTGGTCGCGCCCTCGGCCAGGCTGCGCGCGAGCGCAGCGATCGATTGAATTGCAAATTCGGCCATTTCTGTGCGGCCCTTGTCTCGCCAGCGGCTAGCGCTTCGCGCTTTCGTCGTAGTAATGCATTTCGAGCAGCAGGCAGCCGGTCTCCGATTTGAAAGGCCCGTGCAGCGTTCCCGGCGGCCTGCATGCGTAGGTATTCGGGCCGAAGCGGATGCCGCCCTTGCCGTTCCTGTCATTGCCGACGATGAGATCGCCTGAAACGAGGTACACCTCTTCCCAGTATTCGTGCACGAAGGGTTCGGTGGTATGCACGCCCGGCGCGAACCGCAAGTGGCGGGTGCGGAAGCCCTTGCGGTTTTTTTCGTCGAGGAATCCCGCCAGCACCTGTTGCTGGATTCCGTCCGGATAGCCGGCGAGTTTTTCCCAGCCGCGGTCGAGATCCACTCTGTAGAATTCCTTATGCTCTTTCTGGATTGCCATGTCGCCTCCGTCTTATCCCATGCGCCGGGACTCAATCCGCGATCTGCAGCACGCGGGTGGCGTATTCGTGTCTGAGACTCCGATTCTTGACTGCGTCGTGCAGCTCGATTTCGAAGCGCTCGCCGCCCGCGATCTCGCCTCGCACTGCTAGGGTGCCGCAGAATATCGCGGTGCCCGGGGAAAGCTCTCCGCCGGAAGTTGCATAACGCGCCAGCAGCTCGCGAGGGGCGAGCATCCCGCTCACGGAACCCTCCTGATAAAGCCTGCGCTCGCCTTTGCGCGTCACGTGCGAGCGCAGCACCAGCCGATCCCAGCGCTTTTCGAGCTCCGCGAAGGGCCAGAGCTCCCGGCCGACCGGCTTGGGGCAAATCTGCTTGGAGACGGTGACCCCATAGGCTTCGACCTTCCGGTCGGTATGATCCGAACCGACGCCGACGTACAAGGTCTCGCCCGTAGAAACCAGTACGAATTCGACTTCACCACTGGAGTTCTCGCCCACTACTTCCACGTCGTGCGCCGTGGTAAGCAGGCTCGCGCTGAGACGGTAGAAGCACGGCACGACACGCGGCGGCTTGACCCCGATCGCCGCGAGTTCGGCGATATGGTGCTCGACCGCGGCTTTGTCGCGCCCGGTCCATCCGGCAACAACAAGGCTGTCGATTTCGATGCGGCGCGATGCGCCGTCAACCAGGAATTCCATGCTCTTTGATCTCACGAACGAAGCGCCATTTTACAGGGGTGTGGACCGCGGGATGGTGTGGGACGAATCCCACCTCAGGTTTCCTTTGCTTTCCGTCCTTCGTCGGAGTAGATTTTTCATTCGTTTGATGTTCAGGAGGAAGCGCCAATGTCCACGTTCGTGATCTCCCCTCATTTCAGGCTGCAGGAATGGGTGGCGGAGGAGAAAGCTTACTTCAAGGCCGAAGGTCTGGACTACGAGTTTCGCGACAACTACGGCCCCGGCGACGCGGCGAAAAAGCACGCGACTGCGAACAAGGTCGGCGCCTTTCAGAGTATCGAGCAAGGTCGCGCCTGCGACGTGAGCGGCGCCTGCCACTGGACCGTCAACGTCGCTGCCTCCACCGGCCACGGCAAACTCTACGCCGACGCCTACTCGGTGGCGCCCTGCGGCGTATTCGTGCCGCCGGAGTCCGACATCAAACACCCGTCAGACCTGAAGGACGTGCCGATCTCGGTCGGCTATCAATCGGGCAGCCACTACTCCACTATTCAAGGGCTCGAGCAGTACATGGGCCTGGACGACATCAAATTGTCTTTTGCCGACGGGCTCCTGTTCAGCCGACTCGAGAAACTGATCGACCGCAAGGTGCCCGCCGCGTCCCTTTTCAGCGGACCGTACTATTTTCTCGAACAGCTCGGTTTTCGCAAAGTCATCGATACGACCTTCATGATGGCGACTTCGATCACGGGCAGCTCCGATCCCGAGGACTTGCGGAAGTATTTCCGCGCATTGCGCCGCGCGCAGAGGGACATCGACCTGCGGCCGGAGCTCTACACGCACTACTACAGGAATGAATTTCCCAAGCGCTTCCTCGATCAAATGGACACGCGCCGTTGGGGACCCGGCGAGCGCATCGTGTTCGAGCCCTACACCAAGGAAGTGTTCGAGGAATCCTTCAGGTGGATTGCCGAGCGCCGCATCTTCGCCGAAGGCGACATGGGGCCGGGCAAATACGAAGACTCGGTGATTTCCCTCGCGGCGTAGGCCCTAACGCCAACCCTCTCCAAGAGGGAGAGGCAGAAATTCAGTCCGACTCGAAATTCATCCCGAAGGCTTCGGGAGGTTTCGGACCCCAGACATAGAGGGAATCCTCCGCGGGGTAGTTGGTCGCCTTCCAGTTCGCATCGGCCGGAATGTAATCGATATCGCAGAAGTATTCGGCCATGCTGTTCCAGGGATCGCGGATGTAGTGGAAGAAGTTCGAGCCGATGACGTGGCGGCCGAAACCCCAGCCGTCCTTATAGCCTTTATCGAGCAGGCGGCAGGCGCCCATGCCGATCTCGTCGACGTTGCCGACTTCGAAGCTCGCGTGATGGTAACCGGGCCGATCCGATTTGATATAGCCGAAAATGTGATGGTCGCTGCCGCCGTGGCCGCGCATGAAGGCGACGATATCCTGGGCGCGATCGGAAAGCTGCAAGCCGACCAAACGCGTATAGAAATCCACCATTTTCTCCATTTGTGCCGTGAAGCGCAGCGTGTGTCCGAGACGCGTTGGACGCACTTGAAGGTCGCGCTTCGGGTGACCGACAACTCCGGCGCGGTTGAGATGGCCCGGGTTGTTGATCTTCCACTCCGGCGCGCTGCGCCACGGCTTGGCTTCGGCGACGCGCACATTCACTAGCAGTCCGTCCGGATCGCGGAACCAGAGTCCTTCGCCTGGTGTTTCTCTGGGCGCATCCACGAGCTTCACGCCGTTCTGCTCGAGACGCTTCTTGAGCGTTTCGAAGTCCTCGGCGCGTGTGCCGAAACTCACATGATGCATGTGCTTCTTCTTGCCCTCGACCAGGATGACCTGGTCCTGGTCGCGCCCCTGGCAGCGCATGACGATGCGATTGCCGAAGTCGCTGCCGTCCATGCCGAAATCGGTATAGAACTTTTTACCTACGGCGGGATCGGGCACTGCGAGTGCGATGTGATGCAAGGAACGTATCGTCATTGTCCGCACCTTCCCAATGCGTTTTCAGACCCTACGCATTGTAACGCCAAGCGGCGCACGCCTGCTTCCAGCACTGCCATGAACTTGGCCTATACTTGAACGCGTACTCCCCTCATACGAGGATACATGCTCGTCTCGCTGCGAAACCGGCAGGAGGAATCTCGCGTGAACTGAACGGCTTTCAAGGGCGGGACCGGGCTCTTCCGGTACATATCAGCAAAATGCCGCCTGTGAGCCCTTAAGGGAGGAAATTCGCATGGCATCCACGAAAGAGTTCGACATCTCGCGCTTCATCGATGAGCGCAAGATGACGCGCTTCAACGCAAGTCTGGTCATCTGGTCGTTTTTCATCGTGCTCTTCGACGGCTACGATATCAGCGCAATTTCCTTCGCCGCCCCCGAGCTCATCGAGGCATGGGGCGTCACCAACCGCGCGGCGCTG
>DATHHS010000050.1:0-11528 GCA_035317085.1 Burkholderiales bacterium
CCTGCCCGCGTACTCCCAGGCGAGGAAGGAGCGCCGGTCGTCGAGCCGCGCGTTCTTCGCCGCCGTGCTGTGTCCGGCGATAAATACGCGCAAGCCCGTCAAGCCGCGGCTCACCCAATAGTCGATGCGCTCGGGAGCGTCGCGCTGCAAAACGTCCACCGAAAACACGCCGGTGAAGCGCTCCGGACGCGCGGCGACGGCGTCGGCCACGTAGGAATTGTCGTGGCCGTAGCAGGTCGAGGCCTGCACCAGCGCCGCCTTCGCGACACCGGCCTGGTCCATCGCGGCGATCATGCGCTCGAAGCTGACCGGCCTCTCGCGGGACCAATCGGATTGCCGGCCGCTCAAGGGGGCCAGCGGGTAGCGCCCCGTGTCCGCCGCGATGACGTGGGGATGAATGTCGATGACGGTGCTCATTCGATGCGTCCGGCCGCCTTCACCACCTTGCCCATGTTTTCGTAATCCTCGCGGATCAGTCTGTCAAAGGCCTCCGGGCTCAGAAGGCGCGGCTCGACGCCCTGGTTCGCGAGCCGTCCGAGGATCGCCGGATCCCGGAGCAACTTTGCCACCGCCGTATTGATGCGCGCTATCACGGGCCTGGGCGTCTTTGCCGGCGCGAGCAGGCCGAACCACGAATCGAACTCGTATCCCGGCACGCTTTCGGCGATGGGCGGTACCTCGGGCAGGAACGCCGAGCGCTTTTTCGAAGTGACGCCCAGAAGGCGCATGCGAGCGTCTTTCGCGAACGGAATCGCGCCGACGTTCGGAACGATCAGCGCATGCGAGCGCCCGGCGAGCACGTCGTTGGCGGCGTCCTGGGTGGATTTGAACGGAATGTGCACCATGTCCAGGCCCGCGAGCCTCGCGAAATACGCCATCGCAAGATGGCCCGAGCTGCCGTGACCCGCCGAGGTGTAGTTGAGCCTGCCGGAGTTCGCTTTCGCGTATTTGACGAATTCGGCCACCGTCCCTGCCGGTACCGCGGCGCTCGCCATGAGCACGTAACTTTGCATGCCGATGTTGGCCACACCCGCGAAATCGCGGATGGGATCGTACGGAGGATTCGCACCGAGGAGCGCCGTGACGTTGTGGCTGGAAGCCGCGAAAATGAGCGTCTGCCCGTCGGGCGCGGCCTTCGCCACGCTCGCCGTGCCGATCGCCCCGCCCGCGCCCGGCCGGTTGTCGATGATCGCGGTGGTCCCCAGTGCCGCGCCGAGTTCGCTGTAAAAGGTGCGCGCAAGGACTTCGCGGGCACCGCCGGCCGCGAAGGGAACGACGATGCGCATCACCTTGCCGCCAGGTTGTGCCGACGCTTGAGGAAGGAGCGCCGTGCAGACTAGCGCAGTGCAAAGGCGTTTCAAGCTCACCATGTTCACCATGTTCACCATACCCAAACTCTAGCATCCCGCAGCCGGATATACTGTGCGCGCGTTTCGCTCAGGGAGAACACGACATGATCGCGCTGCGCCTCACGTTCGCTGCGGCATTCGCCGTGCTCGCCTTCGGCGCCGCGCATGCGCAGAGCACGTATCCAAGCCGGCCGATCAGATTCATCGCGCCGTTTCCGCCGGGCGGATCGAGCGACGTCCTGTGCCGCCTGCTCGGGTTCAAGCTCGCCGAATCGCTCGGACAGCCGGTCACCGTGGAGAACCGCCCCGGCGCGGGCGCCAACATCGGCCACGAATACGCAGCGAAGCAGCCCGCCGACGGTTACACCATCCTGATCTCCTCGAGCAGCACGCTCGCCACCAACCCGCACCTGTACAAGCACCTCGGCTTCGATCCTGTCGGCGATTTTTCCCCGATCTCTATGGTGGCGAGCGCGGGCCAGGTGCTGGTCGTGCATCCTTCGGTGCCCGCGGCAAGCGTGAAGGAACTCATCGCCCTCGCGAAAGCGCAGCCCGGCAAGCTCAACTTCGGCTCCGGCGGCAAGGGCATCCAGTCGCACATCTCCGGGGAAATGTTCAAGTCGGCCGCGGGCGTCGATATCGTGCACATTCCCTACAAGGGCACGGTGCAGGCGGTGTCGGATCTCGTCGCCGGACAGGTGCAGATGGTCTTCGCGGACATGGTTCCCGCGATGCCGCACATCAAGGCGGGAAGAATCCGGCCGCTTGCCGTCACCACGGAGCATCGCTCGCCGGTGCTGCCCGATGTGCCCACCATGATCGAGTCGGGAGTTCCCGGTTATCTCACCGGGGTGTGGTGGGCCGTGATGTCCCCGAGGGGCACGCCGGAGGCCATCGTCAATCGCCTCAACGCCGAGCTCGGCCGCATAGTGAAACTCCCCGATGTCCAGGAAAAGTACGCGAGCCTCGGCGTCTCGACCGAGCACAGCACTCCGGAATACGTCATCGAGAAAATCAAGACCGATACGCAGCAGTTCGCCAAAGTGCTGAAAGCGGCCGGCGTGGAGCCGGAGTAATGGAGCGCACTGACCTCCTGAAGATCCCGCTCGCAGCCGCCCTGGCACTGATCTGCGCCGCGGCGGCCGCCCAGAATCCCGGGCAGTACCCGAACCGGCCGATCCGCTATATCGTCGCGAGCGCGCCGGGCGGCATCGCGGATATTACCCCGCGCGTGCTCGGTCCGCGTCTGTCCGAGGCCTTGCGCCAGCCGGTGGTGATTGAAAACCGGCCCGCCGGCGGCATCGTCGCGGGAGGTGAAGCCGTCGCCAAGGCGGCGCCCGACGGATACACGCTGCTCTCGGCGACGCCGCAGGTGGCGATCGTCCAATCGATGGTGAAAGACCTCGCCTTCGATCCGCGCCGCGACCTCGCCCCCATCGCGCTGGTCGGGGTGATACCGAACGTCATCATGGCTGGCCCCAGGACGCCCGCGAAAACGCTGGCCGAGCTGGTCGCGCTCGCTCGCCGCAATCCCGGCAAGCTCAACTACTCCTCGACGGGAGCCGGAACCTCGGTGCACCTGTCTGCGGAGCTGCTCAAGTACTACGCCGGCGTCGACATCGTGCACGTGCCCTATCGCGGCGCGGCGGCGGCGATGACAGCGCTCCTGTCAGGCGACGTGGACATGATGGTCGATTCGGTTCCGCCATCGCTGCCGCACATCCGTGCCGGCAAAGTGCGCGCGCTGGCGGTGACGAGTGCGCGGCGCGTGCCGCAACTGCCCGAGGTGCCGACCATGATCGAATCCGGATATCCGGATTTCGAGGTCAACGGCTGGTCGGGCGTGGTCACCACCGCCGGGACGCCGCCCGCGGTCGTCGCGCGTCTCGAGGCGGAAATCAAGAAGGCGCTCGCGCGGCCCGAGGTAGTCGCGGCCTACGCCAACGCCGGCCTTACCGTTCAATTCATGGGCGCTGCCCAATTCGGGAAATTCTGGGACGCGGAGATCTCGAAGTTCGCGCTTGCGATCAAGTATTCGGGCGCGGTGAAGGAGTAGGAGGCATCGTTGTCTTTCGGCAGTGCCGCGCGATCTCAGCCCCGGTCGCGCGCCACACCCCTTCGCGGCGGCAGATGTGATCGAGTGCCGCATCGAGCGCGCCGATGCGGTGCGGCACGCCGCTCAGGTAGGGATGCAGGGCGATCGCCATGACGCGCCCCGATTCGGCGCCTTCCTCATAGAGCACGTCGAACTGGCGCACCATCATGTCGCGGAACTCGTCCGCCGTACGGTTGCGCTTCTCGAACGCCGGCTTGTCGTTGATCTCGGTGCTGTAGGGCACCGACACGAGGCTGCGGCCGCCTTCCAGCGCCATCACATAAGGCTGATCGTCGTTCACCCAGTCGCACACGTACTCGCAGCCTTCCGCGGCGAGATGGTCGAGCGTGTTCCAGGTTTCCTGCAGCCCCGAGCCCAGCCAGCCGACCGGCCGCGAGCCCGTTGCCTTTGCGATCGTCTGCAGCGCGCTGCGGATGGTGCGGCGCTCCGCGCGCGCCGTCAGTTCGTTGAGCCGCCGCGTGTTGCTCTCGTTGTGGCCCATGAACTCCCACTTGCGCGCCTGGCATTCCTCGATGATCTCGGGATGCCGGGCGCAGAGGTCGCTGTTCAGCGCGGCGGTGCCGCGCACGCCGTAGCGGTCGAGCACTTTCATCAGGCGAAAAACGCCAACCCGGTTGCCGTAATCGCGCGCCGCCCACGCGGGCACGTCGGGCGGCTTCGCACCCGAGCCGCCCGCGGCGGCCGGAATGCTCTCCTCGAGCGAGAAGAACTCAATGTTCGGGATCACCCAGAGCGCCACGCGCGCCCCGCCCGGCCACTGCAGGCGCGGCCGCCGGTGGATCGGCGAGTAGGGGAAGGGGCCATAAGCGCGCGGCTTCATCGCGCGTGTCTCCTGTGGCGCGGCTTCATCGCGCCGCGGCCCGCAGCCTTTCGAGATGCCGGATCGCCTCGTCCACGTGCAGCACGTCGGCGTACTTGTGGTGCAGGTCGAAGAGATTGACCTTGTGCGAGAGGGGGCTCCTGTCGAAGCAGCATTCCTCGACCAGCGTCACGTGAAAGCCGTGCGAGTACGCGTCCACCGCGCTAGCGCGCACGCAGCCGGAGGTGCTCTCGCCGATCACGATGACGCTCCTCACGCCCAGCTGCGTGAGATGCGCCGCGAGCGGCGTGCCGAAGAAGGCGCTGGCGCGAACCTTGGTGATCACCACGTCCTCCGGCTGCGGCGCGAACTCCGGCCGGATCGCGTACATCGCGGGGTCGATGGCGCGCGCGTTCTGGCGGCGCGTGGAGCGCACTTTCTTCGGCTGGCTCTGCGGCCGCGTGTCGCCGGTCGAGTAGAAGACCGGCAGGCCCGCCGCGCGCGCCGCGGCGAAGAGACGCCGGGTCGGCTCGATCGCCGCGTACGCATATTCGCCGCAGGAGCTGGGATAGGTCTTCGCGACCTCCGCCACGGGCTTCGCGCCGCCCTGGTAGACGAGCTCGTACAGGTCGATCGCGATGAGCGCGGGCGAGGGGCCCACGCCGACCTCGCGCCGGTAGCTCGCGTACAGCTCGATCACCTCCGGCGGCATGATGTCCTTCCAGCAGTAGTCCTCGAAGGAGTCGTCGCTGTCCGGGCCGGGCTTGCGCATCGCTTTCTGCATGATCAGTCCGCCTTGATGTTGGCTTCGTGCACGATCTTGTTCCAGCGCTCGAAATCCGACCGGATGAGATCGTGCAGCTCCTCCGGCGTTCCGCCCGCGGGCGTCATTCCCTGCTTCAGCATGAGTTCGGTCACCGCCGGCTCCTTCAGCAGCACCGCGACGTCGGCGTGGAGTCTCGCGCGGACCTCACGCGGTGTCCCTTTCGGCACGAGCATCGCGAACCAGGTACCGACGTTGAAATCCTTCACGCCCGACTCGATGAAGCTCGGGACTTCGGGCGTGCGCGCGGCGCGCTTCGCCGCTCCGGCAGCGAGGATGCGGATGCGCCCGCCCTCGGCGAGCGGCAGCGCCACGCCCACCGAAGCGAACATGAGGCTGACCTGCCCGCCGAGGAGGTCGGTAACCGCCGCGGCATTGTTCTTGTAGGGCACGTGCACGAGGTCGATGCCCATGGTGGACTTGAATACTTCCATCATGAGGTGCGCGGGCAGACCGCTGCCCGGGGAGGCATAGTAGATCTTGCCCGGATTGGCGCGCGCCATGACTACGAGTTCCGCGACTGATTTCGCCGGGAAGGACGCCGAGGCCATCAGTGCATACTCGCCGCGCGCAAGCAGAATCACCGGATCGAGGTCGTTCACCGGGTCGTACGAGTTCCTGCGCACGCTCGCCGCCGAGGCGAAGTTGTCGGCCATGATGAGCACCGTGTAGCCGTCCCCGGGCGCGGCGACCACCGCCTGCACGCCGATGATGCCGCTCGCGCCGGCGCGGTTGTCGACCACGAACGGAACCTTCCAGCTTTCGGAGAGCCGCGGGCCCAGATTTCTCGCGATCAGGTCGGCGCTGCTCCCGGGGGTGTAAGGCACGATCGCCCTGACCATGCGGTTCGGGTACTGGGCGTACGCGGTCGCGGTCAATGCAAGCCATCCGGAGAGGAACAGGAACACCGCCCGTGCAACCGAAATTGTGCCGCTACGCATCTTGGCTCCTTGGCGCAATCAGTATGCCATGCTCCACGGCGATTTCGCTGAGCCGCGTCTTCGCGAAAGGCGGGAAGCGAGAGTAGACTTCGCCGCAGGAGGAAACGCCATGAACCGGGGATTCGGATCTGCCCTTGCAATTCTCTTCGCAGCGCACACCGCGCTGGCCGACGCCCAGGAAGCCTGGCCCGCGCGTCCGGTCAAGTTCATCGTGCCCTCGTCGCCCGGCGGCGGCACCGATCTCTACGCGCGCCAGCTCGCGCAGGCGCTCTCGGAATCCCTGAAGCAGCAGTTCATCGTGGACAACCGGCCGGGCGCAAGCGGCAACATCGGCGCCGAGGCGGCGGCGAAATCCGCGCCCGACGGCTATACCTTCCTCGTTTCCGCCAATCCCGCGATCGCGGTGAATCCCAGCCTGTACAAGAACCTGGCCTACGACGCCGATCGCGACTTCACGCCGGTGGCGCGCGGCGTCATCGCGCCGCTGGTGGTCTGCGTGCACCCTTCCGTGCCCGCAAAGACGCTTGCCGAGCTGCTCGCACTCGGCAAACGCGAGCCGGGGAAACTGTCTTTCGGCTCCGCCGGAACGGGAAGCCCGACCTTTCTCGGCATCCGCATGCTGGAGGAAGTCTCGGGCGCGAAGTTCCTGCACGTGCCCTTCAAAGGCATCGGCAACATGATGCCCTCGCTGCTCGGCGGACAGCTGAGTTTCGCCTTTCCCGACGCCGCCGTCGCGCTGCCGCACATCAGGGCGGGAAAGCTGATCCCGCTTGCGATCATCGAGCACGCCCCCCAGTTGCCCAACGTGCCCACGTTCGCCGAGGCCGGATTCCCGGGCCTGGATATCTACAGCTCGTTCAGCGTGGTCGCGCCGGCGGGCACGCCCGCCGCGATCGTGCAGCGAATGAGCGTCGAGATCGTGCGCGCGATGAAAACGCCGACGCTGGCCGGAAGGCTCGAGAACGAAACTCTGATCCCGGTGTTCGACACGCCGGAACTCTTCGCCGCCCACCTCAAGAAGGAAAAGGCCGCCTGGGCCGCGGTCATCCGCCGCAACGGCATCGCGCCGGATTAGGAAGAGCCTCGGCGCAGAGGCTCAATGCAGGGAAGCGAGGCCCGGCGCGGGCGGCTCGCGGAGAAGGCGCTCCATCTCCTCCGAGGGCTGCGGCTTGCCGACGACATAGCCCTGCATCGCATCGCATCTGAGCAGACGCAGCATCTTCGCCTGCTCCTCGGTTTCGACGCCGTCGGCGGTCACCGACAGGGCGAGCGAGTGCGCGAGGGAAATGATGGTCGAGACTACGGTCATGGTGTTCGAATCCTCCAGCATCCGGAAGACGAATGAGCGGTCGATCTTGAGCGCCTGCACCGGAAGCTTCGCGAGATATCCGAGCGAGGAGTAGCCGGTGCCGAAGTGGTCGATCGCGATGTTGACGCCGAGCTTCCGCGCATCCTTCAGCTTCGCTATGCTCGCCTCGATGTTTTCCATGATGAGGCTCTCGCCGATCTCGAGATCGATCCCCGGAGTTGCGGCGCCCTCGGCGAGCGTTTTTTCCAGGACTTCGACGAAGTCCGGCTGACGGAGCTGAATCGCGGAGACCTTCACCGCGATCGGGGGCGCGGGCAATCCCTGGTCCACGCAGTGGCGGTGCTCCAGCGCCGCTTTGCGCAAGGCCCAGGTGCCGACCTCCAGGATCAGGCCGGTTTCTTCCAGCATGGGCATGAACTGCCTGGGAGACATCATGCCGAGATCGGGGCTTTTCCACCGGAGCAGCGCCGCCATGCCCTCGATTTTTCTCGTTTCCAGATTCACCCTGGGCTGGTAGTGCAGCACGAACTCTTCTTTTTCCAGCGCCTCGCGCAGCTTGTTCTCGAGGTTCAGTTTCTCGGCGATCCTTTCGGTCATCGCCTGCGTGTAGAAGAGATATTTTTCGCCGCGGACTTTCGCGTTCTTGAGCGCGGCTTCGGCATGCTTGAACAGCGCATCGGCGTCCCCGCCGTCGTTCGGATAGATCGCGACCCCCATCTTGGCCGCGATCCTGAGCTCCGATCCGTTCAGGCGGTACGGCAGGCGGAAGCATTGCCGGTTGCCCTCTTCGACGTAGCGCGCGACTTCCTCCTCGCTCTTCATGCCGGGGACGATGACCCCGAAAAGATCACCGCCGACCCGCGCGATGCGGCTCAGGTCGCCGGGAAAGGTCGCGAGGCGTTGCCCGATCTGCTTCAGCAGCTCGTCGCCGATGTGGCGGCCGAGGGTGTCGTTGATCGTCTTGAACCGTTCGATGTCGAGAATGCCGACCGCGAGCTTGTGTTTTTCGACGTGCGCGGCGTGAACGCGCTGTTCCAGGCGCTCCTGGAACAGGGTGCGGTTGGCGAGACCCGTCAGCGAGTCGTAATAGGCGAGGTAGTCGAGCTTCTTCGCTTTTTCCAGGTGATCCAGGGCAAACGAGATGTCGGCCGCGAGCTCGAGCAGCAATTTCATTTCATCGGCGTCGAAGAACCCGGACTCTTCCGCGCACAGCGCCAGAACCCCCACCGCTTCGCCCGACACGATGAGGGGCAGGATCGCGAGAGAACGGATGCCGCGTCGGAGGGGAGCTTCCTTTTTCAAGCGCATGATCGGGTCGTTCTCGATGTCGTTTGCGACGATGGCCTTTTTTTCCAGAACGGCCCGCGCCGTCGGACCCAGCTCCTCGGCCGGACCGGCAAGCGTGAGCTGGTCGCGAAGGATTTCGAGCAACCCGCGGTCGTCTCCCGCCGAAGCGACGATCTTCACTTGCTTCGCCTCGCGGTCCACGACGCCGATCCACGCCCACGGGAACTGACCCGTATTCGCCGCGACGCGGCACGCCTCCGCGAACAGTTCCTCCCGGCTGCCGGCGCGGACGATCAGGGAACTGATCTTGCTCAACACGGCGTATACGCGGCCAAGGTGCAGGATCTTGTTTTCCGCCACATTCGCGGTGCGTGTGGTGAAACCGATCAACACCGTGAGGACCACCGTGCTCGTGGCGACCATGGCTGCGAGACCGAACTCGGTTTCATACCAGCCGGCCTCCTGTCCCTTCAGTCCCAGCCAGCCCAGCGCCGGAAGAACCGCGAACGCGGCGAGAGTGAGGCGGCGTCCCATCGTGGCGCTCGGCGTGTCTCGGGTGAATTGATTCATCCAGCCGAGCTCGGGCCGCGCCGCGAGCACTCCCGTTCCAAGCGCGAGGAAGGTGACCGCTGTGTGCAGCGCGACCGAGCCGAACGGGTGCACGCCGTAGAGCGCCGACGCGCCGAACAGGGCGACGATCGCGAGGAGGCCGGCCGCTGCTGCGAGGCCTTGCGCCGCCGGCGGGGCGTGGCGATCGTGCGCCTCGAGGAGCAGCAGCGAACCGCCGATCAGCAGGAAACAGATCGCGGTCGCGGGCGACATGCGGCCCGGGGGCTGACCCGCGGCGGTGCTGGCGGGATCGGAAAACAGATACTCGTCGATGCCCGCGTTCCAGCCGAAGAGGTCCTGGCTCAGCGTGACCGCCGCGAAGGCGACGAGAGGGACCGCAAAAAGGATCGCCGTGCGCCGGGCAAGGCCCTCTTCGACCGCAATCCCGGCCTTTGCCAGGAACCACAGGGACGCTCCCGCGAACGCGAAGCAGGCCGCTGTATTGGCCTTCATCGTGGCAAGCCCGGGAGCAAGACTCTTGAGAACGGCGACGTCGAAGATCCAGCCGAACAACACCACCACGCCGACGGCAAGCGCAAAGACGCCGGCAGCACCAGAGAACCTCGTCAGCTTGCGGACGAGATCCGGCGACGACTGAGCCATCCCTCCCCCCGATCCACGTGCACGCTCGCCCACGCGCCCGCAACCATGCCGCGTAGCACAAGAATTCTAGGGTGTTTCGTCCCCCACTCTTGTCAGGTATCCATGACAGTTCGTGTAGGAGTTGCCCGACACGCGACAGGTTAGACTTGCGGCGCGGATTGGTAAAAGGGAGAGGGAGAGATGATGAAACGGTGGAGACTGCTGTCGCTGCTGGTGGGCACGATTGCGCTTCAGCCCGCGCCTGTCGGCGCTCAGAACTATCCTTCGCGCCCGGTGCGCGTCATGGTCGGGTTCGCGCCGGGCGGGCCGAACGACATCATCGCTCGCGCCTACGGAGCGCGGTTGACGGCGTCCCTCGGCCAGCCCTTCGTGGTCGAGAACCGCACCGGCGCCGGGGGCAATCTCGCCGCGGAAGCGGTCGCGCGAGCCGCGCCCGACGGCTACACGCTCACTCTCGGCTCCACGGGCCCCACCGCTGTCAATCCAGCGCTATACGCGAAGCTTCCCTTCGATCCTGTGCGCGATCTCGACATGGTCACGCTGGTCGCCAATGGCAACAGCGCGCTCGCGGTGCATCCGCGGGTTCCCGCGACAAGCGTGAAGGAACTGATTGCGCTCGCGAGAGCGCAGCCGGGCAAGCTCACCTACGCCTCATCGGGCAACGGCTCCTCGCTGCACCTTGCGGCCGAGCTCTTCAAGCAGATGGCGGGCGTGGACCTGGTGCACGTGCCCTACAAGGGTACGGCGCCTGCGATGACGGACCTCGTGTCGGGCCAGGTGGATATGAGCTTCGCGCCGGTGGCGAACGTCGTGCCGCTCGCCAAGGCTGGAAAACTCAGGCTACTCGCGCTCACCGGTGCGAAGCATTCCGCGTTCGCCCCGGACACGCCGACCTTGAGCGAAAGCGGATTGCCCGGGTTCGACGTGTGGACCTGGTACGCATTCCTCGTCACTGCGGGCACGCCCGAGGCGGTCATCGACCGCCTGCACGCGGCGCTCGCGAAAATCGCGCACGACCCGCAGGTGAAGGAGCAGCTCGCGAACATCGGCATCGACGCCGAGACGAGCGCTTCGCCCGCCGAAGCGCGCGCTTACCGCGCAAGCGAAGTGGAGAAGTGGGGAAAGCTCGTGAAGGCGATCGGGCTGAAGGTCGAATAGTTCGCCGCAGCAGGCAAGCGACCCCGGCTCGAACGGCCCGTAAAGGTCGGCTCTCAGCTACTTCTTGAGAGGAAGTATGGAGGGCAACCCGAGCAGGGGTGGCGGGGTTACGGCGGGCGGCGTGGCCCGCAAATTGGTGGTCGACCCGATCACCGATCCGATCGGGGTCCCCACAGGCCCCAGACTCGCGGGCGATGCGATCGTTGTGACGAGCGGCGTGATCGGGGCGGTGACGGTGTTGAGCGTCGTTGTGACAAGCGGCATGACCGGGGCGGTGACGGTGTTGAGCGTCGTTGCGACGAGCGGCGTGACCGGGGCGGTGACGGTGTTGAGCGTCGTTGCGACGAGCGGCATGACCGGGGCGGTGACGGTATTGACCGTCGACGCAACGAGCGACACGACCGGGGCTACGACAGCATTGACCGTCGATTCGACCGAGGCTACCGGGGTTGTCGTCGTCAAGCTGAACCCCGATGTTGCGGGTGAACCGGTGGGCGAGAGGACGTTGACAAGCGAGCCGGTCCCGCCGACAGT
>DATHHS010000051.1:0-15163 GCA_035317085.1 Burkholderiales bacterium
ATCATCAATTCGATGACGCCCGCAGAGCGGATGCGACCGGAGATCCTCAAGGCCTCGCGCAAGCGACGCATCGCCGCCGGTGCGGGCGTGCCGGTGCAGGAAGTGAACCGGTTGCTGAACCAGTTCGAGCAGATGCGCGAGATGATGAAGAGAATGCAGAAAGGCGGCCTCGCGAAGATGATGCGCGGGATGAAGGGGTTCATGCCCGGGATGCGTTAGCGGGAAGTTGATATCGCCCCGCTCCGGGCGTAGGATGATTTCGCAGTCAGAGCGACGGGAGGACATCAACCACTCTTCCGGAGGTACCATGTGCTACGAAATTGACGAGCTTTACTGGCGGCAACGCGCCGAAGAGGTGCGCAGGGCGTTGGAAAAAACCGAGGAACTGAAGAAGCAGACGCGAACGACGGCACCGGCAAAGCCGGCTTCGCCGGAAAAGAAAACCGAGGTGAAGGTGCCGGCCTGACAATATTTGATTGAGGGAACCCCGCTGCGGCGGGGTTCTTTCTGAACTCCTCAAATCAGATTTCCGCAGGAGTAAAATCGAGCCTTCGTTTGGAGGACTGCCATGTCAACTACGCTTGCTGAAATCGAACGGCAGGTTCGCTCCCTGTCCGTGGAAGAACGAGCACGGCTCGCCGAAGTCCTGCTCGAATCACTTCATGAAGCGCCTCTCGCTGAAATCGAGGCCGTCTGGGAGCGCGAAATCGAAGAACGCGCTGCTGCGTACGATCGCGGAGAGTTGCAGACGATTTCGGCTGAGGATGTATTCGCCGAAGCGAGGCGCCTCGCCCGGTGAAAAATGCCCGGTTCATCGCGGCCGCCCGCGTTGAATTCCTCGCCGAGGTCATTTACTACAATGAGGCGCAGTCGGGATTGGGTGAGCGATTCACCGCCGCGGTGGAAGAAGCGGCGGCTCGCGCCGTAGCCTTTCCCCTTTCAGGCTCGCCGTCCCGCGCGAATACGCGACGAATCATCCTCAAGGGTTTTCCGTTCTCCATCTTCTACCGCCCGGAACCGGACGGGATCGTAATCTTCGCGTTGGCGCATCATGCGCGGCGTCCGTATTATTGGCGGTCTCGCGCCCGCTGAGTTCTTCAGATCTATGCGTAGTGAACATGTACCTGCACGCGATCCAGATATTCGGGTAACCGCGAACTTACTAAGGGATGAAAATTCCTTAGGGAAATTCCCTTGTGAGATATGGCTACCATCGCATGTCGGAGATCGGCCGATCTTGCGTTTTACTTCGACAGGGCAAGAGTATGCAGGGCAAAGTAATGCAGTTCTAGGTGAGCCTTTTCGTCTTGAGGCAACTCTTATTGGCTTTGATGACAAGCCAAGGCAGTATATTCGTTCGCCGAAAATGTGGACTCACAACATCAGTACGCTGGAGTATTCGAAACAAGAAGAGCCGATAACGACCTTTATCGCGACTCCCGTCCGGCTAGCCGTAGTCACGCCTCTCCAGTCGCAGAATCAAGATTCCTCAAATAACACACAAATTGTCTTTGACCTTACGGACAACGTGTTTCTTACACCTTTTCAGATCATAAAGAGTTCCTACACCGGCGATGTAAGAGTTGAAACAATTCGTCAAGTTTCTTTTCAGCTTGAAATTGGAAAGGTGCAGTTTTCAAGGCACTACTATACAAGCAAGAAAGAAGAACAAGGAAATAGAGGGACAACTAGATACTCAAAGCTTGTTGCGGAACTCGATGTACCAATAGACCCAAGTGAAAGTGCAACTATTGAGACAAAAGTTCTCTCGCCTCTCAATGATCTAGTGTTGTTATCTAGTTTTCCAGCGAGACAACGTACCGTGATAACTGGATGGCGAGCCACAAACGAAGATTTTCTAGTTGAAGAATTCATTTGCTACGTGGATGCTAGGCAGATCCAGGGTGATGATAGAAATCAGGATTTAGTGATCGAGCGGCTAGATTTTGAGGAATACATCGCTGTTGTTCATAGATGCTTTTCGTCGATGGACTCAACTTCCAAAGAATTGGTACGACAAGCCATCTACAAGGCGCTTCCTGATCCAAGAAGACCGTTGGAAACGCATTTTCTAAGTCTTTTTTCCGCTCTTGAGGGATTGACTCTCATCTATCGGCGCGCGGCAATGATGGAGTTTTCCGTAAAAAATAAAGCAAATTGGAAAAAAATCGAACGAGAACTAAGAAACGTAATTGTAAATTTTGAAATTAAGGATGGAAGCGAAATCAATAGAGATCTTCTGGTGAAAATGCTTCCCATGCTAAAACGCGTACCATTTCGAGACGCATTCGAAAGTTTTTGTAGAGATAAGAACATCGATATCAGCGATCTTTGGCCAGTGTTCAATGTTGATGAGGGGATTTCATTGAATGAAATTCGAAATCGGCTTTCACATGGGGACTATTTTCCCGATAGTAAAATGGGTCCGCTGATGTACGCCTCGGCAAACCTCGAAATCGTATTGGAGCGAGTTTTGTTGTCAACGCTTTCGTGGCCAATCAACAGAACTAGGATTAGCGCTGACGCGTTGCGAACTCTAGGCTGGTTACCGAACGCAAACTTAAATCGAGAAATGTTGGATCTAAACTCCATATCATGAGGGCTAACAATCAGTTTCAAGGTGCAACGCTTAGGTGGCGTTGGACTTCAAGTCACGGCATTTTGCCTTCCCAATGAGCACACCCGAGCCTTCTTCCGAACCGGCATCCGTTCTCGAAGCACTTCGTCGCCAGATCGAGCGTGGAAACGAGTTATCCAGAAAACCAACCATTAGCCGTATTCACTTGCAATTGTGGGCAATGCCAGTGAGGGCACAGTTGGGAAAGATTTACGGAAAAGACGCTCCACAGCTCGCCAACATCCCAAATGTTCCAGGTAATCTCCGCGAAGATGCGGTCCTTCCGGAACTAAATAGAAGACTTGAGCAGCTTCGATATATCGTCGAGAGCCTCGATTCACTCCTAACTACGGGTACACGTGTATTTATTGGGCACGGACGCTCATCACTTTGGAGGGAGCTGAAGGACTTCATAGCCGAGCGCCTCAAGCTCAATTGGGATGAGTTCAACCGAGAAGCGGTTGCAGGTTACACAACGTCGGAACGTCTTGACCAAATGTTATCCCAAGCAGCATTCGCGTTTCTAATCCTTACCGCAGAGGAAGAAGGAGCTGATGGAACCGTTCACGCCCGTTCGAACGTTATTCACGAAGTTGGACTTTTTCAGGGGCGCTTAGGTGTCCGGCGGGCTATCGTTCTCTTGGAGGACGGCTGTACTGAGTTTTCAAATATTACAGGGCTAGTCCAAATTCGATTTCCACGAGGCGATATTGCCGCCCGCTTCGAGGAGATTAGACGTGTTCTTGAACGAGAAGGCCTTGTTTAGACCACGATCGCTCGTTGCGTAACCGACACAGGGGCCGAGATCCTACGTGGGGGTACGCCATCACCTTGGCGCTTCGCTAACGAGTCTCGAAGATTCGAAGGATGGGCGGCAGACGGAACGTGGAACGGCGATTGAAAGTCTCTGGATACCCTCTTGCGCGGAATGACGAGAACGACCAACTCGCTTTCCCTTGCCACCCCACCTAAGCTCGCGTAAAATCACGCCCTTTTCTGGCTTCGGTCATTCATCATGGTTGTGATTCGTCTTTCGCGCGGCGGGGCCAAGAAGCGGCCCTTTTTCAATGTGGTGGTCGCCGATTCGCGCAGGGCTGCCGGCAAGAGTTTCATCGAGCGCGTTGGTTTCTACGATCCGAAGGCGCCCGCAGGCCATGAGTCGCTGCGTTTCGCGACGGATCGCCTGGCGTTCTGGCGGGGCAAGGGCGCGAAGCTCAGCCCCACGGTGGCGCGCTTGTTCAAGGGCTACAAGGCGCCGGCTGAAGCCGCGGCCAAGTAGCGCGATCAGGTTGGCGACGCCAACCAAGATGGTGGTGATGGGGCGCGTGATGGCGCCCTGGGGCGTGAAGGGCTCGCTGAAGGTCCAGCCCTTCGGCGATGGAAGCGGCAACCTCTGCAAGTTTTCCGCGTGGTGGGTCGGCAAGCCGGGGGAGCACAGCAAGATCGCGGTGGTGGAATGCCGCGAGCACGGCGGCGCGTACTTGGTGGCGCGCTTTGAGGGTTGCGAGAATCCGGAGCAGGCCGGCGCGTACCGGGGATTTGAGATTGCGCTCAGGCGCGAGGATCTGCCGAAGCCCGCGGAGCACGAGTTCTACCAGGCCGATCTGATCGGACTGGAAGTGATGAACCGGCAGGGCAAGCGGATCGGCCGGGTGACGGGATTTTTCGACAACGGCGCGCACGAAGTGATGTGCGTCGAGCATGAAGGCGCGGCGCGGCTGGTGCCGGTCGCCGCGGACGTGATCCACAAGGTCGATCTCGACGCCGGGACGGTCGAAGTGGAGTGGGGCGCGGACTGGTGATCCGCTTCGAGTGCGTGACGCTGTTCCCGGAGATGTTCGGGGCGGTCACCGGCTCGGGCGTGACGCGCAGGGCGCTGGAGCAGGGGCTGTGGAGCCTCGGGCTGTGGAATCCGCGGGATTTCACGACGGACAATTACCGCACGGTCGACGATCGGCCGTACGGGGGCGGACCCGGCATGGTGATGCTGGTCGAGCCGCTGGAAAAAGCGATCGTCGCGGCGAAGGCCGCGGCAAGAGGCGATGTAAAAGTGATCCACCTCTCGCCACAGGGGCCGATGCTGGATCACCGCAAGGTGATGGCGCTTGCGGCGCAAGAGCGTGTCGTGCTGCTCTGTGGGCGGTATGAGGGCGTGGACGAGCGGCTGATACGCCGCAGCGTGGACGAGGAGTTGTCGATCGGCGATTACGTCCTCTCGGGCGGAGAGCTCGCGGCGATGGTGCTGATCGACGCGGTGGTGCGGCAGCTGCCGGGCGCGCTCGGAGACGGGATGTCGGCAGTGCAGGACTCGTTCGTGAACGGGCTCCTGGACTGCCCGCAGTACACGCGGCCGGAAGCATACGCGGGCGAAGCGGTGCCGCCGGTGTTGATGTCGGGGCACCACGCGCAGATCGAGCGCTGGCGCCTGAAGCAGTCGTTGGGGCGCACCTGGCTGCGGAGGCCCGAGCTGCTCGAGCGGCGCGGGATGAGCGAGACCGAACGTAAACTGCTTGAAGAATTCAGGCAGGAATTGGACGAAGGAGCAAAGCAATGAACATCATTCAGAAGCTCGAAGAAGAAGAAATCAAGCGCATCGGGAAGAAGCTCCCCGAGTTTTCCCCGGGGGACACGGTGATCGTCAACGTCGGCGTCGTCGAGGGCGAACGCAAGCGCGTGCAGGCCTACGAGGGCGTGGTGATCGCCAAGAGAAATCGCGGCATCAACTCCTCGTTCACCGTGCGCAAAGTGTCCTCGGGCGAAGGCGTGGAGCGCACCTTCCAGACCTATTCGCCGACGATCGATTCGATCGAGCTGAAGCGCAAAGGCGACGTGCGCCGCGCCAAGCTCTATTATTTGCGCAAGCTCTCGGGCAAGGGCGCCCGCATCCGCGAGAGAATCGAGGGGCAGGAACCGGGCGCAGAGCAGTAAGGCGGGACGGGCCGGACCGCGAGGGGCGCGCGAGCGCCCCTTTTTGTTTGCTTGGAGCGCCGCGGTTTTCGGCGAGCGGGGTACGGCTGGTCGCCGATAGGCGTAAAATTCGCGCTCGTAGACGGACGACTCCCCTTCATGAGCCTCAATTCGATCCCTGAAATCATCTCCGAGCTGAAGGCCGGCCGGATGGCGGTGCTCGTCGACGACGAGGATCGCGAGAACGAGGGCGATCTCATCTTCGCCGCGGAGTTCGTCGCCGCCGAGAAAATCAACTTCATGGCGAAGTTCGGACGCGGCCTGGTCTGCATGCCGATCACCGAAGCGCACGCCGAGCGTCTCAATCTCCTGCCGATGGTGGCGCGCAACCGCTCGGTGCACGGCACGAACTTCACGGTATCCATCGAAGCCGCCTCGGGCGTGAGTACGGGCATTTCCGCGGCCGACCGCGCGCATACCATCAAGGTGGCGGCTTCCTCGAAGGCGACGCCGGCGGACATCGTCCAGCCGGGCCACGTGTTCCCGCTCATCGCGCAAAACGGCGGAGTGCTGGTGCGCGCCGGGCACACGGAAGCCTGCTGCGATTTGGTGCAGCTCGCCGGGCTTCATCCGGCGGCGGTGCTGTGCGAGATCATGAAGGACGATGGCAGCATGGCGCGGCTGCCCGATCTGATCGAATTCTCGAAGCTCCACGGTCTCAAGATCGGCTCGATCGCCGACCTGATCCGCTTCCGCAGCCAGAACGAATCGCTGGTGAAGCGCGTGACCGAGCGCACGATCGAAACCCGCTTTGGTCCGTTCCGGCTGATCGCCTACCTCGAGAAACTCACCGGAGAAACGCACCTTGCGCTCGCGCGCGGGGAGATCTCGCCGGACAGGGAAACGCTGGTGCGCGTACACGAACCGCTGTCGCTCATCGACCTCCTGGACGCTGGCCAGGGAACGCACTCCTGGTCGGTGCACGATGCGCTGGAGCGAATCGCGGAGGAAGGCAAGGGCATCATGGTGCTGCTCAACTGTTCCGAAAGCGCCGGACAGCTGATCGAGCGCGTCGCCTCGGCCAAGCGGCCCAAGGCGCCCGCGAAGATGGACTTTCTCACCTACGGCATCGGCGCGCAGATCCTGCGCGATCTCAAGGTCGGCAAGATGCGTCTCATGGCGGCGCCCCGGAAGATGCCCAGCATGGCCGGGTGGGAGCTGGAGATCGCGGGCTACGTCGAAAAGGCCGCCAAGGCGCGGGGCGGCTGATGGCGGAGATCGAATTCGACTCGAGCGGCGAGGGCCTGCGGGTCGGGATCGTGCGCTCGCGCTTCAACGAACGCATCGGCCTGGCGATGCTGGAAGCCTGCCGCAAGCGCCTTGGGGAGCTGCATGTGACCGCGCTCACGGTGGTCAGCGTGCCGGGCGCGCTCGAAGCGCCGCTCGCCCTGCAGAAGCTCGCCGCCACGGAAAGATACGACGCGCTGATCGCGCTCGGCGCGGTGATCCGCGGCGAGACCTATCACTTCGAGATCGTCGCCAACCAGTCCGCATCGGGCCTCATGCAGGTGCAGCTCGACTGCGGAATTCCGGTCGCCAACGGCATTCTCACCACCGACACCGAGGCGCAGGCGCAGGCGCGCGTGGCGCAAAAGGGCAGGGACTGCGCGGAGGTCGCCGTGGAGATGGCGAACCTCGGCAGGAGCATCGCGAAGAGCCACAAGTGAAATCGGCGCGGCGCCGTTCGCGCGAGCTCGCGCTGCAGGGACTGTACGCCTGGCAGCTCTCGGGCGACGCCGCGGCAAACCTGCAATCCCAGCTCGCGGAATCGAAGGGCTTCGGCAAGGCCGACGTCAAGTACTTCGCGCGCCTCCTGCAAGGCACGATCGAGGAAGCCGGGGCGCTCGAGCTGCTGATCGCACCGAAGCTCGATCGCAAGCTGAAGGAGCTTTCGCCGGTGGAGCGCGGCATCCTGCTCCTTGCGGCGTTCGAGCTGAAGAATGCGGCCGATATTCCCTACAGGGTGGTGATCAACGAGGCCATCGAGCTCGCGAAGGAGTTCGGCGGCACCGACGGCCACAAATACGTGAACGGCGTGCTCGACAAGCTCGTCTCCGAATTGCGTCCGGAGGAGAGAAGGCAGAAAGTCTAGCGCGCGAAGAAGATTCCAACGTGTCCTCCGAGTTCGAGATCATCCGCAAATACTTCACCCGGCCCGCACCGACCGCGGAGCTGGGCGTCGGCGACGACTGCGCGCTCCTGAAGCCCGATCCGCGCATGCTGCTCGCCGTCTCGACTGACATGCTGATCGCCGGGCGCCATTTCTTCCCGGATGCCGATCCGGCGAAGCTCGGGCACAAGGCGCTCGCCGTCAACCTTTCGGACCTCGCCGCGATGGGCGCCGATCCCCGCTGGGCGACGCTCGCGGTCGCGCTGCCTGAAGCGGAAGAGCAGTGGATTGCCGCGTTCGCCGAAGGGTTCTTCCGGCTCGCCGCCCGCTGGGGCATGGAGCTCGTCGGCGGGGACACGACTCAAGGCCCGCTCGCGATCTCGGTCACCGTGCTGGGCGAGGTGCCGCAGGAGTTCGTCCTGCGGCGCGACGCCGCGCTCGCGGGGGACGATATCTGGCTCTCGGGCGCGACCGGCGAAGCGGCGCTGGCGCTCGCGCATCTGAAGGGGCGCGTGAAGCTGGAAGGCGCCGCGCGCGAGGCCTGCCTTGCGCGCCTCCATACGCCCGAGCCGCGCGTGGAGCTCGGAGGCCGGCTGCGGGGCTTCGCGCGAAGCGCGATCGACGTTTCCGACGGCCTGCTCGCCGATCTCGGCCACATCCTGGAAGCCTCCGGCATCGGCGCCGAACTCGCCTGGGACAGTCTCCCGCGCGCGGCGGCGATCGCCGCCTGTCCGGACAAGGCGCTCGCCGCGGATTGCCTGCTCGCGGGCGGGGACGACTACGAGCTCGCTTTCACCGCTCCGCCCTTCAGGCGCTCGGAAATCGAGGCGATGGGAAAGGATCTTGAAATTCCGCTGACGCGCATCGGCGCCGCCGTAGCGGGCGATCCGGTGGTGGCGCTGCGCGACTCCGGGGGGAAACTCATTTCCAGTCCGCGCAAGGGTTTCGATCACTTCGCATGATCCTGCGGCCCACCCGCGCCTTCGCTTTCGCCCACTCGGCCCATTTCATTGCGCTCGGGTTCGGCACGGGGCTCGTGCCCGTGGCCCCGGGCACCGCCGGCACCCTCCTCGCGTTTCCGGTGTTCGTTCTACTCGACGCCTTTTTGCCGCCGCTCTCCCTTTTCGGGGCCATCGTCTTCTTCTTCGGGATCGGCATCTGGGCGTGCGGGCGCACCGGGCACGATCTGGGCATCGGCGATCACGGCGCGATGAACTGGGACGAAATGGTCGCGATGCTGCTCGTGCTGCTCCTCGCTCCGCCGGACTGGGCATGGTGGATGTTCGCGTTTCTGGCGTTCCGCTTTTTCGACGTGGTCAAGCCTCCGCCGATCCGCCACCTCGAACGCACGGTGAAAGGCGGCCTGGGCGTGATGTTCGACGATATCGTCGCGGCGTTCTACACCCTGCTCCTCATCGCGCTGGTGAAGCGGATTCTCGGCTGATGGCGCGCGATACGCTCAAGGTTTTGGCGAGGCGCGTCGGGGTGCAGCTCAAGAAGCGGCGCCTGAAGCTCGCGACCGCCGAGTCCTGCACCGGCGGCTGGGTCGCCCAGGCGGTGACCTCCGTCCCGGGAAGCTCGGCCTGGTTCGACCGCGGTTTCGTCACTTATTCCAACGAGGCGAAGCACGAGCTCCTCGGCGTGCGTTCCCGGACTCTTTCGCGCCACGGCGCGGTGAGCCGCGAAACCGCGAAGGAAATGGCGGCCGGAGCTCTCGCGCGCAGCCGCGCGCAGGTGTCGATCGCGGTGACCGGCGTTGCCGGACCGGGCGGCGGCACCAAAGCGAAACCCGTGGGCACGGTGTGCGTCGCGTGGGCTCGAAGACGGGGCGCCACGGGGAGCGTCAGCCGGCGTTTCCCCGGCGGCCGCGAAAGAGTGCGCCGGCAGTCGGTGGTGTTCGCGCTGCAAGGCCTGCTCGAAAGACTGGAGGAGACGGAATGAAATCGTTTTTCCGATGCGTCGCGCTCTCGTTGGCGTTCTGCTCCGCCGTACCTGTCCTCGCGCAGGACCTCGACGACTCGAAGGCCAATATCGCCGGTCCCTACGTCCCCACGCCCTGGGTGATCGTCGAGCAAATGCTGAAGCTCGCCGATATCCGCGGCGACGACGTGGTCTACGACCTGGGCTCGGGAGACGGGCGGCTGGTGATCTCGGCGGCCAAGCGCTTCGGAGCGCGCGGCGTCGGCGTCGAGCTGCAGACGGAGCTGGTCGAGATGGCGAGAACCGGCGCGAGAAACGAAGGCGTCGCGGACCGCGTCAAGTTCGTTCAGGGCGACCTGTTCGAGACCGACATCAAGGAAGCGAGCGTGGTGATGCTCTATCTGCTGCCGCAGTTCGTCATGCGGCTGGTGCCGCAGTTTCGCGCCGAGCTGCGCCCCGGCACGCGTATCGTGTCGCACGACTATCCGCTCTCGCCCTGGCCGCCGGACAAGGAAGTTTCGATGGACGTTCCGGAAAAGGAGATGATCAGCGGCACCTCCTGGACGAGGCTCTTTTACTACGTCGTCCCGGCGCGCGTGCAGGGGGCGTGGGAACTCACCTTGCCCAAAACGTACGCGAGCGCTCCCCTCAAGCTGCAGATCAGCCAGGAGCCCCAAGTCGTTGGCGGATTCGTACGCGAAGACGACGGAGAACTGTATCTCACGGACCTGACTGTGCGGGGCGAGCAGATCCGTTTCGGGCTGCTCCATAGGGACAGGATGATGGCGTTCGAAGGAAAGGTGACAGGAGACACCATGACGGGCGAAGTGCGCGCTAACGATCGGTCCGCGCCCTGGACCGCCCGACGCGCGCCGCCGCGTTAAGAACGCGCCAAGCGTTTGGGGTCCGTGGGCCTAGTGTCCTATATTGGAAGGTATGAGCTTCTTCCGGAACCCCGACGTGCGACCGCCCGCGGTCGCGAGCTTGTTCTATCCGGGTGACGCACCCACGCTCGCCAGAGAAGTCACCGCGTATCTCGACCAGACCGAAGATACGCCCCTCGCGCCGGGATTTCCCAAGGCGGTGATCGTGCCTCACGCCGGTTACGTCTATTCCGGGCCGGTCGCGGCGAGTGCCTACGACCTTCTGCGCCCGGCGCGCGGCATCGTAAAGCGCGTAGTGATTCTGGGTCCCTGCCATCGCGTGCCGGTGCGCGGCCTCGCGCTCCCGCAGGCGAGCGCTTTTGCGACGCCGCTCGGGCGCATCCCGCTCGATGCCGAGGCGCTGGGCGCGATCCGCGACCTGCCGCAGGTGGTTGAATCTGCGGAGACGCATGCCGAGGAGCACGCGCTGGAAGTGCAGCTGCCTTTCCTGCAGCGGGTGCTGGGCGATTTTTCGCTGGTGCCGCTGGTGGTGGGCGACGCCGGTCCCGAGAAGGTCGCCGAGGTCTTGGATCGCCTGTGGGGCGGAGCCGAGACGCTCATCGTCATCAGCTCCGACCTCTCGCACTATCACGCTTACGACCGCGCGCGCGAAATCGACAGCGGCACGGTGCAGGCGATTCTCGATTTCGACACCGGGATCTCGCACGATCAGGCCTGCGGCGCGACGCCGGTCTCGGGGCTGCTGATCGCCGCGAAGCGCAAGGGTCTCGCGACGAGGCTGCTCGACTGCCGCAACTCGGGCGACACCGCCGGGGACAAGGGCCGCGTCGTCGGCTACGCCGCTTTTGCCGTCGGAGGCGAAGGCGGGGGCTACGGAGCGGAGCACGGAAGAAGACTGCTTAGCATCGCGCGCGCCTCGATCACCGACGCGCTGGGCGCCGGTTCCGCGGGCTCGCCGGAGGCGAACGAGACTTGGCTCGCAGAATCGCGCGCCACGTTTGTCACCCTCATGCAGGGCGAAGAGCTGCGCGGTTGCGTCGGAGCGCTGGAAGCACAGCGGCCGCTCGCGGTCGACGTCGCCGCGAACGCCTGTGCCGCGGCGCTCGAGGATCCGCGCTTCAAGCCCATGACGCGCGATGAGCTCGCGCGCACCGACATCGAAGTGTCGCTGCTGTCGACGCCCAAGAGCGTTCCTTTCGAGGACCACGCCGACCTGATCGCCCGGCTCCGTCCCGGAGTGGACGGCGTCATCATCGAACAAGACGAGGACAGGCGCGCGACCTTTCTTCCGCAGGTCTGGGAGGGACTGCCCGATCCCGAGCAGTTCATCGCGCACCTAAAGCAAAAGGCCGGCATTGCGCAGAACACCGACATTCGGCGCTGCCGAGTGAGGCGCTACAGCGTCCTCAAGTGGCGCGAAGCGGAGTTCCGGCAATGAGCGCGGTGCTCGATAAGCCCTACGTCGGCCGCTGGTGGCACATGCTGGAAGACGGACGGTTGCAGTGCGACCTGTGTCCGCGCGACTGCCGGCTGCACGAAGGCCAGCGCGGCGCCTGTTTCGTGCGCATGCGCGAGCAGGACCAGATGGTGCTCACGACTTACGGGCGTTCTTCGGGGTTTTGTATCGACCCGGTGGAAAAGAAACCGCTCAACCATTTCTACCCGGGCTCGAGCATCCTCTCCTTCGGCACCGCGGGCTGCAACCTCGCCTGCAAGTTCTGCCAGAACTGGGACATCTCGAAGTCGCGTGACGTGGACACGCTCGCCGACTCGGCGAGCCCGGAGCAGCTCGCGAAAGCCGCGCGCGAGCACGGCTGCAGGAGCGTCGCCTTCACGTACAACGATCCGGTGATCTTCGCCGAGTATGCGATGGACGTGGCCGACGCCTGCCGCGAGCTCGGCGTGAAAACGGTCGCCGTGACCGCGGGCTACATGCACGACGCGCCGCGGCGCGAGTTCTACGCCAAGATGGACGCGGCCAACGTCGACTTGAAGGCTTTTACCGAGGAGTTCTACTTTCGCACCTGCAGCGCGCATCTGAAAGACGTGCTGGAGACGCTCGTCTACTTGGAGCACGAGACCGAGGTGTGGCTCGAGATCACGACGCTCCTCATCCCCGGCAGGAACGACTCGGACTCCGAGATCGACGCCGAGTGCCGCTGGATCGCGGCGGAGCTCGGCCCGGATGTTCCGTTGCACTTCACGGCTTTCCATCCCGACTACAAGATGACCGACCTTCCTCCCACGCCGGCCGCGACATTGACGCGCGCGCGCAAGATCGCGCTCGAGCACGGCCTGCGTTACGTGTATACGGGCAACGTGCACGACACGGAGGGCGGCTCGACTTATTGCCCGGGCTGCGGCAGCACAGCGATCGCGCGCGACGGGTACAGCATCCTCGACTACCGAATTACCGCGGACGGCAAATGCAGGCAGTGCGGCGCGGAGATTCCCGGCCGCTTCGAAGAATTCAGGAAGCCCTTCGGGCCTAGGCGGATACCGGTGAGATTGGGATTGGCCTGACTGCGGACGCAGGGCCGGTCAGGCGCAGCAGCTCCCCGTAGACCCGATCGGGTGTGATTTGCTCGAGGCAGGGATTGTCCCCCGAGGTGTAGCGGCAGGTCTTGGACTGGCAGGGCGAGCAGGGGAGATCGGATTTCAGATGCACTTGCGAGGCGCCCGATGCGCCGATCAGTCCCGAGTCGGTCGATCCGTAGAGGGTGATCGCGGGCACGTCGAGCGCCGCTGCGAGGTGGCTCAAGCCCGTGTCCATGCACACGCAGGCGCGGGCCGCTGCGATCACGTAGCCGATTTCCGAAAGCCTGAGCCTGGGCAGGATCTGGACTTCCGGCGCGACCGCCAGGCGCTTCGCCCTTGCTTCTTCCTGGCTGTTGCCCCAGGGCAGCAGCACGCGAAATCCCGTCTGGACGGCTTTCCTGATGAGCTCGGTCCAATGCCGCTCGGGCCAGAGCTTGGTTTTCCAGCTCGCGCTGTGGACGAACACGAGATACTCGCCGGGAAGATCGAGCTTCGGCTTGATGAATCTGTCTCTCTGAATCCGGAAATCGGGCTGCGACTCGGGCATCGGATAGTCGAGCGCGGAAGCGAACAGACGCCTCAAGCGCTCGATGGCGTGCGCGTTCTTCGACGCGGCGTAGCGTCTCTGGTAGGCGAGGTGGGCGACCCATTCGCGCACCGAGCGGCTGTCGAAGCCGGCGCGCGGCCCCTTCGAGAACAGAGAAAGCAAGGCCGTTTTGAAATTGCCCTGCCCGTCGATGACCAGGTCGTACTTGCTCGCCCTGATCTGCTCTATCGTCTTGGAGATGGAGCCGTGCGTCTCGGCGCTGGTCAGCGCCCCGCGCCACTCGCGGTGATTGGTGGTGATGATGCGTTTCACCGCCGGGTGCCAGCCGGCGACCTCCTGGAAACTCTCGTCGATGACCCAGTCGAATTCGATGCCGGGATGCGAGTTCTGAGCGTCGCTCAGGGCCGGCAGGGCGTGGATCAGGTCGCCCAGCGAGGTCAGCTTAATGAGCAGGACTTTTTGCATCTTTGCTCGAGAAGAGCCCTTTCAGGAACGCGCTGAAGCGATGCCGCTTCCGTTCACGCTCGCGCACTTCTTCGGAGGTGACGTAGTTGAGCTGGATGGTGCGCCGCTCGCCGTCGAAAGGCTCGTGCCCGTGCCAGCAGTTCGGCGTGACCTTGAAGATCAGGCATCTCCCGGCGTCCGGCGAGATCTCGGCGGCGTAGCGAGTCAGGTCATGATCGTTGTAGAGGAGCCGGAGCCGCCCCTCGGGGGCGCTCCAGCCGGAGTTCAGATAGAGAAGAACCGTGACCAGCTTGGATTTCGAATCGGTGTGTATCTGTCCGTCTTTTTTCCCCGTGCGACCGCGAACCGTGAGCATCGGCGGCCTGTCCTTCAGATCCATGCCCAGGCGTTCGCCGACCAGGTCCCTCAGCTCGACGCTGTGCATCTCCTGCATGAGCGTCGCGAAGCGCCCCGAGTACGAAACCGCTTCCGGCGGAAAGCTGCCCCGCTTGTCGATGCGCGGAAAGCTCGCCACGACTTCCGGGAGAGTCTCCGGGCGAATGATATTGTCGACGATGAGATACGGAAAGGGCTCCGTGACCAGAGCGGCCTTCCGGAGTGCCTCCGCATTCAGTACGGTCCACGGGTTGGACATGAGCGTTATCGGTCAGCCTTTCAATTTCCAAATAGCGTTAGGCCGATTTTAGTCCCCTTGCTCGGCTCCCACCAGCCCCCTCGCGGCCTAAGTCTTTGATTTGATTTGGGGGCTTGCAATTTTTCCGATACTGTATAAAATCCCAGGTCAACCGTCTGTTCCAGCCGCACGTTGAGCGGCGAAACACCCCGCGAAGGCTGACGTGTGGGGCGACGAGAAGGCAGGTTCCTCGTTTCGGTTGCGCCGCCCGATGGGATGCGGCGCGGGCGTCCGCTGCAACGTTTAAGATGAGGGATAATCCGATGGTCAACGAAGGGAAAGTCATGGAAGAAGCCAAGGCCAAAGCTCTGCAGGCCGCTCTGGCCCAGATCGAAAAACAGTTCGGCAAGGGATCCATCATGAAGATGGACTCCGCGGCCGTACAGGGCGTGCAGGTGATCTCGACCGGCTCGCTCGGCCTGGACATCGCGCTCGGCGTGGG
>DATHHS010000052.1:0-4232 GCA_035317085.1 Burkholderiales bacterium
CCTACTGATGGCTGCGGTGGCGACATTGGTTTTCTGCGCTCCCGGATATCCAGGCGGAGCCGGCGACGCGCAGCCCTTCCTCGATCAATTTGCCAAGGCGGCTGTCGCGACCGCCGGTTGGCCGCAGGGCAGCCTCGCCGCCGTCTATGATCCGTCCGAACAGAGCGGCCTTGCGAAGCTCGGCGCTCCCGATGCGGTGCTGGCCTTCGTTCCGTTTCCGTTCTTTGTCCAGCATGCGGCGGAGCTGCACCTGACGCCGCTTGCACAGGCGGACGTCGTGGGTGTCGGTCCGCAGCAACGCTGGAGCCTGGTGGCAAAGGTCGGCGGGGTGACCGGCCCGCCATTGACCGCGGGCTACGCCATCCTCAGCGTGGCAGGCTATGCCCCTGAGTTCATTCGTCACTCGGCACTATCGGCGTGGGCGCTCGCGCCGGACGTCCGGATCGAGTCGACGGGACAACTGCTCAGCGCCTTGAGGCGGGTTGCCGCGGGCGAGCAGGTGATTGCCTTGCTCGATCAGACGCAGGCTGCAGCGCTTCCGACATTGCCGTTCGCCGCCCAGTTAAAAGTAGTGGGGCAATCTCCGCCGCTGCCGGTTGCCATCGTTGCAATCGTCGACTCGCGCTTGCCTGCAGCTCGTGCCAAGACCCTGCAGACAGCGCTGCTGAAGATGGGTCATGCAGCGGGCGGCGCCGACGCACTGGCTCCGCTGCAACTGCAGGGCTTTGTCATGCCGGAGATTCCAAGGCCTGCGCCGGCGCCGTGAAGCGTTGGATCGGGTACTGCCTCTTCGCGCTCGCGCTCGTCGCGTGCCGGACGCCGCTGCGGCCGGCGATACAGAGCCCGGCTCCGGTGGCTCCAGTCCCCGCCGGAGTGGTGGGGCTGGCGGCGGCCATCGCCTCGGACGCGCAGCGCAGCGATCGCGAGACCGACTCGCGAATCCGTGTTGCGCTGGCCGCCGACGCCGGTCGCGATGCCGAAGCCTGCATGGCGCAGGAGCCGCAAAACGTTGCCTGCCTCTACGGACGCGCCATCGCCCTGGGTCTCGAAGGGCGGGCGCACCCGACTCGTGCCGGTGAGCTGCTCCGCAGCATGCTAGAGCGCTTGGCAGACGCCGAGGCTGCCGATGCCGGGTACGATCATGCCGGTCCCGCGCGCGTGCGGGCGCTGGTATTGATTCGCGCCCCGGGGTGGCCGTTGGGACCCGGCGACCTCGAGGCTGGGCTGGCCGCCGCGCGTCGGGCCGCGGCATTGCGGCCGGAGTATCCTCCAAACCATCTCGCGCTGGCGGAAGCTCTTGCGAAGACCGGAGACCTGGACGGCGCCCGCAACAGTTACGAGCTGGCCCGCGACCTGGCGCGGGCGTTGCCTTCCGCGACCGATCGCGACGGATGGCTGCGGGAAGCCGATCAGGCTCTGGGCCGCTAAAACGTCTGATCGAACGCGTCCTATAGCGCGGCAAGGTTGTCCGATTCCCGGCGCAAATTAGCTAGAAACTCCTGCAACTCGGCCTTGCGCCCTGGAACCTCGGCGCGGCCGGCAGGCGAGAGAACCCGCCCCGGGACCTTCGCGAGATTTTCGTCGAGCATCTTGACGACGGCGGGACCGTCCGGCGAGCCTCCCAGCGGATCCGCCAGCGCGATGATCCTGGCGACGCCGATCGCGCCCAACCAGTCCAGAGCGTCGGCATCGTGCAGATACAAGGCCTCGCGGCTTACCGGATCACGATAGAACATGTGCGTGCGGATTGCGCCTTGGACCGCATCGATCTTGGACGCGGGAAAGCCGCTGTCCTGCAGGATTTTAACGACGGCGTCGGCGCCGACGTCGGAGTGGTCCAATTTCTCGTTCTCCCACGGCGGAAATGCAGCGATATCGTGCAGAAACGATGCGGCGAACAGCACATCATCGTCGAGCTTCACGTGGTCTGTCGCCGCCAAGGAACGCGCCAGCGCGTAGTCGCGGACCGAGTGGGAATATCCCCAGGCCGGATGTTTGAAATGTTCGGCCGCGAATTTGCGCACTGCCGTGTGCCAGTCCGCAGGTACCGCAGGCGGCTGCGCTGCGCTTGACCGGGCGGTGAATCCAATGACTGAGGCAAGTAAAAGTGCCAGCCCGACGGCGCCGCGTGCCGTAGCACCCGTTGACATGATCATTTCTCCGTGCGCCGGTTAAACCGGCAAAGTGTTGTAGATGAAAGTTTTATACATTGAAGGTCTAGCCAACCACACTGGCCCCGAGTCATGCATCGGCGTCCGTAAGGGCGAAGGTGAAGCGTTGACAGGGGGACGTGCAGGCTGGGTATTGAGCTGCGAAATTAATGCCCCGCCACGAGGTGGGTTACTTCGGGGTGCCGACGTTCTGGAGAAAGGCGGAAGGCAACACTCGGGACGTCGTTCTGGCAAGACGTCCCGGGACCCTGCGCGGTCAGAGACCCCACGCATGTACGGATGCACTTTGCTCGGGAACCGGGAGATCCCATTGGCCTCTGTGATCGTAAGATCGGCAGGGCGTGTCGGGCAGTCGAAAGACCGGAGCCGACGATGAACGCTGATGGGAAGTCGGACCGACCCGTAATACCTACGAAGTCGCCGAACAAGGCCGAAGGAACGGCTGCGGAGGCGATGGAGGGAAGGGGTCGGACCAAGGGGAACCTGCTCGAAGGCAACACACTCCGGACTCAGGGCCGGGACGGTGTGCACAGCGCGCTCGAGCGGGTACGTCAAGCAGCAAAGGAGGATAGGAAACAGCGGTTCACCGCGCTTCTGCACCATGTGTACGACATCGATCGACTGCGCAGGGCCTTTCTTGCGATCAAGCGAGACGCTGCGGCGGGCGTGGATGGCGAGACCTGGGAGCACTATCGAGAGGGTCTGGAGGGGAACCTTCAGGACCTGTCGCTGCAGCTCAAGCGAGGGGCGTACCGAGCAAGACCGGTGCGTAGAGCGTTCATACCGAAGAACGGCGGACAACGCCCGTTGGGGGTGCCGGTGCTGGAGGACAAAATCGTCCAGCGCGCCGTCGTCGAGGTGCTGCATGCGATCTACGAGGAGGACTTCCTCGGCTTCTCGTACGGCTTCCGACCCAAACGCAGCCCGCATGATGCGTTGGATGCGTTGACAGTCGGGATCGAGACGAAGAAAGTGAACTGGGTGCTCGATGCGGATCTGCGCAGCTTCTTCGATACGTTGAAGCATGCGTGGCTCGTGCAGTTCATCGAGCACCGTGTGGCAGACAAGCGCATCGTGCGGCTGATCCAGAAATGGCTCAACGCCGGTGTGCTGGAGGATGGCAAGCGAACCCAGAGTGAGGTCGGTACGGTTCAGGGCGGAAGTGTGAGTCCGCTGCTGGCCAATATCTACCTGCACTACGTGTTCGACCTGTGGGTCCAACGATGGAGACAGAAGCAAGCTCGCGGTGATGTCATCGTGGTGCGTTTTGCTGACGATTTTGTCGTTGGGTTCGAGCATCAAGTCGAGGCCGAGCGGTTCCTCACCGAGTTGCGCGAGCGGTTCGCGCGGTTTGGCTTGGAACTGCACCCCGAGAAGACGCGACTGATCGAGTTCGGGCGCCGTGCGCGGCGCAATCGAGAGGATCGCGGTGATCGGGGCGCGCCGGGGAGCTTTAACTTCCTTGGCTTCACGCACAGTTGCGGGAAGACACGCAAGGGGGGCTTTACGGTGCTGCGCCAGACGATGCGAAAACGGTGGCAGGCGAAGCTTAAGGCGGTGAAGACCGAACTCAAAGCGCGCATGCACGACCCCATCCCCGAGGTTGGCAAATACCTGCGTGCGGTTGTTCTCGGACATGCGCGTTACTACGGCGTCCCGATGAATGGCCCCGCGATCTGTGCCTTCCGCTATGCGGTCGGTCGCGTATGGTGGCGAGTCCTGCGTCGGCGCAGTCAGGGCAATCATTTGCCGTGGCGCCGCATGTGGCCCTTGCTGACCCTCTGGCTTCCGTCCGCCCGGGTCTGCCATCCCTATCCGTCCCAGCGCTTGCGCGTCACTACCCAAGGTGGGAGCCGGATGCGGTAATGCCGCTCGTCCGGATCTGTGGAGGGGGTGGTCAGCGATGATCATCTCTACTCCAACTCTTCCGGGCGGCCGCAATCTACGTCTTGGACGCACCTGCCAGTCCTCGTTCCATGAGCGAATACTCGCCGCTGGCCGGCGCCAGCTTCATGCCAAGGAGGCTTGCAAGCAGGCGAGTGGTTGGGTTGTTGGTGATGG
>DATHHS010000053.1:0-3215 GCA_035317085.1 Burkholderiales bacterium
CCTTGGATCTTCCTGGTCGAGCCGGGATGGCGCGAGGCTTTGAAGAAGGAGTGGACCAACTTCCACTGGTATCCGGACAACAATCTACATCTCGAATGGCTCTACAAGAGCTGAACGTCGTAAGCGCGCCGCCGGCGAGACAGGCAAACGGGGGCGGCGCGGGCGCCTCGTAAGCGTACCGGAGCTGTTCGTTTCATGAAACGCTTCATCGTCTTCGCGGGCAAGAGGCTGTTATTCACTGTTCCGCAGCTGCTGGCCGTCTCGGTGATCGTCTTTTTCCTGATCCGGCTTCTGCCGGGGGACCCCACCTACATGCTGGCCGGACCATACGCTACGGTCGAGCGGATCGGTGAAGTGCGCAGCAACCTGGGACTCGATCAGCCGCTGCTCACGCAGTACGCCGACTACTTGATGCGAATACTGACAGGAGACTTCGGAGTATCCTGGAGGACATCGCAGCCAGTGCTGTTAGATATTGAGCAGCGCTTGCCGGCCACTCTCGAGCTGGTGGTCGGGGCAGTTCTAGTTTCCGTGCTGGTCGGCGTGCCTCTCGGCGTCGCGGTCGCCACGAACCGGGGCGGCATCGCCGATCGGTTGGTCTTCGTCTACGGCATGCTTGCCGGCTCGCTGCCCGATTTCTGGATCGGTCTTCTGCTGATCCTAGTGTTCTTCTTCGCCCTGCAATGGGCACCGCCGCCCGTCGGCCAACTCGATTTCGGCGTGCCCGCGCCCGATCACATCACGGGTGCCTACATCGTCGACGCGGCTTTGACTGGCAACTGGCAGGTCTTCTGGTCGGCTGCCGGCAACATCGTTCTGCCGCTCGCGACGTTGGTGATCGTCTACATGCCCCTGGTGCTCAAGACGGCACGTTCTTCAATGGAGGAGATGCTCGACGCGCGTTTCGTGTTGCAGGCCAAGGCGAGCGGCCTGTCACGTTGGATGCAGCTGCGATATGCTCTTCGCAACGCGCTGCCACCGGTCGTCACTGTCACCGGCATCCTCTTCTGGTTCCTGCTCGGAGGCACCGTGCTGGTCGAGACTATCTTCGCGTGGGGTGGACTCGGACAATACGCTGTCGAGTCGGTCATCAACTCGGATTATGCGCCCATCCAGGCGGTGGTGCTGGTCATGGCGGTGTTCACGACCCTGGTGTTCCTGATCGTGGATATCGTCTATTTTCTCCTCGACCCGCGGATCTCGGTCTGACCCGTGCACCACTTCCTCGATAGCGAGCTTTGGCGCTTCGCGCGAACCCGGCCGAGCATGATTTTCGGGTTTGTCGTCATCGCGATTAATCTGGTTCTGGCGCTGATCGGCCCACTGATCGCGCCTTTCCCCACCCAGGCGCCGGCCGGCGCCAGTCTCATCCCGCCCAATGCCACGCATTGGTTTGGCACCGACGTCTCGGGGATGGACATTTTCTCTCGGGTTCTCGCGGCGCCGCGAGTTGACCTGACCATAGCGCTGGTCTCGACTACCGTGGCGTTCGCCTGCGGCGTGGCGCTCGGTGTGCTCTCAGGCTTCTTCGCAGGAAGCACGGCAATGGCCAGGTTTTTCAGCGGCGCAATCATGCGAGCCGCCGATATCTTCCAGGCTTTGCCGCTCTTCGTGTTCGCCTTGGCGCTAGTCGGCTTCAGCGGGCCGAGCACGCGCAACGTCATCATGGCCCTTGCCTTCCTCAACATTCCATTTTTCCTGCGGCTTACCCGGGGAGCGGTTCTGCAGGTACGCTCGCGGACCTTTGTCGAGGCCGCGATCTGCGCCGGCAACAGCGAGTTGCGCGCCGCTTTCGTGCATGTCATGCCGAATTCGATCGTCCCGGCGCTGGTCCATTTCTCGACGACGATCGGCTTTTCCATCCTGTTGACCGCAGGCCTCAGCTTCGTCGGCGCCGGTGTGCCGCCGCCCACCCCTGAACTCGGCCTGATGATCAAGGTCGGCGCCCAGAACATGATGACCGGGCAGTGGTGGACGGCGCTCATGCCCGGGTTGGTGCTCGCCGTGACAGTGCTCGCATTCTCGCTGTTCGGCGACAATCTTCGCATCTTTCTCGACCCAACCGGTCGAAGGTAGCCGGTGACGATGCTCCTTGAAGTTCGGGATTTGACCGTTGCCTTTGTCGGTGACCGAGCTACTCGTGAGGTGCTGAGTAGGGTGAGCCTCAGCGTCGCGGACGGCGAGGTTCTCGGTGTCGTCGGCGAGTCGGGAAGCGGCAAGTCAATCTTGCTCGCGGCCATCCTGCAACTTCTGCAGCCACCCTGGCGGGTGCTCGGCGGCGAGGTGCTGTTGCGTGGCGAGAATCTGCTCGAACAGGATGAGGCGCGACTTGCGGCACTGCGCGGCAAGGACCTGGCGCTGGCCCTTTCCAACCCTCGGCAACATCTCAATCCCATCCTGACCATCGGGCGACATCTCTCCGATGTCATCCGTGCGCACCGGCCGATGGGCCACGCGGCCTCGCTCGCCGCTGCCGTCGAATTGCTCAAAGCGGTCAACATTCCCGATCCCGTTCTCAGGCTACAGGCCTACCCGCACGAGCTCAGCGGCGGCATGTGCCAGCGGGTCATCTTGGCGCTTGCAATCGCCAACGCACCCAAGCTCCTGATCGTCGACGAGCCGACGAGCGGCCTCGACGTAACTGTCTCGGTGCAAATCCTCGATCTCATGCGCGACGCAGTGCGCAAGCTCAATTCCGGCCTGCTCCTCGTGTCGCGGGACCTCGGTGTCGTCGCCAATTACTGTGAGCGCGTCGTGGTCATGAATGCCGGACGCGTGGTTGAGGAAGCGGAGGTCCGTAAGTTCTTCGCCACGCCGCAGAACGTCTACAGCCGGAAGCTGCTGCACGCCGCCGCCGCCGCTAGGGACGCCGATCTCGCCAGCACCGGCACCTCGCCGGTGCTGGTCCGCACCGAGCCGCGTCCGGAGAATCCGCTCCCTGCGACCTCGGGGTCCATCCTGGAAGTGCGCAACCTGGTGAAGCGATTTCCGGTGCGCGACGGCCGCGTCCTCACGGCGGTCAACGACGTGTCGTTCGCCATCGAACGCGGCGAGGCGGTTGGGCTCGTCGGCGAGAGCGGCTCGGGTAAGACGACCGTCGGGCGCTGTGTCTTGCGGCTGATTGAGCCCACCTCCGGCTCGCTTCGTTTCAATGGGCAGGAGACCCGCAAGTCAACAGGGACCGGGTTGCGGAAGCTCCGTGCCAAGCTGCAGAT
>DATHHS010000054.1:0-2383 GCA_035317085.1 Burkholderiales bacterium
GGCCGGCCCCCGCAACGATGACCTGGGGTTTTTTCGACATCGATTCAGCTATTTTCCAGGTGATTCTAAGCTCGCCGATTAGCCCGCGCCACCGGTATCGGGTCCGGAGCGAGGCACGGCACGCGAGCGGATGTAGCCCGACATGGCGACGGCTCCTGCGCCCAGAGTCGCAAAGGCGAATCCCCAGGCGAGCGGCTTCGAGTTTCCTCCCGCCAGATCGAGCACCGCGCCGAACACCAGCGGCGCGACGAATCCGGCGCCGAAGCCGAGCATCGAATGCACTGCCATGGTCGCCCCGCGGATGCGCTCGGGTGCGCGCGTTACGACGCCCGCGGTGAGCGCCGAGGAATCGCCCATGATGAAGCACATGTGAAGCATGGCGAGCGCCGCAAGCGCGTACCACGGAAGGAAGGACGCGAATCCGAGCGCGCAGGTCAGAACGCCTGAGGCGAGCATCACCCGCCAGATCATGCGCTCGCGCCCGTGGCGCATGGCGAGCTCGTTGCCGTAGATGCTCGCCGCCGGTCCGAACAGATTCGCAACCGCGGCGATCGTGACCGCGGACCAGGCCGCCGATGTCGCGCCGCCCGCGGTCTGCAGGCCTTGCGCGAAGACGACGAACGCGACGAGCCAGGAGCGCGAACCGAACAACTCCCAGCAATGCACCGCGTAACCGAAGATGTAGGGCCTGACCTCCCTGCTTTTCAGCACCGGGCGGAAATCCAGGACATGCGTGTCGTGCAGGCGCCCGGGTTTCCTGGGCGAGAGGCCGAACAGCACCATCAGCCCGGCGATGAGCGGTCCGACGGCAGTAAGCCCGAACGCCCAGCGCCATCCCAGGGTGTCGGCGATCCGCCCCGAGAGCAGGATCGACAGGCTCGTGCCCAGTCCGAAGACGGCGGTGTAGAACGCCACGGCGCGGCTCTGCGCGCGCGTGCCCTGCACATTGTCGGTGAGCGCCCGCAGCCCCGGCATGTAGGTGCCGGCGATGCCCGCGCCCGCGGCGACCTGCAAGAGCGCCGCGGATTTCATTCCGCTCGCGAACAAGGCGAGGCCCAGGAGGCCGAGGCTTGCCGCCACGCTCGATACGAGATAGACGCGCCGCGCATCGACGCGATCGGTCAGGCTGGTGAGCAGCGGCACCGCCGCCATGTAGCCGGCGAAGAACATCCCGCTGATGAATCCGGCCTGCGAGTTGTTCATGCCCCACTCGTCCTGCAATCTCGGGAGCAGGGTCGCATAGGCGGAAAAACCCAGCATGCTCGCCACGTGCGCGGCGCACATCCAGGCGATGACGCGCCACGCCGAGGCGTGCGGGGAGGTTTCCATTCCTCGCTAGCGGTGCTTGAACTTCGGCTTTCGCTTTTCGACGAACGCCGCCATGCCTTCCTTCTGGTCTTCGGTGGCGAAGAGCGCGTGAAACAGGCGCCGCTCGAAGAGCATCCCTTCGGCGAGCGGCAATTCGAAGGCGCGGTTGACGGCTTCCTTCGCCATCATCACCGAAGGCAGGGAAAATTCCGCGATTTGCGCCGCGGCGGCAAGCGCTTCGTCGACCAGCCTGTCGGCGGGCACGACGCGCGCAACGAGGCCCGCGCGCTCGGCCTCGGCCGCGTCCATCATGCGCCCCGTGAGCACGAGGTCCATCGCTTTCGCCTTGCCGACCGCGCGCGGCAGGCGCTGCGTGCCCCCCGCGCCCGGGATGATGCCGAGCTTGATCTCGGGCTGGCCGAACTTCGCATTGTCGGCGGCGATGAGGATGTCGCACATCATCGCCAGCTCGCAACCGCCGCCCAGGGCATAGCCCGCGACCGCGGCGATGACCGGCTTCCTGACCGACTTCAGCCGCTCCCAGTTGCGCGTGATGTACTCGCCCTTGTACACGTCCATGTAGCCCCAGTCCTTCATCACGCCGATGTCCGCGCCCGCGGCAAAGGCCTTGTCGCTGCCGGTGAGGACGATCGCGCCGATGGCCTCGTCGGCGTCGAATCTGGCGAGCGCCTCGCCGAGCTCGTTCATGAGCGCGTCGTTGAGCGCGTTCAGCGCCTTGGGGCGATTCAGCGTGAGGAGGCCCACACGCCCACGGATCTCGACGAGGATGTTTTCGTAGGCCATGCGAATTCCCGGAGTGAAAATGGACGAGGGGAAAATCGAGCCGCCATTCTATCAGGGGCGAACCTGCGCCCCGTCCTACTCGAGCGTGATTTTCTGCTTGCGAATCACCTTGCCCCAGCGATCGATCTCGGCGCGTATCAATGTGTCGAGTTGCGCGGGCGGGCCGCCCGCGGACTCCAGGCCCTGGTCGGCAAACCGCTCCTTCATATCCGGCAGCTCGAGAATCTTCGTGATCTCCGCGTTCAGGCGCGCAATGATCTCGGGCGGCGTC
>DATHHS010000055.1:0-22639 GCA_035317085.1 Burkholderiales bacterium
CTGAGCTTCTCGCGGATCGGCGGGTCCTTGAGGATGCGCACCACTTCAGCGTGCATCCTGGTGACGACTTCGCGCGGCAGCTGCGCCGGCCCGAGCAGCGCAAACCAGGACGAGGCTTCGAAATCCGGGAAACCCAGTTCCGCGACCGTCGGTACGTCCGGCATCGCCGCAGAGCGGGTCTTGGTCGTCACCGCGAGCGCACGCAGGCGCCCGGAGCGCACGAACTGGATCACCGACGGAATCGTCGCGAACATGAAGTGCACCTGCTCGCCGGCCAGGAGGTCGTTCAGCGCGACCGCGCCCTTGTACGGTACGTGCGTCGCGTCGATCCCCGCCATCACTTTCAGCAGTTCGCCCGAGAGATGCGAGGAAGTGCCGCTCCCGGTCGAAGCGAAGAAGTATTTCCCCGGGTTCGCCCTGGCCGAGGCGACGAATTCCTCGAAGGAAGCGACCGGCATCACTTTCGGGTTTACGACCAGCATGTTGGGCACGTGCACCACCAGCGTGATCGGCGAGAAATCCCTGAGGTTGTCGTACGGCATGTCCTTGTAGAGCGAGGCGTTGATCGCGAGCGGCCCGACCGATCCCATGAGCAGCGTGTAGCCGTCCGGCTTCGCCTTGGCGACGAGGGCCGCGCCGATGTTGCCCGCGGCACCGGGCCGGTTGTCGATGACGATCGGCTGGCCCATGCTTTTTCGCAGCTCTTCGGCGATGAGGCGCGCGACGATGTCGGTGCTGCCCCCGGCGGAGAATCCGACCACGATCGTGACCTGCCGATGCGGATATCCGCTCTGCGCGGGCGCGTCGGTGGAAAAAAGCGCCGTGCCGACGAGCAAGATCGCAAGAGCGCAACGCGCTTCGACTCGGGTCATGGAGTCCCTATTTCAGAAACAGGTTCGGCAAGGCAAGCGAGAACGCAGGCACGTAGGTTACCAGCATCAGCGTCGCGATGAGCGCGCCGTAGAACGGCCAGATGGTGCGCATCACGTAGCCGATCGACACGCCGCCGATGGCGCAGCCGACGAACTGCGTCGTGCCCACCGGCGGCGTGTTCAGTCCCAGCGCGCAGTTGATCAGCATCACCATGCCGAACTGCACCGGGCTCATGCCGTACTGCGCGCAGATCGGCAGGAAAATCGGCGTGCAGATGAGGATGGTCGGCGCCATGTCGAGAAAGGTGCCGAGCACGAAGAGGATGATGTTGACCAGAAGAAAAATCACCCAGGGGCTGCTCGACACACCGGAAAGGGCCTGCCCGGTGATCTCCGCGACCTCGTACAGGCTGATGAGATAGCCGAAGGTGTTGGAAACGCCGATCAGGAGCAGCACTACCCCCGTGGTCTTCACCGCTTTCGCCCCGGCCTTGAGGAAATTCTTCCAGGTCATGCTGCGATAGACGAAGAGCGTGAGAACGAGCGCGTAGATCACCGCGATGGCCGCCGATTCGGTGGCGGTGAAAACCCCCGAAAGTATGCCGACGATGATGATCGCCACCACCGCGAGGCCCGGAAGCGCCGCCGCGAGCGAGCGCGCCACCCTCTCCCAGCCGGGAAATATTCCGGCCGGGTAGCCGCGCTTGATCGCGACGAGGTAGGCGGCGGTGAGATTGCTCGCGGTGAGGAGCAGAGCGGGCACGAGGCCCGCGAGGATCAGCGAGGCGATCGACACCTTTCCGCCCGCCGCGAGCGAATAGATGATGATGTTGTGGCTGGTGGGCATCAGCACGCCGACCAGCGCCGCGTGCGTGGTGACGTTCACCGCGTAGTCGGCGTGATAACCCTCCTTTTTCATCATCGGGATCATCACCGCGCCCATCGCGGAAACGTCGGCGACGGCCGAGCCCGAGATCCCTCCGAAGAGAGTGCAGGCGACCACGTTCGACATCCCCAGGCCGCCGCGGATATGGCCCACAAGATCCTTGGCAAACCGCACGATGCGATCCGCGATGCCGCCGTAGAGCATCAGCTCCCCCGCGAAAATGAAGAACGGGATCGCGAGGAAGGAGAAGATGTTCATCCCCGAGGTCATGCGCTGGAAGACCACCGCGAGCGGCAGGCCTTCCCAGAGGATGGTGCACACCGCCGAGAGCCCGATCGCAAAGGCGACCGGCACCCCGAGCAGAAGGAGCAGGACGAAGCTGATCGTGAGGATGGTCAGTGCCATGACGGCACCACTTCCTCGCCGCGCAGGAGCGCGATGATGTGTTCGATCGAGAAGAGGACGATCAGCGCGCCCGAAATCACCAGCGGCGCCTGGTTGAAAGCCTCCGAGATGCCGAGCGTCGGGATCTTGTACCTCGCCACCGACTCGGCGAGGATCGCGCCGTTCCAGCACATGATCGCCCCGAAGGTCGCGACCAGCGCGTGGATCAGGAGCTCCATCCGGTTGCGGATGCGCTCGGGCACGAGCACGAGGAGCGACTCCATGCCGATGTGCCCGGCGTCGCGCACGCCCACGGCGGCGCCGAGCAGCGTGACGTAGAGCACCAGCACCAGCGCCGTGCTTTCGGCCCAAACGGGCGTGTCGTTCAGCACGTAACGCCCGAAGACCTGGATCGCCACCACGCCGACGATGCCGATCAAGCCCGCCACCGCGAAGTACATGCACACGCGGGCGAGCGGCGCGGTAAAGCGGGTGAGCATTACAAATACCTCCGCAGGACCAGCCCCGGCCGTTCATGGTTCGACAGGCTCACCACGAACGGCTGTATGAGCAATTCCGTTCGCCCTGAGCCCTGAGCTTGCCGAAGGGTCGAAGGGTGAACGGACCTTCCTAGTTGACCGCCTGGATGCGCCGGATCATGTCCTTCAGGCCCGGATCGGTGATGAACTTGTCGTACACCGGCTTCATCGCGTCCTGGAACGGTTTCTTGTCGACCGTGACGATCTGCGAGCCGGCGCTCTCGACGATCTTGCGCGATTTGTCCTCGCGCTCGTCCCAGAGCTTGCGCATGTACGGCACCGATTCCTTGGCCGCCTGCCGGATGATCTTCTGGTCGTCGGCGGACAGCGTGTCCCAGACCTTCTTCGAGAACAGCATGATCTCGGGCGCCAGCGAATGCTCGGTGACCGAATAGAACTTGGCCGCCTCGAAGTGGCGCGAGGACTCGTACGAGGGCCAGTTGTTCTCCGCGCCGTCGACCAGGCCCGTCTTCAGCGCTGTATACACTTCACCGTAAGGCATGGGCGTCGCGTTCGCGCCCAGGGCCTGCATCATCGCCACCCACAGGTCGGATTGCTGCACGCGGATTTTCAAACCCTTCATGTCGGCAAGCGCCCTGATGGGTTTCTTGACGGTGTAGAAGGAGCGCGAGCCGCTGTCGTAGAACGCGAGGCCGATCAGGCCCTGCTTCTCGCAGGCTTTCAGGATCTCGTCGCCGATCGGGCCGTCCAGGACCTTCCTCATGTGCGCGGTGGAGCGGAACACGAAGGGCATGGTCGGCACCATGGTCTCGGGAACGACGTTGTTCATCGGGGCGACGTTGATACGGATCATGTCGAGCGCGCCGATGCGCACTTGCTCGATGGTGTCCTTCTCGCTGCCCAGGGCGCTGTTGCCGTACACCTTGATGCTGTGCCGGCCGCCGGTACGCTCGGAGATGAGCTTGCCCATGTAGCCGACCGCGAGCACCGTCGGATAGTCGAGCGGGTGCACGTCGGCCGAGCGGAATTCCTTGGCGTGGGCGGTGACCGCCAGGAGGACGGCGAGGCTTGCGAGGATGCTGCGTGCGATCGTGCGCATGGAGTTTCTCCTTTTGATGGAACGTCGCGAACGAAACGGATTCATCTACGTGAATTCATATTGTCATGCCACCCCGGGCAGCGCGAGCATCCCGCGCCCAATGAGCGAGCGGAAGGCCTCGTAGGTCTCGCGTATGCCTTGATCGAGCGGCATGCTGCCGTAATCGCCGAGATAAGCGCGCAACGGCTCGTCGGGCAGGTGCATGGGGAATGCGAGGGGCTGCCCCGAGGAGCTGATCGCCGCCGCGGGCGCGAGCTGCCTGAGGATGCGAAGCCCCTCCTCGACCGGTGCATAGACGCCGTTCATGTCGAACACCGGAGCGCCCGTGCGCTCGCGCGCGACGGCGTGAATGAATGCGCTCGCGGCTTCGCCCGCGTAGAGCCAGGACACGCCGCCCGAGAACGGCACTTCGTAGGGTTTGCCCTCGGCGGCCGCGAGCACCGCGAAGGTCGTCTTCGAGGTGAGGCCCTGGTCGCGCCCGACGCCGTAGACCACGCCCGGCCGGATGCCGACACTGTGCACGTTCCAGTCCTGCGAATACACCTTGGCGATCTGCTCATCGCAGTATTTGTACGCGCCGTAAAGCGTATGCATCGCGCCGTGGCCTTCGTCCATCGCGCCGTAGGCGGCGATCGAGCTCGCGTAGGCGAGCCGCTTGACGCCCAGCCCCCGCGCCGCCTCGAAAATATTCACGGTGCCGACGACGTTCACTTTTGCTCCGGCGATCGGATCGGCCTTGCAGAACGGCACCTGCAGCGCGGCGAGGTGAATGATCGCGCTGGGCCGTGCCGCTTCAAGAACCCGTACGACGGTCGCACTCTCGGAAATATCGCCGGTGAGCCACTGCACTTTCTTCAGGTCATCCTCGGACATGAGCAGGCGCGGCCGCCGTTTGTCTTCCGACAAGTCGAACGCGAACACGGGAACGCCTGCGCGCGCGAGCAGCGCCAGCACCCAGCTGCCGATGCAGCCGCCCGCGCCCGTAACCACGACCGGGCCGGGAAAGTCCGCGCGATCGATGGAAAAACGATCGGGCACGCGTCCCCCTAGAAACCGTACAGGTCGGCGGGATTGTCGACGAGAATCCTGCGGCGCACGTTCTCGTCGGGCGCCCACTCGAGCAAGAGGTCGAGCAGGTTCGCGTCGTCGGGCATGGCGTCCTTGGGCGCGCTCGGATGCGGCCAGTTGCTCGCCCACAACATGCGCTCGGGCGCGTGCTTGACGAGCGCCCTGGCGAGCGCGCCGACATCCTGGTATCTCGGCGGGCCGCTCTTCGACACTTCGTACGCAGCGGAAAGTTTCACCCAGCAGCGCCCGCTATCCACGAGCCTCAGCAAGGACTTGAACGCCGGATGCGATGGCCGCACGGGCTCGAGAAACTTGCCGACGTGATCGATGATGAAACGGCCCGGCAGTCGCCAGATCTGCTCCTGGCGCTCGGGGAGCGTGCGACCGTCGAGTTGCACCACCGCGTGCCAGCCGAAGTCGTGCACGCGCGCCGCGAGCTCGTCCATCACGTCCCAGCCGAGCGCGCCGCCGGGAAGCGTCATGAAGCGGAGGCCGCGAATACCGTCGCGGGTGAGCTCCGCGAGGTGCTCCTCGCTCGCATCGGGCCTCACCACGGCCACTCCCCTCGCGCCCGCCCCGAGTTGCGCGATCGCATCGAGCGTGCAACGGTTGTCGTCCTGATAGGCGTTCGGCTGAACGACCACCACGCGGGCAACACCGAGCCGCGCCTGGAGCTTGCGATAGTCCTCCACGGTGAATTCACCGGGCGGCTTCGGACCGCCCGGCGCCTGCGGGAAGCGCGCATCGTAGATATGCATGTGCGTATCGCACGAGTTCGGCGGTGCCGCGCGCCGCGGCCGGGATTCGCTCATTTCTTTTTCCTCGTGGCTTTCTTCTTTGCGGGGCGCTTGCGCCGCTTCGCGCGCTGCGGCACCACGGGAAGGCGCGTCGGGTCGCCGCCGTCCTCCGCAGTCACGAAAGTGCCGCCCTGGAATCGTTCCGCACGCGGGTCCTCGCTCGGCCTTTCATTTTGCATCACTTCCGCGGCCCAGGCTTCGCTGTCGTCCTGCGGCTGGTAACCGAGCCGCTCCGCGTTGGCGTTGTCGTACCAGCTGCGCCGGTTGCCGGAGACGCCGTACACGATCTCGAAGCGGATGCCGGAACGGTCGATCGCGACCGAGACGAGCTGCGCGAGGTCGCGCGGCGAGAGCCAGATCGAAAGCCGCCTCTTGTCCGTCGGCAGCGGCTTGACGTTGCCGATGCGCATGCACACCACCTCCATGCCGTACTTGTCCGAGTAGAGGCTGCCGAGCGCCTCGCCGAATACCTTGGACACGCCGTAGCGGCTGTCCGGTTTCGGATAGACGCGGTGGTCTATGGTGTCGTCGCGCTCGTAGAAACCCACGGCGTGGTTGCTGGTCGCGAACACGACGCGGCGCACGCCGTTGCGCCGCGCCGCCTCGAACAGGTTGTAGGTGCCGACGATGTTCGCCCGCAGGATCACCGCCCACGGCCCTTCCACCGAGAATCCGCCGAGGTGCACGATCGCGGCGACGTCCTTCGTCACCTGCAGCATGTCGCGCAGGCTCGCGCAATCGCCCTGAATGAACTCCTCCCCGGCGGCGAGGTCCTCGAGCGGCCGGATGTCGGAGAGCCGCAGTTCGTAGCGCCCCGCAAGCTCGCGGCGCAGATGGCTGCCGACGTCGCCGGCCGCCCCGGTAATCAGGATCTTTTTCATCCTTGTTTTGGCGCTCTCCCGGCGCACATGATACAGCTTAAGCCGCCCGCGCAAATCCACTTGACCGCCGCAGTAGTCACGGCTTAACCTGCCCTCGCCCTTCCGGAATTTTTCCCTCGAACGACAAAGCGATGTCCTGAGCAGACGGAGCGCCAGCATGGCATCGGTGACCCTCTCCGGCGTGCGCAAGAGCTTCGGCTCGACCGAGGTCGTGCACGGGGTCGACGTGGTGGTCGAGAAAGACGAGTTCTGCGTGCTGGTCGGCCCCTCGGGTTGCGGCAAATCGACGCTGCTGCGGATGATCGCCGGGCTGGAGGAGATCACCGGCGGTACCATCTCCATCGGTGGCCGTATCGTGAACGACGTCGCGCCGAAAGAGCGCGACATCGCGATGGTGTTCCAGAACTACGCGCTCTACCCGCACATGACCGTCTACGACAACATGGCGTTCAGCCTGAAGCTCGCCGGCGAATCGCGCGAGCAGACGCGCGCGCGCGTGGGCGAGGCGGCGCTGATCCTCGGGCTCTCGGAATACCTCGGGCGCTATCCGCGCCAGCTCTCCGGCGGCCAGCGCCAGCGCGTGGCGATGGGGCGCGCAATCGTGAGGAAACCGCAGGTGTTCCTGTTCGACGAGCCGCTTTCCAATCTCGATGCGAAACTCCGCGTGTCCATGCGCACCGAGATCAAGGCGTTGCACCAGCGGCTGAAGACGACTTCGGTCTATGTCACGCACGATCAGATCGAGGCGATGACCATGGCCGACAAGATCGTGGTGATGAACGCGGGCCGCGTCGAGCAGATCGGCTCGCCCCTGGAGCTCTACGACAATCCGGCGAACCGCTTCGTCGCCGGCTTCATCGGTTCGCCCGCGATGAATTTTCTCATCGGCCGCATGGCGCGGAACGGCGCCGGACTTGCGGTCTCGATCGGCCACGGGGTGCACCTGCCGATGCCCGTGCGTTCTGAGATCGAGGAAGGCCGTGAAGTCGTGGTCGGTGTGCGGCCCGAGCACTTCGCGGTGGCCGACGACGGCGTGCCCGCGGAAGTGATCGTGGTCGAGCCTACGGGCGCCGACACGCAGATCTTCTGCAAGCTCGCGGGCGTGGATGTCACGGCCGTGGTGCGCGAGCGCTACACTTTCCGCCCGGGCACCGCCGTTCGATTGAAGCCGCAGCTCACTTTTCTTTTCGATCCAGCGAGCGGGGCGCGGCTTGCTTAGTTTCCGTCATTCCCGCGAACGCGGGAATCCAGACCCCCTGGACCCCCGCTTTCGCGGGGGTGACGAAGTCATGGGGGCGACGAATTCATATAACGGGTTTTACGACCAAAGGAGGAGACCATGAGCAATATCAAGCGTCGCGATTTTCTGAAGATTTCCGCCGGCCTCGCCGCCGGCGCGGCGGGCGGCACGCCGCTGCTCGCAAAAGCGCAGGGCAAAGCGCCCGCCGCAGCGCCCTGGAAGCCGGAAAAGGGCGCGAAGCTGCGCGTGCTGCGCTGGAAGCGCTTCGTCCAGGGCGACGAAGACCTGTGGACGGCGAACACCAAGAAGTTCACCGAGAAGACCGGCGTCGAAGTGCGCGTCGACAACGAGGGCTGGGAAGACGTGCGGCCAAAGGCGGCGGTGGCGGCGAACGTCGGCAGCGGGCCCGACATCATCATCTCGACCTTCGAGGACGCGCACCAGTATCCGGACAAGCTGGTGGACGTGAGCGACGTCGCGAACTATCTCGGCGGCAAGTACGGCGGCTGGTACGACGTCTGCAAGGACTACTGCACCGAGAAGGGCAAGTGGATCGCGGTGCCGATGGGCTGTGCCGGCAACGCCGTCGTCCATCGCATCGGCGCGATGAAGGAAGCGGGCTTCAGCGAGTTCCCGAAGGACACCGCGGGCTTCCTCAAGCTCGCGCAGGCGTACAAGGCGAAGGGCATGCCGCCCGGCTTCGCACTCGGCAACGCCACGGGCGACGGCAACGTCTGGACCCACTGGCTCGTGTGGTCGCACGGCGGCAAGATGGTCGACGCGAAGGGCAACGTCGTCATCGCGAGCCCCGAGACCGAGGCCGCGCTCAACTACGGCAAGCAGCTCTACGAAACTTTCATCCCGGGAACGCTCTCGTGGCTCGACCCCAACAACAACAAGGCGTTCCTCGACGGGCAGATCGGCATGACGGCGAACGGCATTTCGGTCTACTACGCGGCGAAGAACTCGCAGGATCCGAAGATGAAGGCGATGGTGGACGATATCGGCCACGCCAACTTCCCCGTCGGCCCGATCGGCAGGACCACGGAGCTGAATCTCTTCTTCCCCATGATGCTGTTCAAGTACTCGAAGGCCCCCAACGCCGCGAAGGCCTATCTCGCGTTCATGATGGAGAAGGAGCAATACGAGCCGTGGCAGGCCGCATCCATCGGCTACGTGTCGCATCCCCTCCGGGCCTATGAACAGAGCCCCCTCTGGAAGTCGGATCCCAAGAATCTCCCCTACAGCAACTCGATGAAGATCATGCTGCCCAACGGCTACTCGGGCCCGATGGGCTACGCGTCGGCCGCGACGATGGCCGACTTCATCATGGTGAACATGGTGGCGGAGGCGGTGTCGGGAGCGAAGACGCCGAAGGAAGCGATGGATCGCGCGAAAGCACGGGCGGAGCGGTATTACAAGGTCTAGTCATCCCCGCGAAGGCGGGGACCCGGCCAAGGCGCGCGAGCGTTTCGACCGGGTTCCCGTATCCGCGGGAGCGACGATGCAGCGTTTCTTCAACAACCGGCACGTCTTGGGGCTGCTGTTCATGCTGCCCGCGAGCGTGCTGTTGCTGCTGTTCCTCACCTATCCGCTGGGGCTCGGCACGTGGCTCGGGTTCACCGACACCAAGATCGGCCGCGCCGGCCAATGGGTTGGCCTGGATAACTTCCAGTACCTCGTCGGCGACGCGGTCGCCCAGCTCTCGCTCTTCAACACGCTCTTCTATACGGCGGTGGCGAGCGTGATCAAGTTCGCGCTGGGCCTGTGGCTGGCGCTCCTGCTCAACCGCAGTCTCCCGTTCAAGTCGTTCTTCCGCGCCGCCGTGCTGCTGCCCTTCATCGTGCCCACGGCGCTTTCCGCGCTCGCTTTCTGGTGGATGTACGACGCGCAGTTCTCGGTGATCTCCTGGGCGCTCATGAAGATGGGGCTCATAACCCATTACATCGATTTCCTCGGCGATCCGTGGAATGCGCGCTTTTCGGTCATCGCGGCCAATATCTGGCGCGGCGTGCCGTTCGTGGCGATCTGCCTTCTCGCCGGCCTGCAGACGATCTCGCCTTCGCTCTACGAGGCGGCGGCGCTCGACGGCGCCACGCCGTGGCAGCGCTTCCGATTCGTGACGCTGCCTCTGCTCACGCCCATCATCGCGGTGGTGATGACGTTCTCGGTGCTCTTCACCTTCACCGACTTCCAGTTGATCTACGTGATCACCCGCGGCGGTCCGCTCAATGCCACGCACCTCATGGCCACGCTCTCCTTCCAGCGCGCCATCTCCGGCGGCTCCCTGGGCGAGGGCGCGGCGCTCGCCACGATGATGATCCCCTTCCTGCTCGCGGCGATCCTCTTCAGCTACTTCGGCCTGCAGCGGCGCGCCTGGCAGCAGGGCGCGCGGGATTGAGGCGCGGCCCGCGATGAACGCAAATACCACAACGCCGATGAAAGAAGACCTGCAGGCGCAGAGCATGTCCTACCTCGAGTCGCTGCCGCGCCGCGTGGTGACGCTCTACATGCCGCTCGGCATCTTCGTCTTCGTGCTGCTCTTTCCGTTCTACTGGATGGCGACCACGGCGCTCAAGCCGAACGCGGAGCTGCTCTCGCACGAGGGCAACCCGTTCTGGGTCGCGGCGCCCACGTTCGAGCACTTCCGCCACCTCATCTTCGAGACGCCGTATCCCGACTGGATGTTGAACACCGTCATCGTGTCGGTGGCGGCTACCTTCACCTCTCTCGCGGCGAGCGTCTTCGCGGCCTACGCGATCGAGCGCCTGCGCTTCCACGGCTCGCGCCAGGTGGGGCTCGCCATCTTCCTTGCCTACCTCGTGCCGCCCTCGATCCTCTTCATCCCGCTCGCGGCCATCGTCTTCAAGCTGGGCCTGTTCGACACGCGCTGGGCGTTGATCCTCACCTATCCGACCTTCCTGATTCCGTTCTGCACCTGGCTGCTGATGGGTTATTTCCGCTCGATCCCATTCGAACTCGAGGAGTGCGCGCTCATCGACGGCGCCACGCGCTGGCAGATCCTTACCAAGATCATCCTGCCGCTCGCGGTGCCCGGCCTCATCTCCGCGGGCATCTTCGCCTTCACGCTGTCGTGGAACGAGTTCATTTACGCGCTGACCTTCGTGTCTTCCTCGGAAGTGAAGACCGTGCCGGTGGGTGTGGTCACGGAACTGGTCGAAGGCGACGTTTATCACTGGGGGCCGCTGATGGCGGGCGCGCTGCTCGGCTCGCTGCCGGTGGCGGTGCTGTATTCGTTTTTCGTGGAATATTATGTTTCGGGCATGACTGGAGCGGTGAAAGAGTGAACCAGCTCGATTTCAAGGGGCGCAGCGCCGTCGTCACCGGCGGATTGCAAGGCATAGGCGCGGCGATCGCGAAGCGCCTCGAGGTTTCCGGCGCAAAGGTCATGCTCTGGGATCTCGCCGCGAAAAAGGATTCGGTCGACGTCTCGGATGCGGCCGCGGTCGAACGCGCAACGGCAAAGGCGCTCGCCGATCTCGGCAAGATCGACGTGCTCGTCAACAACGCCGGTGTCGCAGGCCTCAATGTGGCGACCACGGAATATCCCGTCGAAGAATGGGAGCGCGTCCTCCGCGTGAACCTCACGAGCCAGTTCCTGTGCTGCCGCGCCGTGGCCCCTCACATGGTGAAGCGCAAGTACGGGCGCATCGTCAACATCGCCTCGATCGCCGGGAAGGAAGGCAACCCCAACGCGGTCGCGTACAGCGCATCGAAGGCCGGCGTGATTTCGCTCACCAAGTCCCTGGGCAAGGAGCTGGCGCAGACCGGCGTACTCGTGAACTGCGTCACGCCCGCGGCGGCCAAGACCGCGATCTTCGACCAGATGACCGAGGAGCACATCAAGTACATGCTCTCGAAAATTCCGATGAACCGCTTCGTGACCGTGGAGGAAATCGCGTCGCTCGTTTGCTGGCTCGCTTCCGAGGATTGCTCGTTTTCGACCGGCGCGGTGTTCGATATTTCCGGCGGCAGGGGGACATACTGAAATGGCCAGGAAAAAGCCGAAGCTGCGCAGCGTCAAATGGTTCGGCCGTAATGATATCTACGGCTTCATCTACCGCAGCTGGATGAAGAACCGCGGCGTGCCGCAGGACCAGTTCGACGGCCGCCCGGTGATCGGCATCTGCAACACCTGGTCGGAGCTCACGCCCTGCAACACGCACTTTCGAACCCTCGCCGAGCACGTGAGGAACGGCGTGCTCGAGGCCGGCGGCTTCCCGCTCGAATTCCCGGTGACCTCGCTGGGCGAGACGCTGATGCGTCCAACGGCGATGCTCTACCGCAACCTCGCAAGCATGGACGTCGAGGAATCAATCCGCGCCAATCCGCTCGACGGCGTCGTCCTGCTGATGGGCTGCGACAAGACCACGCCGTCGCTCATCATGGGCGCGTCCAGCGTCGGGCTGCCGACCCTCGGCGTCTCCGGCGGTCCCATGCTCTCGGGCAAGTACCGCGGCGCCGACATCGGTTCGGGCACGAACACCTGGTCGATGTCCGAAGACCTGCGCGCCGGAAAAATCACGATCGAGGAATTCCACGAGGCCGAGTCGTGCATGCACCGCTCGCACGGGCACTGCATGACCATGGGCACGGCTTCGACGATGGCCTCCATGGTCGAAGCGCTCGGGCTCGGACTGCCGGGAAACGCGGCGATCCCCGCGGTCGATGCGCGGCGCTACGTGCTCGCGCGCGAGGCGGGGCGGCGCGTGGTGGAGATGGTGAGGGAGAATCTCGGCATCGAAAAGATCCTGACGCGAGCGGCGTTCGAAAACGCCATCCGCGTCAACGCCGCGATCGGCGGCTCGACCAACGCCGTGATTCACCTCATCGCGATCGCGCGGCGCATCGGGGTCGATCTCGCGTTGGATGACTTCGATCGCCTGGGCCGCGGCGTGCATACGCTCGTGAATCTGATGCCGAACGGCAAGCATCTGATGGAGGATTTCTACTACGCCGGCGGCCTTCCTGTGGTGATCCGCGAGCTCGGGAAAAAGGGGTTGCTCAACAAGCAGGCGATCACCGCGAACGGCAAAACGATCTGGGAGAACAGCAAGGACGCGCGCTGCTGGAACCGCGGCGTGATCACGCCGTTCGAAAAGCCGTTCAAGAAAAATTCCGGCATCGCGGTGCTGCGCGGCAACCTGTGTCCCGACGGCGCCATCATCAAGCCCTCGGCCGCGACGCCCAAGCTGATGAAGCACAAGGGCCGCGCGGTGGTGTTCGAGAACATCGAGGATTTCCACAAGCGCATCGACGACCCGAAGCTGGACATCGACAAGAACTGCGTCATGGTGCTCAAGAACTGCGGGCCCAAGGGCTACCCGGGCATGGCCGAAGTGGGCAACATGCCGCTCCCGCCGAAACTCCTGAAGCGCGGCATCACCGACATGGTTCGCGTCTCGGACGCGAGGATGAGCGGCACCGCCTACGGCACGGTGGTGCTGCACGTCGCGCCCGAGGCGGCCGCGGGCGGCGCGCTCGCCCTGGTCGAGGACGGCGATATCATCGAGCTCGACGTCGGCAAGCGCCGGCTCGAGCTGCTTGTCTCCGAGGAGGAGCTCGAGCGCCGACGCAGCAACTGGCGTGCGCCGGAGCCTCCTCTGGAGCGCGGATACTGGCGCCTATACTTCGACCACGTGCTGCAGGCGAACGAAGGCGCGGATCTCGACTTTCTCGTGGGCAAGAGCGGCGCCTTCGTGCCGCGCGACAACCACTAGTGCCGTTCCAACTGTCCCGAGTCAAAAAAATGGCTCTTCGACCGCGATCGAAGAGCCAGCACAGTTCGAGCAGACGGCAGCTCGCCTACCAAGAACGAGCTGCCTGACGACGTGTGGGTCGGCTAGTCGTCCTTCGAAGCCTCGTCGTGGAGCGCCTTGCCTTGCCGCGTCTTCAAGAACTCGTCGGTAAAGCGGAGAACCTGAAAGCCGTTGCCATCGCCGACGAGCCAGAGATTCAGCTCGTGCCCTTTGCCGTTGGCGGCACGAGCCCTGACAAAGCGCGGCATACCCGCCTGCTTTTCGACGGTTATATCGACGCCCGGTGCCCAGCTGCCCGATCCGGGAAGGAACGCGGTTCGCGGCGCCGGCCCCTTCCAGTACGCGATCTCTACAGGGTGGAGGGGATCGCGGATGTCGTAAATCCGGGTGCCCGTACCTCTCGAGCCGCAAGCTACCAGCGTCGGATCGTTCGTACGATCCACATTGCATCTTTCGGTGGAATAGTCGAGGAGCCCGGCTCCGACGTCCGGCGGTTCAGTGAGGAATTTCGAGCAATTCTTGGGGTCGTGCACCTCGAGCATGATCTTGGAGACGATTCTCGGGTTCGTCTCGTCGGTGATGTCGATGACATTCGAGTAACCGTAGGGCGACGCTCCCCGGGCACATGCTGCCGGGAGACCACCAACGCCTGCCTGACCGCCGGACTCATCCGTGCTGATGAGGTACGAGCGTCCGTGGGAGAAGAAGGGGAGCATCTGCTCGACCTGCCCCTGGTCATTCCAGAAGAGCCTGCTGACGATCCGGATCTGTGGATTGGGACGACGGAACTGGATGTCGCTCACGTCCAGGATCACCAGCCCGTCCGGCCCGAACGAAGAGTTGTTGGGCGCCGCGCCGAAGGTGCCGGGTTGTCCCGCATACAGCCGCGTTCCGGCCTTGTTGGTGGAGAGGTCGTGGGGCCGGCCATCACCGGTGAACGTCCAGTTGAGGAGCCACCTCGCCTGGTACGGGTCGGTCACGTCGATAATGGGCAGGATGCCGCCAACGCCCCGAAAGCTCTGGCCGATGTAGTACGTCTTGCCATCCTCGGCCCAGCCACCCATGTGGCCCGAACTGTTGGGTACGTCGAAGGTGGACGCCAGTCTCGGGTAAGCGCAGTTCTCGCTCAGGTCGTAAACGGCGAAATTCGGCCCATTGCTTTGGGCGAGTCCGAGCAGTCCGCGCGCTTGGTTCACCTTGTTATTTTCGTGCGGGTTGCGCCCCGCCGCAGTTTCGGCGAGGTACGCGGTCGGGTGTGGATTTCTGGGATCCGAAACATCGATCACGACGATACCGGGGTGCAGCTGCCGGGGGTCGTTTTCCGTTGCCATGTAGGCGCAGTGACCGAAGTACGACGGCCCATCCTGCGAAAAGGCCCCTTCGCCTCGGAACTGTCCGACGAGCTCGAGATTGCAGTTGTAGCCGCGCTCCGAATCGCCGCTCGCACGCTCTGCGGACGTGGTCTGGCCCTGCAATCCGCTTTCCGCATGGTCGGAACGGCCGCATACGGCCTTGGGTACCGGCCCCATCGATCCGACCTCATGGTCCGGTCTATCCCCATGGTCGGCCCAGATCGAACTGCTGAGCAAAAGACCCAGCAACGTGACGGTTGAAATTGCGAATCCGCTGATTAAGCGCTGTTTGTTCATCATTTCTCCTCCTATGTAAGGCGTTCAATGGGGCGAATCGGAGCGAGTCTAGTGGAAAGTCTAGTGGTAAATTGCTGGGCAATCAATCCCGCCGCCGCCTTCTCAAACTTTGATACGCTCGCCCCATCCAGTAAAGGAGGAAAACCATGTCCGTCGCCCGCAAGCTGTCCGTTCTCGCGGCTCTCGTCCTCACCCTCGCCGCGCCGTCCGCGGCGTTTTCGCAGCAGAAGCTCAAGTTCGCGCACGTATACGAAACCTCCGAGCCCTACCACACCTGGGCGTTGTGGGCGGCGGGCGAGATCGCCAAGCGCACCAACAACCGCTACACCATGGACGTGTTCCCGGCGTCGTCGCTGGGCAACGAGACGCAGATCAACCAGTCGCTTTCGCTCGGCACGGTGGACGTGATCTACACCGGTCAGGCCTTTGCTGCGCGCACCTATCCGCCGCTCGGGATCGGCGGCGCGCCCTACATGTTCCGCGACTTCGACCACTGGAAGAAATATTCCGAGAGCGCGGTGCTGCAGGAGCTCGAGGAGGCCTACTACAAGAAGGGCGGCAACAAGCCCATCGCGGTCGTCTACTACGGCGTGCGCCACACGACCGCGAACAAGCCGATCGTCAAGCCCGAGGACATGAAGGGCCTGAAGCTGCGCGTGCCCGACGCGCCGCTCTACATCATGTATCCGAAGGTCGTCGGCGCGAACGCCACGCCGATCGCTTTCGCGGAAGTCTATCTCGCCCTGCAGAACGGCACGGTGGACGCGCAGGAGAATCCCCTGCCGACCATCTTCGCGAAGAAGTTCTACGAAGTACAGTCGCACATCAACCTCACCGGCCATATCACCGAGATGCTGATCACCATCGTGAGCGGGCCGCTGTGGAGCAAGCTCTCGGACGCGGACAGGAAGGTCTTCCAGGACGTGTTCCGCGAGGCCTGCGCCAAGGCGACCGTGGAGATCGCCGCGGCCGAGAACCGGCTGGTGGACGAGTTCGCGACCAAGTACGGCAAGACCGTGGTGAAGTCCGACCGTGCCGCGTTCAAGCAGGCCTTCGCGAAATTCCTCGTCGGCCCCGACGTGGCCTGGGACAAGGCGCTGTACGACAGGGTGCAGGCGATCAAGTAGCGTTCCTTTAGATGAGCGCGGCTCCCGAGGGCGAAGAAGGCACCGAGCGCGTCCTCGGCGCCGACGGCCGCTTCCACGTCGCGGACGAAGCGGTCCGGCTTTCCGTCTACGCCTGGGAGGACTGGATCACGCTCGCGGTGTTCTGGATTCTCGCGGTGGTCGTTTTCTATCAAGTGTTCACCCGCTACGTTCTCAACGACGCGGCGGGCTGGACGGAGGAGATCGCACGCTATCTGCTCATCGCGGTGACCTTCCTCGGCGGCGCGATGGCGGTGCGGCGGAGCACCCACATCCAGGTCGATTTCGTCTACCGCTTCATTCCGCGCGCGGCCGGGCGCGTCATGGCGACTTTCGTGGACGCGGTGCGCATCGGCTTTTTCGGCTACGCGGTGTGGCTCACCTGGCTGCTCATCGACCGCATCGGCAACCAGCGCATGGCGGTCATCGAGCTGCCGATCGGCCTGGTGTTCGGCGCCATGCTCATCGGCTTTGCGCTGATGTTCGGCCGCTCGCTGCAGGTGGCCTGTAAGCACTGGCGCCAGGGCTACAGTGCGCTCGAGCGCCCCGAGTACGGAGACACTCCGTGACCGCGGTGCTGCTCGTCGGCTTTCTCGTCCTTATGCTCGCCGGTGTACCCGTCGCGCTGGCGATGATCGTCGCCTCGCTCGCCTACGTGATGATCTCGGGCACCGTTCCCGACTTCGTCGTCATTCACCGCATGTATGGCGGCATCGATTCCTTTCCGCTGCTCGCGGTACCCTTCTTCATTCTCGCCGGCAACTTGATGAACTCGGCGGGGATCACCAACCGCATCTACAACTTCGCGCTCGCGCTCGTGGGATGGCTGAAGGGCGGACTCGGGCACGTGAACATCGTCGGCTCGATGATCTTCGCCGGCATGTCGGGCACGGCGATCGCCGACGCCGCGGGCCTGGGAACGATAGAGATCAAGGCGATGAAGGACCACGGCTATCCGCTCGATTTCTCCGTAGGCGTGACCGCCGCTTCGGCGACGCTCGGGCCCATCATTCCGCCTTCGCTGCCCTTTGTCATCTACGGCATGATGGCCGGAGTCTCGATCGGGCAGCTGTTTCTCGCCGGCGTGATTCCGGGCATCGTGATGGGCCTGTTCATGATGGCGACCGTCACCTGGTACGCGTACCGGCGCAACTACGGGCGCGATGCGACCTTCTCATGGTCGGCGCTCGCGCGCACCGGCGCGGATGCTTTCCTCGCGATGATGACGCCCGTGATCCTGCTCGGCGGCATGACCTTCGGCGTGTTCACGCCCACCGAAGGCGCGATCATCGCCTCGGCGTATGCGCTCGTCCTCGGGCTCGCGTGGTACCGCACGCTCAACTGGCGCATGCTCGCGAAGATTTCGATGGACACCATCGAGACGACCGCGACCGTGCTCTTCATCGTCGCGGCGGCGTCGATCTTCGGCTGGCTGCTCACCGTCACGCGCGTCACCGACGCGGTCGCCGCCTGGGTGCTCTCGTTCACGCACACGCCCTGGGTGTTCCTGCTGCTCGCGAACGTGCTGATGCTGGTCGTCGGCTGCTTCCTCGAGCCGGTGGCGGCGATCACCCTGCTCGTGCCCATCCTCGTGCCGATCTGCCAGAAGCTCGGCATCGACCTCGTGCACTTCGGCCTGGTGATGGTGCTGAACCTGATGATCGGCCTTTTGCACCCTCCGCTCGGCACGGTGCTGTTCGTGCTGTCGCGCACCGCGAAGCTGTCGGTGGAGCGCACTACAATGGCGATATTGCCCTGGCTCGTGCCGCTGTTCGCAGCGCTCATCGTGTGCACCTACATTCCCGAGATCGTGTTGTGGCTGCCCAAGCACTCGGCCGCGATGACCGAAGCGGTGGGTAACTTCTTCAAATAGGAAGCACCACGTGAAAATCGTCATCACCGGCGGCGGCGGATTCATCGGCTTCAAGCTTGCGAAAGCGCTGCTCGCTCGCGGCACGATCGCCGGAGCGGACGGCGCGGCGCAGAAAATCGGGAGCATCGTTCTCGCCGACCAGGCGTTTCCCGCGAACCTTCCAAAGGATCCGCGGCTCGAGACGCTCGCTGGCGACGTCTCGGACCTCGTCTTCGCCGCGCGTGCGATCGCCCCTGACACGACTTCGATCTTCCATCTCGCCGCGGTCGTCTCCGGCGCCGCCGAAGCCGATTTCGATCTCGGCATGCGCGTCAACCTGCAAGGCATGCGCAACGTGCTCGATCAGGCAAGAAAGTGCGTGCGGCCGCCGCGTCTCGTGTTCGCGAGTTCGGTAGCGGCCTTCGGGGGCGATCTCCCGAAGGTGCTGGACGACTCGACCACGCCCGCGCCGCAGACGTCTTACGGCTCGCAAAAAGTGGTGAGCGAGTACCTGGTGAGCGATTTCTCGCGCAAGGGCTACATCGACGGCAGGTCGCTGCGCCTGCCGACCATCGTCGTGCGCCCGGGGAAAGCGAACGCGGCAGCCTCGTCGTTCGCGAGCGCCGTCGTCCGCGAGCCGCTCAACGGCATCGCCTACGAATGCCCTGTCGGAGCGGAGACCGGCGTGTGGTTGCTTTCGCCGCGACGCGTGGTCGACGCTTTCATGCACGCGCATGATCTTCCGGCTTCGGCCTGGGGCATGAACCGTGCTCTCAATCTGCCGGGCATCACGGTGACCGTCGCGGAGATGATCGAAGCGATAGGGAAAATTGCCACCGCTCAAACGCAGAAGCGCGTGTCGTTCAAGCTCGATGCACGCATCGACACGATCGTAAAAGGCTGGCCCGTACGTTTCGCGACGCCGCGCGCGATCGGTATGGGATTCAAGGCCGACCCCGGCATCGACGCGGTGATCCGCGACTACATCGCGGATGAAGGGGTGAAGACATGAGACGGACCGCAGCAGTTTTCCTGTGGGCGTTTGCGTTCGCCCAGAGCGCGGCAGCGCAGGATCATTCGACGGTACAGGCTTTCCCTTCGAGGCCGGTGAGGCTCGTCGTTCCCTTTCCCCCGGGCGGGCCGCTCGACATCTCGGGCCGGCTGATCGGCAAGGAACTGCAGGACCACTGGGGGCAGCCGGTCGTCGTCGAGAACAAGCCGGGCAGCACCCTCGGCCCGGAGTACGTCGTGAGAAGCGCCCCCGACGGCTATACGCTGATGATCATCGCTTCGACCCCGCTCATCACTCTGCCGCATTTGCAGAAAGTGCCTTACAACGTGCTCAAGGATCTGATCGGCGTGACGCAGACCACGCTCCTCACCTACGCGTTCGTCGTCAATCCCGCGACCGGGATCGGTTCGATCCAGGAATTGATCGCCCGCGCGAAGAAGGCGCCGGGACGGATCAACTACGCGAGCGCCGGGAACGGCTCCGGGCAGCACCTCTATGTCGAGCTCTTGAAGAGCGCTGCGAACATCGACCTCACCCACGTGCCTTACAAAGGCGCGGCGCCGGCGCTACAGGCGGTGCTCTCGGGCGAACCCGGCATCATGCTCGACGTGACCGTGGCGGTGATGCCGCACGTGAAAGCGGGCAGGCTGCGCGCCCTCATGGTCACGGGCGGCGTACCGCTCGAGCAGCTTCCCGGCGCCGTGCCGTTCGATTCGCTTTTTCCCGGACTCGGCATTCCGGGATGGCACGGGATCTTCACGACCGGCGGAACGCCCAAGCCTGTTCTGGACAAGCTGGCCGCCGACATCCGCCAGGCGCTGCAGATTCCGTCGGTGGCGAACCGGTTCCGGGAACTGGGCGTCGAGCCGTCGGGCGTTTCCGGCAACGACTTCAACGAGATCGTGCGGCGCGACTACGCGCGCTGGGGCGAGATCATTCGAAAGAACAATTTGAGGGCGGACTGATTCAACCCGCGAAGCGCGGCTCGGGAACGCCCCGGATGCCGAGGCCCGTGATGCAGAACAGGCTTCCCGCGAGAAACTGCGGCTTCGCTTCCTTGGCGAAGTGGTCGTGCACCGCGGGGTGCTTCACGCGCGCCATCGAGGTGACGTAGATCTCGTCGAGCTTCTCCCCGCCGAAGATGACGCTGGTGATGTTCCGCACCGGCATGCCGATGCGCCGCTCGACCCTGCCGTCCGGCGCGTAGCGCACGAGGTCCCCGGAGATGAGCTGCGCGTTCCACAGGCAGCCCTCGGAGTCGACGGTCGAGCCGTCGGCGACGCCGGCATCCTCCTTGAACGAAGCAAAGAGGCGCTTGTTCGCGGGCGTGCCGGTCGCGATGTCGTAGTCGTAAGCCCAGATCTCGCCCTGGAAGGTGTCGGCGAAGTAGAAGGTCTTGTCGTCGGGGCTCCAGCACGGGCCGTTCGAGCAGATGATGCCGTCGTCCACCAGCGTGACGGAGAGGTCGGGATCGAGGCGCCACAGCCCGCAGATCTTCAACTCCTCCTTGTCGTCCATGCCGCCGGCGAAGAAGCGCCCGCGCCGGTCGCACTTGCCGTCGTTCAGCCGCGTGCGCGGCTGTCCCGCGTGCACGAGCGATATGGTTTCGAGCTTGCCCGTCTTGAAATCGAAGAAATAAAAGCCGTCGTCGAGCGCGAGCACCACGCCGCCTTTTTTTCGCAACGCAAGCGCGCCTACGTCGCGATTCAGCGCCCAGTTCTCGGTCTTGCCGCTCTTCGGATCGAAGCGCCAGAGCGAAGGCTTGCCGACGCGGCGGCCGGTGCCGTCAACCCAGTAGAGCCGGCCCTCCTCGACGTCCCAGACCGGGCCTTCGCCGAGGTGATTGTCGCACTGCAGGACGCACTCGATCCGTACCATCGGTTCAACAGTCCCCGACGCGATGCGCCGCGATCCGGCTGACGGACCCGGTTCGCTTGGCGGCTTGCGTGTCGCCGAGCTTGAAGTCCAGATTCAGCGTGCCCTGCAGCGTCTCCGGAGTGTAGTCGACGGCGCCATGGCCCCCGATCGCGAAAATACCTTCGCACTTCACATCGAATTCGAGGTGTCCCGACGATCCGCCCTTGTCAGAAATCGCGCAGCCGGTCGCTCCGGGCACCGACATTTCCGCGAGCATGCGGCTGGGATCGCGTGCATCGGCGGCGGTGAGGCATTGATGGCGCGAGATCGCGGGCTGCTTGAACGCCGGATCGGCGGGAACGGAGAATTCGACGCTCATGTCCCAGGCGCCGGGGCGGATGTCGCCCTGCGCGGCGGCGAACGGACTCGCGACGAATCCCAGCACGAGCAAACTCAGGCGAAGCGGCGGCATGGCTGATCTCCTTGTGAGCACACAGAACGACTAGGCGGCCTTGCGCGCTTTCCCGGCCTGATCGAGGAGACCCGCCGCGATCAATGCGTGACGGATGCGCTCGATCTCCGCCTGCGGCAGCTTCACCAGCGGCGGGCGCACCACGGCGCGCGGAAGCTTGCCCATCATCACCAGCGCCTCCTTCATGCGGTTGTGCATATCCACCCAGGGCTCGGCATAGAACGCTTCGGCCGTCGACCGGATGCGGTCGTTGATTTTCTTCGCGCCGGCGAGGTCGTTGGCGCGCACCGCGCGGAAAAGCTTCACCTGCAGGTCGGCGATCACCGAGCCGCTGCCCGACAGGAGGCCGCTGCAGCCGAGCACGAGCGAGCTCATCAGCCACGAGCTGTGCGTCGTAAGCACGTTGACCGGCGGATCGAGGGACTGCAGGCTGCGGATCTGGCGCTCGTGCAACTGCGGGTTCCCGCTCCAGTCCTTGATCGCGCGCACCTGGGGCACCGTCTCGATGAGTTTCAGGAGCGTGGCGAGCGGGTAGCCCTGCCCTCCCGCGAGCGGATACTGGAAAGCGATAAGCGGAAGGTTCGCGGCCTCCGCGATGCGCCGGAAGTGTTCCACCGCCATCTCCGGGCGCTGGCCCATGGTGAACGGCCCCGGCGGGAATACGAGGAGCGCGGCTGCGCCGCCCTCGGCTGCCATCTTAGCGATGCGCGCCGCTTCGAGACTGCCTTCGGCGTACACGCCGTGCACGATCGGAAGCCGGCCGCCGAGTTGGTCCCGGGTGATCTCAAGAACGCGCTTCTGCTCCTCGAACGAGCACGAGGCGACCTCGGTGGAATGCGCGTTGATGGTGATCGCGGAAAGTCCTTCGACCGACGCCACGTCGCGCAGGTGCGCGCGGAAGGACGGCTCGTCGATCGAGAGATCCTCATGGAACGGCAGCAGCACCGCCGGAATGACACCCTTGGGAGTCCACTTCATGTCGCGCGGCACTCGCGCCTCCTTTCCACCACCCGAGACGGAGCGCCTATTGTATTACTCCGCCGGGAGTATTACTCCACCCGGATCCGGTAGTCGCGTATCACTTTCGCCCACTTCTCCGATTCCTCGCGCACGAACGCGAGAAACTCCCCGGGGGTGCTCCCCAC